>NZGT01000055.1 GCA_002691025.1 Spirochaeta sp. | reverse complement strand
CTCCGCGGGAGCCCGCCTCCGGTGTGCGCGCTGCCGAAGCCTCTTCCGCTTGCCCGAACATGGGGCGCCCCACGTGGCGCCGGCCTCTTTGTCTGCGACCCTCAAGCCCTCTCGGCCGGATTCCCGAGGACGGCCCACCTCTCGGCCACCGGCTTGCGAGTCGGGTCCTTCCCAAGTGCTGGACCCCAAGGCCGCGGTTCTCCTGGCTGACCCGGATTCGGGGCGTGCGGCCGAGTTCGTCAAACGCATGGCGACCCAGGGCCTCCATGTGGACCGAGCCGCGGATGGAGTGCAAGCCTTACTGGGCCTTCAGCGCGCCCACTATCCGGTTGTGATCTTGACCGGTGACCTCCCTCGGATTGGAGCAGGGGACCTTTGCGAGATCATCAGGGGTACAGAGGCGCTGAAGAGCACGGGGTTGGTGTTGTTGAGATCGAAGCCCAGCCTGTCTGGGCTTTCGTCCAGTGCGCAGGGCGAAGCTGCTTTCGACCTTGAAATCGACGAAGCCGACCCGGACGGTGGTCTGATCGCCTTTCTTCAAAGCCATGGCTTGCGGGTCAAGCCGCCGATCCACTCCGAGTCACGGCGGGGGCCGGTAAAGGCTTCGCCTCCGGAACAGGGTGAGGCCGAAGTCTCGGTGGCTTCCGTTCCACACAAGACGCTTACGGGCGAGGATGCAGAGCGAGCGAAAGCCGAAAGGCTGGCCCGAATCGTGGTTTCCGACATGCTTCTCTACCACCCCGAACGTTTTGATCAGGTGGACAGCGAAGGCGGCCTGCTGGACGAGTTTGCCCCCGAGATCCGAGAGGGGGGGCTGCTTCTGAGCAAGCGTGTGGACCCCGGAGTCCTCTCCGAGCGTGATTATCTGGGTGACGAACTGCGAAGGGCCGCAAGGCAGCGCGCGGGGGCTTGAACGCCTTCTCGTGAAGGGTTCGGGGAGTCTTTCGCGGCTTCTGCTATCCGTTTGCCGTGTTCATTCAAAGGGCATTGTGCCTGCTTCTGGTTTTCGGGTTGTCTGGGGGTTGTGGCTATCGGCTCTCCCACTCGCCGCAGGCGGGAAAGCCACCGGTGACCATTGCGATCACCACCTTCGAAAATGACACGCTGGAGCCCGGCATCGAGCTCATGTTGGGGAGTGCGCTGATCAGCGAGTTTGCTCGGCCGGGACGGGTTCGAGGAGTCGAGAACTCATCCTCGCCCGACTACACCTTGAAGGGAAGCGTCAAGGCCGTCAATACCGCGAGTCGGACGCTGACCACGAATATCCGTGCCATCGAGTTTACGATCTCGGTGCGGATCGATCCCGTTCTCGTGCGGAATTCAGACGGGCGCACGCTGAAACTCGATCGTCTCTCACGTTCGGCCAATGAGGTCTATCTTGCGAGCTTCAACCTGGAGATCAGTCGGAAGAATCGCGAGGAGGCTTTGCGTCGGATCACGGCTGTCCTCGCCGATCGGATCTACGATGATGTCGAGGTCTTGACCGACGGAGCAGACTCGTGAAGCTGGCTGAACTCGAAAAAGAGATGGCCAAGAAACAGGTAAGGCCTGCGTATCTCCTTCTGGGGGCCGAGCCGCTTCTGCGCGATGAGGCCATCAAGCGGATTCGCGAGGCCGTGCTGGAACCCTCGTCCGCGGATTTCAATCTGGATCGTTTGCACGGGGAAAGCGCCTCCGCGGCAGCTCTGGAAGACAGCTTGAGGGCCCTGCCCGTGATGGCCGCTCGCCGTCTGGTGATCCTCACTGAGCCGGAGCATACGCGAGGGGCCGCTTCAAAGGCCCTGACCGAGGCTCTGGCCCGGGAGGTGGCCCTTTGCGCGGATTGGGAAGGCACCGTGCTTGTGGTGGTGGCTTCGAAAGCGGACCGTCGTTCTCGCTGGGTCAAGGCTTTTCAAGGTCCCGCTGCTTCGGTGGAGTGTGAGCCGCCCAAGGCCGGCAAGGCACTCCTTCCCTTCATCGAGTCGGAGGCGTCTCGGCAGGACATCGTACTGGAGAAGGGGGCCGCCCAGATCCTTGCGGAACGACTCGGACCTCAGCTGATGCTGATTCGGCAGGAGCTGGCCAAGGTGCGTCTTTTTGCGGGTGACGGTGAGCCCGTGACGCGAGACCATGTCATGGCCTCGGCTCAGGACGTGGCTGAGAAATCAATCTGGGATCTGACCGATGCGATTGGTGCGGGACGCACTGCAGACGCCATCTCTCAATTGGGTGACCTTCTGGGTGCCGGGGCGGCCGGGCCGGCCATCCTGGGAGCGCTGGCCGGTCATTTCAGACGACTGGCTCGGGTTCGGGAAGGGCAGCCGGTTCAGGTTCCGCCCTTCATCAAACGAAAGCTGGAGAGCCAGGCCAAGCGCTACAGCCTGCTCGGACTCCGGCATTGCCTGGAAGCCATTCACGGTGCCGATCTGGCACTCAAGGGAGCCGGTCACCTCAGTCCTGAGGTGGCGCTGGAGAGTCTCGTCCTCGACTTGACCCAGTAGGGCAAGACGGGGAGACCGAGACTATTGACTGAGTGCGTTCAGTCTTCGGGCGAGTCGTCCGAGTTGGCGGTCGGCTCTTTTCTTCGGGATGAGTCCATTGGATGCGGCTCGTCGCACCGATCGTTCCGTCAAGCGAAACTGCGTCTGCGCGGCTTCGGCGTCTCCGTCTTCCAGGGTCTGCATGAATCGCTTGACCTGGGTTCGCATGCCACTGCGGGCATGTTGGTTTCGCTTCCGACGTCGCTCGGATTGGCGGATACGCTTGAGGGCTGATTTATGATTCGCCAAGGCGTTGATCTCCTGTACACGGCTGCCATACGGGTGCCGGGCGCCGGATAATACCCCTCCGGGCGCCAGTGTCGACCGCCGATGTCGACAACAGGATCTTTTTACCCCCCGGGGTCTTGTGCGTACTCCGGTTCAGCCCTTTGGCCGTTCGCCGATAGAGAGAGAACCGGTTTCGGTGTGGGCCGGTGGAGGGGCGTGGTGTGCAGGGCGACTCAGTGAAAAAAAGACAGGCATTCCTTCTGCTGATGGTGTGCCTGGCTCTGTTCGGGCCTTCGGACTCTTTGCACGCGGCGCCGCTTACGCCCCAGGCTTCGGTTCCCCCAGCTGATTTCGTGTATTCGGACCATCGGGGCCTATCGAACTTCGCCGTTCAGCAGGTGGAAGCACCGGCCCGGGCCCTGATCCTGGAAGCGGGTTCCGATGCAAGTCTGGCCCGGTTGATGCGGGCCTCTGAGTTGTCTCCGGAGTTGCCTCTGGTCCATTTCGCCATGGCGCAAGAACTCCTTCGAGTGGGCGAACACGGGGCGGCCTTCCAGGCGGGACTCCGAGGCGTGTCGGCTTTGCCGGATCATGTGGAAGGACGTTTTTGGTGGATGGGTTCACTGGGCGTTCTGTTGGCCATGATGATGATCGTGAGCGGGCTGCTTTTCCTCTTCCTGGTGGGCTTTGCCTTCTTCCGCTCCGCGGCTCACGATCTGGGAGACCTCTTTTCTGCACAGATGCCCGGCTTTGCTCGAGTCGCCCTCTTGTCGGCTTGTCTGCTGATTCCCCTCGCCCTGGGTGAGGGACTTCTGGGACTGGGCTGCGGTTTTTTCGTGATCGGGGTCCTCTATGGAAGATCGATCCACCGGACGACCCTGGCTTTGGCTGTACTTCTTCTCACCACCGGTACCTTCGTGGTGACCAATTGGGCCGGGCAGGCGGCGGATGCCCTGGAAGCGGATCCGGTGGCCAGTTCGGCTCTGGCGCTGGTTCGAGGGCGAGCGACGTCGGCTCAGTGGGAGCTTCTGGAGTACGCGGCCGACTCCAGTCAAGACACACTGGCCTTACGGAGCCTGGCCGTCCATTCCGGTCGTCGGGGTGACGAGACCCGTCTCAGGCATTATCTCGGGGAGCTTCTCGGACTTGAGAAGAACGATCCAATGGCGCTGGTCTTGCTGGGGAACCTGGCTTTTCGTTCCGGGGACTCGGAGGAGGCGGTTCGCCTCTACAACCAAGCGACTTTTCGTGGGCATTCGTTTGAGCTCTTCTTCAACCTTGCGCAGGCCCACGCGAAGACCTTCCAGATCCAGCAATTCGAAAAGGCCATGGGGCAGGCCCAGGCCATTGATGCGGAGCGAGCGACTCATTTGACGGGTCTGGGGCAACCGGACCTGGTGTTGGATCCGACTTTTCCGATGCGTGCGCTGGGGCAGCGCCTGTGGGTTTCTTCGGATGGTTCGCCTTGGGTTCGATTTGCGTCTTCGCGAGTGGCTCCGGGGTGGCTCGGAGTGAGTCCCGTGAATGTCCTCGGGGTCTTTGCCTTGCTCTGGATCGGCGCCTGGCTCATGCGCGATCGGTTCGAGCAGGCCGGACATTGCAAGCGCTGCGGGACGGCGATTTGCGGTCGTTGTGACACGAGCCTTTGGAGTCACGAAATGTGTGAGAGTTGCCACTTTCTTTTCAGTCGCCCGAAGTCAGCGGATCCCGAGGTTCGTAATGCCCGAATCCAGTCCTTGTGGACTCGGGAGCGAAGAGTGGGGCGTTGTCTGAATCTGCTTTCGCTTTCCATTCCCGGTTTTGCAGGCATTCGCGTGAAAAGACCGGATCTCTCGTTGTTGTCGATCTTCCTCTTCGTGGGGGCTGGCGTCTTCTGGATCTTCAGGGACGGTCCTTTTCCGGAACCGCTCGTGACCGGGGACGCAGCCAGTGGGATCCTGATTTCTTTTTCTGGACTGCTTTTTGTCTCCTATCTGGTTTCCATGCTGGTGGGTTTTTCGATGCAGCGGAGGCTTTGATATGGCGGCGGTGCTTCACGGGAAACTGGAAGATTTCGGAATCGCAGATGTCCTCCAACTGATAGGACAGCAGCGTAAAACCGGATTCCTGCAGCTTGAACATGAGGCTGAGAACATCCGGATCGTGTTTGAGGAGGGGTGTGTCGTTTCGGCTTCTCCGGTGGGGGAGCTCGAGTTCACGGCTTTGGGTGAGAGCCTGGTGCGTGCCGGATTCATTCTTGCTTCGGACTTCGATCGTACGACGGCACAGAGTCGAGCCTCGGCTCGACCCTTGCCGGATCTATGGCTGGAGTACGACGGAATGGATCAAGTCGTGCTCGAACAAATGATGGCTCGACTGACCCAGGAGACGCTTTTCCAGGTGATGGGGTGGTCCTCGGGAGCGTTCCACTTTTCGCCCACGCGAAATCGCGAGGCGATGATCGAGCAGGAAGCCTTCTCGGTCGAGAAGGTCTTGATGGATGGTCTTCGGATGCTCGATGAGTGGAGAACCTTTCCGATCGAAGTCCAGACCGAGAGCCACGTTTTCAGAATCGCCAAGAATCGGAAACCGGATTCCGAAGGGCGGGGCGATGCGGATGAGATCTTGAGCCTGCTCGACGGGCACCGCTCGGTTCGCCAGGTGATCGACGCTTCAAGGCGGACGACCTTCGAAGTCGGACGGCATCTCTCCGAGGCCTTTGTGGGGGGGCGCATCGAGACCGAGGAAGCGGCGAGTGCAAAGAAGAACCCGTTTCTGGCTCGTTCGCGCTCGCCGTGGCTGGAGGCTCTTCGCTGGGTCTCGGCCGCAACGCTGCCCCTGGCGTTTCTGGCTTTGGTGGTGGGGGCTCTGTCCGTGGATTCTGCGCCGGGTTCCATGGCTGGGATTCGAGAGGAGGGGGGCGGGCCGCGGGTCCTGGCGGAGATGAAGTTTGCTCGTTTGCGACGGGCCTACCTCGAGGAGGCCAACGGGAGCCAAGGAGGCTTGAGCGAACCGGGCCTTCCCGATCGGCTTTCCGCCGCCGGTTCCGACCCTCGAGGGACGTTGGCGCCGGAATCGCTGGCCGCGTACTCTCAAGGAGAGCAGCGGCCCGAATGGGTCCAGGCTGTGCCACAGCGTTGAAGAGCGGGAGTTCCTTCTGGGCGAGATCAGCAGTAGCAGTATCCGGCAAGTCCTGTCATTCGAAGACAACCTCACAGCCGCAGAGCTCTACGGAGATCGAGAGGCGCACCTGCGCCTGCTCCAGCAGGAGCTGGGCATCGAGGCGCATGCGCGTGGGAACGAGGTGCGGCTCTCGGGGACGCGTGAGTCTGTGGACGTGGCGAAGTCCGTACTCGAGCAGCTCTACGATGTACTCCGCTCCGGCCGAACTGTCCGCTCCCGGGATGTCCGTGCGGCCATTGAAATGGTATCCGAAAAACCGGATGTCGATCTCAAGTCCGTCTACGAGAACGTGCTGAGCCATGTCGGATCCCGCCGGGTGATTCGAGCCAAGAATCTGTCTCAGCGACGTTATGTCGACCTGATTCAGGGAAACGACATCACCCTTTCGGTGGGGCCCGCCGGTACCGGAAAGACCTATCTGGCCATGGCCATGGCCATCGCGGCCTTGAATC
The DNA here is from genome assembly GCA_002691025.1 of Spirochaeta sp. Lineage (GTDB taxonomy): Bacteria > Myxococcota_A > UBA9160 > UBA9160 > UBA4427 > MED660. Next base: position 8,015 of record NZGT01000055.1, on the reverse strand, counting down.
GCAAGGAAGTAGCGCGCGTGATCTTGACCCGGCCTGCGGTGGAAGCGGGGGAAAAACTCGGTTTTCTACCCGGCGATCTGGCGGAAAAAGTGAATCCCTACATGCGACCGCTCTACGATGCGTTGCATGACATGATGGATTTTGACCGGGCCGCCCGCCTTTCTGAACGTGATGTCATCGAAGTCGCTCCGCTTGCCTTCATGCGGGGTCGTACGCTGAACGACTCTTTCGTGATCCTGGATGAAGCCCAGAACACAACGACGGAACAGATGAAGATGTTCCTGACCCGGTTGGGGTACGGCTCGAAGGCGGTGATTACGGGAGACCTGACCCAGGTGGATCTGCCCAGTGGAACCTCCAGCGGACTTTCCGATGCTGTGGACATACTCAGTTCGGTCAAGGGCATCGGGTTGATGCGGTTTTCGCGTGCGGATGTGGTTCGGCATCCGCTCGTCCAGTCGATCATTGAAGCCTATGAGAAGCGGGATGGCGGAGGTCGCCCGGAACAGTCGGGGCGTTCGCCGGCGCCCTCAAGTTGATGCCGGTCAAAATCGTCGGTCCTCCTGAAGGTGTTCTGGGTAGCCGAGTCGACTCGACACTCTTGCGCAAGCGCGCTCGGGCCATGCTTGGCTGCCTGGGGCATTCGCGGTCCGAGTTATCGATTGCGCTGGTGGACGACGAGGAGATCCGTTCGCTCAATCAGGCCTGGCGAAACAAGAACCGGCCCACGGATGTCCTGTCCTTTTCGATGATCGAAGGCGATGATCTCGGCGGGCGGGGCGGTCTCATGGGCGACGTGGTGATCAGTGTGGAAACGGCCGCGATGCAAGCCCGGGAACGTCATCGTGGGCTGGATGAAGAAGTGGCACGACTCGTGATCCACGGCCTGTTGCATATCGTGGGCTTTGATCATGAAGATGATCAAGAAGCGCGGGCCATGAGGCGGGAGCAGCGTCGACTCTGGAGCTCAGCCTGCCTGTGACGTTGCCCTGTCGGACTTCGGTCATGGCGGGAGAGGCTCCGAAATTCTACGTTTGCACGCGTACTGGGATCCGGGCGCTTCGTCCATTCCCAAAGGACCCGGTGGAGGGAAAGCGCGATGAGCGAAGGTCAGCAGGCCAATTTTGATCCTGGAGAAATTGCAGAAGATCTCCAGGGATTGAAGAATCGATTTGATGAGTTTCGGGGGCGTCTTTGACCTGACTGGCCTGCGCCGCCGGTATGAGGAGCTGGAAACCCAGATGGCCCGTCCGGACCTCTGGGATGATCGGGAGAAGGCAGAGGCGATTTCCCGGGACAAGAGTGCACTAGAAGCAGAACTCCAGCTCTACGACCGATTGGAGTCTTCCATCGATGACGCGATGGTCCTGCTTGAGTTGGCGAACGAGGCCGATGATTCGGATACCCGGGCTGAAGCCGCGGGAAAGTGCAATGAAATCCGTGAGGCCCTGGAAGAGGTAGAACTGCGCCAGCTTCTAGGGGGTCCCCATGACAACTCGCCCGTGATTCTCTCGATCAATTCCGGGGCAGGCGGAACCGATGCCTGCGACTGGGCCGAGATGTTGTTTCGCATGTATCTGCGTTGGTCGGAACGTCATGGCTTCAGCTCGGACGTTTTGGATATACAAGGGGCTGAAGAAGCCGGAATACGCAGTGCGACACTCGCCATCAGCGGTGCGTACGCGTATGGCTACCTGAATATGGAGCAGGGGGTCCATCGCCTGGTCCGCATTTCGCCCTTCGACTCGCAATCCAGACGTCACACGGCTTTTGCCAGTGTGACAGCGGTGCCCGAGATCGACGATGATGTCGAGGTGGAGATCGATGACAGTGATCTGCGTATCGATACCTATCGATCCAGTGGGGCCGGCGGTCAGCATGTAAACAAGACCGATTCGGCTGTGCGGATCACCCATATGCCGACGGGCATCGTGGTCCAGTGTCAGAACGAGCGGTCCCAGCACAAGAACAAGGCCACGGCCATGAAGGTCCTGCGAGCCCAGCTTTTCGAAAAGTCGCGCCAGGAGCAGGCGGCTCGATTGCGTGAAATCACCGGAGAGAAACGGGAGATCGGATTCGGGAGTCAGATAAGGTCCTACACGCTTCATCCCCAGCAGCGCGTCAAGGACCATCGGACGGATATGGAAGTGGGCAATGTGGCGGGGGTGCTCGACGGTGATCTGGATGGATTGATTCGAGCTGCTTTGCTGATGCAGTCTTCAGAAGGGCGCGCCGAGAATTGAAGAAGACGGGACTGTGCCGTGAGACACGCCGATGAGTGATGCCCTGTCTGTCTTCCCCTCTGTGGGAGGCGGTTTCGCTCTGGTGTTCATTGTCGGTCTGGCTGTGGGGATCGGCGTTCTTTTCGCTGTGTTCATGGGTTCCGCTGCGGTCGTCGTGGAGAGGTTGGCTCGGACTTCGCGTCGCTTTTCCATTCGTCTGGTGGTGGCCGCCATGGCCGCGTGTGTGGCCACTCTCATCGGATCCGAACTCGCCGGGTCAGGTCACTCTTCACTGAGCGTCCTCTCGGATGGAGTGGCAGGCGTGATGGCTCTCTTCCTGGCCTCGCTGGTCTTGACCGGGGTGGCCATGGGCGTGGCCCGGATCCTGTTGTCGCGAACCTCTCCCGGTCGCTTCGAAGCGGCCTTTTTCGGACTGGCTCTCGCCACGGCGGTGCTGATGGGTGGCGGTGCGGGGCTTCCTTTGTGGTCGGCCTCGATTGCCTTCACGCTGGTGTGCGGGATCGGTCTTTTCGGTTTCTTGCGCGGTGGGCTGAGGCGATCCTGGAGACAGACGCTCTGGGTCCTGCTTTTTGCAGCGGTCCTGGCCACCGGAATCGGGTGGTTGCCGGAAACCCAAAGGGCGTGGTTTGCGGGCTTGGGGAACGGCCTGCTTGTGGTTTTGCTGCTTTTCTTCGGGCTGGGTCTTTTTCCGTTGGCCATGGCCGGCCTGGTGGATCTCAGAGGGAAGGCGGAATGGTTCATTGCCGTTCGCTATCTCGTCGCTCGTCGTCGCCAGGTCTTCATTTCAGCGATCACCGGTATCTGTGTCGTGGGGATTGCGGCGGGGGTCTGGCTGATTCTCGTGGTCTTGTCGGTGATGAATGGGTTTGAAGAGACCTGGCGTGAAGAGATCCTGGGTCACCGTGCTCATTTTGTTGTCCATGCCGATGACGAGAACATTCCGGACTACGGCGGTCTGGTGGAAGAGGTGGAGTCGGTCCCTGGAGTGGTGGCTGTGTCTCCTTTTGTGGATGCGGACGCACTGGTGCGCGGCCGGCTCGGAGAGATCCACGGTTTGCGATTGCGGGGTGTAGACCCGCAACGCATCGGGTCGGTCACTCGACTCGAGGAGGATCTCCTTTCGGGGTCTCTTGAGAGCCTGGGGGCCGAGCCCGAAGAGCCCGGGGACGAGGCGCAGCCTGGGATCCTGATCGGAAACCGTCTGGCCATGTCATTGGGGATCAATCCAGGGGACTCGGTCCTGATCATTGCTCCTTTCGGTGGAGCCCCCACGCCTCTGGGCACGGCTCCAAGACTCATGCGCTTTCGAGTCACGGGGGTCTTCCGTTCGAGTTTTCAGCAATACGATGAAGCGTACGCCTATGTGTCTTTGGCTTCCGCTCAAGCCTTTGCTCGTGTGGGGCCGGTGATCTCAGGAATGGAAGCCGTGACCACCGATCACTATCGCTCCGGCGAGGTGGGGCGGGCGGTGCAGTCGGCTCTCGGGCCGCCCTTCCAGGTTCGTGATTGGAAGGAGTATTTCCCGGCTTTCTTCCAGGCGCTCAAGACAGAGCGGGTGATGATGTTCCTGCTCTTGACCATGATCATGGTGGTGGCCGCCTTCGTCATCGTGGCCACCCTGATGATGATGATCATGGAAAAGTCCGGAGATATCGCGATCCTGAAAGCGATGGGAGCGAGGAATTCCCTGATCGAGAGGATCTTTGCTCTGGAGGGGACCTTGATCGGTTTCATGGGCACTCTGGTGGGTGTCGTAGCCGCGCTGGCGGTGACTCACCGGATCAACTGGATCCAGGATCGGATCGAGTTCATTACAGGTGTCGATACGTTGCCGGAGACCGTCTATCAGTTCTCGACGGTGCCGTCGCGCATCGACCCACTCCAGGTTTTGATGGTGGCGGCGATTGCCCTGATACTCTCCCTGGGTGCGACTCTGCTGCCGAGTCGCCAAGGAGCGAATCTCGATCCAGTGGAAGGACTGCGGCATGAATGACACAGGGGTACCGCTCATCGAGGCTCGGGGGCTTGTGAAGCGCTTTGGCGAAGGCGAAGTGGCCATCGAAGTGCTTCGGTCCGTGGATCTGGTGCTGGAGGAAGGGGCCAGGGTGGCTGTCGTGGGTCAATCGGGGGTAGGGAAGTCGACCTTGCTGCACATCCTGGGGACTCTCGACCGGCCCACGGAGGGTGAGGTTCTTTTTCGCGGCGAGGATGTTTTCGGACGGACTCCCGATGACCTGGCCCGGCTGCGAAATCGCTTTCTCGGCTTCGTCTTCCAGTTCCATCATCTTCTTCCCGAGTTTTCGGCCATCGAGAATGTCATGATGCCCGGTCTACTGCAGGATCTGGGTCGAGACGAAATGCGTGAGCGGGCCGGCGCGATCCTGGCGGAAGTGGGCCTGGCTCACCGTCTTGAGCACGCCGTGGGAAAACTTTCGGGAGGCGAAAGGCAACGCGTGGCCGTAGCTCGAGCCCTGGTGCTTGAGCCCGCGGTGGTGCTGGCCGACGAACCGACGGGAAACCTTGATCCGTCGACGGGCGAGCAGGTGGCGGAGCTTCTTCTTGAGATGAACCGACAGCATGGGACGACGTTGGTTGTGGTGACTCACAGCGCACGAATGGCAGAAAAACTGGGGCGGACTCTGGTACTGAACGAAGGGCACCTCTCCGATGGGGCGGCGGGGCCTGTCGAAGGTCTGGTCTAGGGTTCCCACGGCGGATTCCACTCATTCAGGGACACCGCCGCTTCGGATTCGGTTGCATCTTCGGGGGGAGCTGATTCCGAATTGATAAGCTGCCGATTTGCAAAGGCAAAGCAGGTCTGGCCCCCTTGTCTTGGCCGAGTCTCATGACTAAAATCGCGTCGGCTCGAGGGAGGGGGATCGAGCTGCAAAACGATGTGGTTTTGGCTCGTTTCCACCCCGGACTGAGGCTGCTCTTTCGTGTGGCTTCGATTGGAGCGGTTGTTGCACTGGAAGCGCCAGCGCGGATTCATCCTGATCTCGGGATTTGCCGCCCTGGTATGGGGCGGCCTGCTTGTGCCCCAGGCCTGGGCACAGACATCCGAGTCGCTGGCGGCTGAGGTCGCCGACTTTTCCGAGCCGTCAGAAAAGGCCGATGACGCGGAAGCGTCGGCTTCACCGGTTCTCCTGACGGACGAAGCCGTGGTGGCCATCCTCCCCTTTGAGGTGCACAGCGCTCGGCCGATCCAGCATCTGGCGGAGGCGCTGCCGAGCCTGCTCTCGGCGCGGCTTGAATCCACCGGCAAGGTGGCGGTGGTGGCACCGGCGACGCTCGCGGAGTTCCTGCCGGAAGACGGATCGATCGATCATTCCGACTCTTCTCTACGCGCTTTGGCCGAGAAGTTGAAAGCGATTGGAGTCGTGTCGGCGAGTGTGACGGAATTGGCCAACCGCTTCAGCCTGGATGTGCGGTTCGTACCCGCCGATCCGGCGAATCGAAGCCGCAACCTCACCTATACGGCGGAGGGAGAAACCGAGCTGATCGCTCAACTCGACGGCGTCTCGGAGCAGGTGGTGTCCGCTGTCTCGGGAGATGAGGTCGATCGCGTCATTGGCGTGCGGATCGTAGGGGCGGGGAGTCTTGAACCGCAGTTCAGGTCCTTGGTCAGTTCGTTGGCTGGCACGGAGTACGACCCGGATAAAGTCGCGGCCGATCGGAAGTTGCTCTCCCAGCAGGATCGGGTGGCAGGCGTGAACGTTTCCACAGAGCGTCGGCCCGGCGGAGTCCTGTTGACCTTCCAGGTCGTACGTTCGGAGGCAATCGGTGCGGCGACGGCTGACATCCGCTCCGGCGAGGTCGTCTCCGAAGTCCGGATCCGGGGGAATCGTCGAATTGAGTCGGATGCCATCCGGAGTCGAATCCAGACCCGGGCCGGGGACCCCTTGAACCGGGCCAAGGTGGCGGGCGATGTGCGCGATATCCAGTCCCTGGGTTTCTTCCAGGATGTCTGGGTCTACGCCAAGGAAACGCCGGAAGGCGTCCGGCTGACCTTTGAGGTCAAGGAGAATCCGGTCATTCGTCAGATTTCCATCACCGGAAATGAGAGTCTGGATACAGACAAGATCGAAGAAGTGTTGACGTTGACCACGGGCTCGACCCTCGACTATCCGCTTCTGCACGAGAACGACGAACGGATCACCCAACTCTACAAGCAGCAGGGCTATTTCCTGGCCGAGGTGATTTTTTCAATCAGTCCCGATCGGGATGGTTCTGTTTCCATTGATTTCGATATCCACGAAGGGGAAAAACTCAAACTCCGGGATGTCGAGTTTGTGGGGAATTCAGCCTTCAGTGACAAGGAACTCAGGAAGAAGTTCCAGACGAAGACCTGGCGCTGGTACTCCTGGGCGACGAGTTGGCTCGACAAGACAGGCACCTACTCCGAGCCGATCTTCATGCGTGATCGCAATGAAGTCGAAACCATGTACATGAACGACGGCTACTTGCAGGTTGACATCGGAGAGCCTGAGATCGATGCCACCGAAGAGGGGCTCTACATCCGCCTGGTCATCAATGAGGGGCCTCAATTCCATGTTGGAACGATCGATGTCGTGGGGGATGCCACCATGGATCTGTCCGCTCTGCGTGAGAAGGTGCGACTCGATGACGGGGATGTCTTCAATCGGTCCTACCTGACCCAGGACGTGGAGGTCCTGGAGCAGCACTATACGGATCGAGGGTTCTTCCTGGCGAGCGTGCGGCCGCAGACCCGGCTCTATCAGGAATCCCTGACTGTGGATGTTGAATTCGTGGTTGAAAAGGGGCCGCTCTACTTTGTCCGCAATGTGAAGATCTCCGGGAATACCCGGACCATCGACCCTGTGATCCGTCGCGAGATGAAAGTGGTCGAGGGGCAGCTCTATTCCGCGCGCGGGATCCGTCTGAGTTCATCCCGGATTCGTCGCTTGGGTTTCTTTGAGGACGTGGCTTTTGAATCGGAGCCGACCAACGATCCTTCTCAGCTGGACCTCGATGTGAAGGTCGTGGAGCGGCCCACCGGCTCCTTCAGCTTTGGCGCCGGTTATTCATCCCAGGACGGTCTTGTCGGTACGGCCTCGCTCTCCCAGTCAAATCTGTTCGGTCGAGGGTACGCGGTGAATCTCTCGGTGGATGTGGGTAGTCGTACGGATCGTTACCAGGTTTCGTTGTCGGACCCCTATTTCCTGGGCACGACCTTCAGCCTTTCTGGATCGATCTTTGTGACCGATATCAACTATGAATCCTTCCGGATGAACCAGAAGGGCATCAGTATCTATATCGGCCACTCACTGGCCGAGGACAACTCCGCCACGGGCGCGGTCAGCTATACGTGGCGAAGCCGCAGCGTCGAGCAGGCCTTCGGCTTCGACGTGGCTGCTCCGCTCTATCGCCAGGAACTCCATGGGAATGAGAGCGCGAGTATCATCGGCCTCTCCTTCAATCGGGATACCCGGGATGATCGTTTCTCCGCGACCAAGGGGACCAACCTGGGGGCCACGATTCAATATGCGGGCCTGGGTGGTTTTTCGAAATTCCTGCGATTCGAAGCGCAGGGAGCCTGGTATATGGGCGCCCCGAGTTGGATGCTCGACCGCTCCACCTTCGTGCTGAGCGGGCGGATAGGCTACGCGATTCCCTTCAATGAAATTTCGGATTGGGATCTGCTGGTGGACCAGACCACGCTCTGCGATGACCCGGGGAGCTGCAGTAGTCAGATTGCGCGACTCAATCAGATTGATACGGATCTGAAATTGCCCCTGACGGAGCGCTATT
>NZGT01000054.1 GCA_002691025.1 Spirochaeta sp. | reverse complement strand
CGCTCGATATAAGTTCTCAGACTAAGCCAGGGCCCCTCGGCCGACGTGGCCACGCCGCGCACGGGAATCACACCACCGGCAGTCTTGAACGCGAACTTGACCTCGATCTCGTCGACGCGAGCCGCTAGCAACCGCGTCGCTCTCGCCGCGAGGTAGCCACCGAGCGTCTTCTGGAACTCGGAGTCCAACTCCTTCGCGTCCTCGAACTCGACGGGCGGGATGACGTTGACATAAACTCTACCAGAAGCGGTGGGTTTCACGCGAGCATCTAAGAGAGCCATGTCGAGCGCGTCCAGGGCCTTGTCTAAGAGTCGAGCGCAGCCGCCTTCGAAGAAGTCTCTGGAGTGCGTCAATCTACGAACAAACACGGATTGAGCCGCGAACTTCGGGTTCTTCGCCCTGCCGGCGCGGTCGTCTCCCACGTACACGCGTAGGTCTCTGTTCACCGTCGGTAAAGGCATGGTGAGGAAATTTCTCTCCACGGCTCCTAACTCCAGTAAATGGTAGAAGGTAGGTCTCATTCCACGTCTGAGAGGATCTTCTCTGTACGGCCCCGGTTGGGCCCCGAACTCGATACACGTCGGGTTCACGAACGTGAAGTAGCGCGGGTAGTACGGGGCATCTGTGGCCACGAAGTTCACACTGCGCAGTCGGGCTGCCTCGACGGCGTTCTGGACGCCCGCTAAGGCCTGCTCTAGGGTCGCAACTAACGCCTTGTCGTCGGTCGTGGCTTCGTTCGACTTTAACAGTAAGTGGATCGTGTTCACCGGCGTTTCGTCGGACGCGTCGGCGACCCACGACGCGTGCGTCTCCAAACCACTGCGTAACTCATCCCCAAAACCTTCGACCGTGGCCGAGAGACCAGCCACGGCCGACGCGGCGTCGTCGAACAACACGAGCTTGCCAAACCGCAACGGCGCCTTCGCCGCGTCGTCGTTGCGGAACTTGTACCACCAGGACGCCTCGAGGTGGTCGTCCTTCTTCGTGATCGAGATGTCGAGGATGTCGTGGGCCGAGTACATGCGTCTGACATACACCTCGGCCGCCTTCTGGCCGACTTGCGGGTCGTCGAAGAGCTCCGTTAATAGGTCCACACCTCTAGTGTACGATCCTAACTGAGGATTCGACGCGAAGGTCGACAGGTCGGAAGCCTTGGAGATGTCGTTCTTCAATGAACTGAGACGGCTCTCGAAGGGCGGCACGTTCTGGCGGAGGCGGGCCATGCCGGCCGCGAGCGAGACCGTCGCGTAGCCCGGGCCGGCGGCCTCCAACGCTGCTACTCTATCCAAGTCCCTCTCTAGCCTAGCTCTTTCTTCGTCGGTCGCTCTCCCTGATAAAGCTTGGACTCGGGGCACGGCAGCCACAAGAGCTCTCGCTAAGGCGGACCTCGCCTTGAGCTTACCGTGAGCTAATAACACGTCGGCGGCGTCCTTCTTGGACGACGCCTTGATCAGTTCTCTGGTAGCCGCATCTTCGTCGGCGCGTCCCACGAACTTCTCCTCGACGGCTAGGAAGCGATCCAGCAAATCCGCGACGGCGTCGGCCGCGACGCCAGCGGCGCCGCCGGCCCACTGCGCCGCCAAGTCTCGCAACGACTGCACGGCCGGTTCATTAGCGTAAGCTTCGAGCTCAGACTCGAGACCAGCAACATCTATGGAAGCAGCCACCTTCGCGAGCGCCGCGTCGAGCTCCGCGGGCATCTTCTGGCCGATGGCGCCGGCGACCTCCCTGACTTGCAGTCTAAACACATCCGGATCACTGATAGCTTCCACGAGTCTCCCAACCGCATCCACAGCGTCCTCGCCGAGGGCGTCGTAGCCGTCCATCGCGAGCGACAGCTGGTCGAAGATCGACCGGTACGTGAGGAGGGCGTCCTGCTTGACCGCCGAAGCTTCTTCTAATCCGAGAGAATCGCCCTGGAAGGGCGTGATGGAGCGAGCCTTCGACGGGTCGTCTAATTCTAAGCCAGCGAGTAAGTCCCCAGCTTCGATCACACTTCCGGCGGCCATCTTCGGGCTTACAGTACCAGCATCGGCGGCCTTCAGCGGCATGATCATCTTCATGGCCTCGACCTCCGCGAACGTTTCTCCTTTTTCCACGGATTCCCCATCTTCCTTGAGCCAGCGCACGATCTTACCGGTGACGTCAGATCTAATCTCCGAGGGGTCAAAAGCAGCAGGAACGAACACAGTAGCACCGTCCACGATGATCCTCAGTCCTAATGGTTCTTCTTGACCCGTCAACTGGTGGCTGATACCCCCATAAGAAGCTAACAAAGTGCCGTCGGGCTGCTCGCGCACCGAAGCACTCAAAGCAGGTCCACCATTGGTAACTAAGTCGAACGAAGCATCACCAGTGCGTTTGACGGTCACCGTGTACTTGACGTCGGAGACCACAATGTCCAAATCGAACGTGTCGAGGGCATCGAGCGCAGCCGTCGAGAACTGGCCCCGTTCCAACGCACTTTCGAACTCCGACCGCGCGGCTTTGCAGGCCTCATGAGCTCTAAACAAAGCCGCAGAAGCCACAACAACAGAATCATCCACATGAGTGTTGATGGACTTGGCCGCTAGTATACCATCTAACCAAGACGTGTCGATGTTGTTGCTCTTGAAGTCGTCCGTTTCTAAGAGCTGCACTAAGTACTCGACCGGGTTTCTGATTTCACCTCGGACTTTGAGCTCCTTGAGAGCTAGCACTAAGGCCTTGCGAGCGGCTTCTCTATCCTCACCGGTCGCGAACAAGTGGCCGAACTGCGAGTCCGCGAACTCGTGGACGCCACCGTTGGCGCCCACCGAGAAGTAGCCCCAGACCGCGGGCGTCGACTGGAAACTAACACGTTCCACTTTACCCGACGTGGGCTTGAAGGACTCGTCGGGGTTCTCGGCCGTGATGCGCGCGGCCAGCACGTGCTTCTGGATGGGCCGGTACTTCGTGTTCGGATCATCAAGATCTAAGACGGTAGACGTGTCCGACTCATCAATACCATATAACCTTCTAACCTCAGGCATCTTCGGTAACGGGATGCCCATGGCCACCTGTAATTGGGTAGCCGGTAAGTTGACACCAGTAACACCCTCCGTGCAGGGGTGCTCGACTTGCAGCCTCGGGTTGAGCTCCAGGAAGAAGTAGTCGTCGTTGGCCGCATTGTAGAGGTATTCCACGGTCCCGGCGCCGACGTAGCCGATGTTCTGCACTAATTGTTTAGCTTTAAGCTCCATGTCGGCGAAGACGTCCGGCCGCGCGATACCTCCGGAAGGTTTCGTGGGCGGCGCCTCCTCGAAGATCTTCTGGAAGCGGCGCTGGGTGGAGCAGTCGCGCCCGTTCAACGCGACGGCGTTGCCGTGCTCGTCGCCGACGACCTGGACCTCGAGATGGCGCGCGCCGGTCATGAGCTGCATGACGAAGATGGGAGAACCTGTGGCATCGACGTGTGACGAGACGTGGTCGCGGCGACGGCGTCGCTTCGATGGCGTCGCAGCGACATGCAAAAGGACGCCGTTCCGAACCGGGCTGCTCGTTCTCGACCTGCGGGAACGCCGCGGACAGCTCCTCGGCGTTCTTGCACATGCGGATGCCCTTGCCGCCGCCGCCCTCACTAGCTTTCAACATGACGGGGTACTGGACCCGTTCCGCGGCAGCTAGCGCTTCTTCCGCGGAGTGGACGCACCCGGCCTCGAACGTCTCCCTCGGGATCGTCCCGTCCTCCTGGAGATTGGCCTGCAAGGGCCCGTCGTCGCCGGGGTTGCCGAAGGACCCGCTCCAGGGGATGGAGGGCACTTTGGCGGTCTGCGCTAAAATATTGGCCGCGATCTTGTCTCCGAGCACGCTCATGACCGGCGCCGGCGGGCCCATGAAGGCGATGCCCTTCTCCTTCAAAGCTCTCGGGAGTTTGGGGTTCTCGGACGCGTGGCCCCAGCCCGGCCAGACGGCGTCGACGCCTGCGCGTAATGGCCTCAAAATAAAAAAAGAAACCACTCTCATGGAAGTGAGATGGATACGAGTCGTATGGAAGTGAAGGCACCGACGTGGGACGCCGCGAGCGCACCGAGCCGCGCCGCCGTGTCGACGATGAGCTTGACGTTCGCGTAGTTGTTCGTGTTACTGCCGCCCGGCACCTCGACGTACTCGTCGGCGAGTCTCACGAACTCGGCGTTCGCGTTTAAATCTTCCGGCGTGGCCATGACGATGAATTCGAGGGCGCGCTCGTCGCCGAGCTCCAAGTAAGCCCACCTTCTCATGGACATGATGGACTTGGTCGCGGCCATGCCGTTGTTGGCGATGAGCACGCGTCTAATCACGCGCGTGCCGCCCTTCGCGGCGACGTACTCCGCGAGGCGGTCCTGCTTCGTCTCGGCCGTCACCGGCGCGGGATCCGCGACGGCCGCCCTGAGCTTCGTGAGCCAGTTTCTTGCGCCCTTCTGCTGCGGCGCTACTAGCGCATTCTTGTGCGGCGCGCGCGGCGCCAGCGGGCCCGTGAACGCATGCGCGGTTGCAAGCAAAGCCAAGGCTGTGCTTAGACGCGCCATCTTCGCTCGCTGTTGCTGTGCTGCACACCTACACGCCTCGCGCAGCAGCGCGGCGTGCACCCTGTGCCCTCACAACCTCTTATCTCTGCACCGCGATCGCTTGCAGTGCGTGCAGAGCCGTCCTACGTCGCACTGCGAGTGAAATGGATAAGGTGCCACCGTGCTCGCGCCCCCTCGTAAGACACGCCGATACGTCTCTAGTTTCTTGGATTCGTCCCGCCCGACGTATGGAAGCGCCCAGTCCACCACAGGGCGGCCCATGGCCCTTTTCGACCTGCCAGGCGCGCGCTCGCCCCCGAAACGAGCCGTCTTCGCTGAGAGGAGTCCCTCCCATGCCGCCTGAGGCCTGCGTGGCGCGATGCGTCGTCTCGCGATTCGTCTCACATTGCAGCTCAGACTGGCGTTTTTATACGGAGCACAGGGCAACGCAATCGCTATCGTGCACTGCCAACGTCACTACTTATACATAGTTTCGCTACGAATTGACAAAAACGACCGCTAATGCGTCTCTGCACGAGCATGAGGACTGCACTGCTACTATGCACAGCAGCAAGCGCCCTCTACGTAAGGCCGACGCGCCGCACGCCGACGAGGCGCACCGTCTCGATGAAGTGGGGCGAGCACATCGACCAAGTGAAAGGTGATAACACCTTCCTGAGGAACAAGGACGGCCGGCCCGCGCAATTGCAAAGAGACTACGGCAAGCTCATCATCACGCTAGCGACGACGGGCAATATTAATACAAGAGAAAAGAACAAGGACCTCCCGTGCTCCCCAAAGGAGATGGCCGACCAGATGCACGAGTGCATCAAGCTCGGCGTGTCCATCCTGCACATCCACTCGCGGAACGAGCTCTTGAAACCTACTATGAGAGTAGATAAATTCAGAGAAACATGTAGATTGGTGAAGGAAAGAGATCCCGACGTGATCATTCAAATAAGCACGGGAGGCCGGGCGCCCCCAACCGCGTTCGAAGGTGTGGATGTCGGCGACTGGCGCATGGATCCTCTCAACTTGCTCCCGGAGATGGGCTCGTACACGCCCGGCTCCGTCAACCTCGGCCCCATCGTCTACCAGAACGACGCGAAGCTGACCCGAGACATGGCGCAGAAGTACAAGGACCTGAACATAAAGCCGCAGGTCGAAGTTTTTGATACCAATATGATCTCGAACGTTTGTTGCCAGTGTCCGGACACGCGACGATGGCGTGGAGGGGCGACGAGTCGCGTCGATGGCGTATGGGCCGTCGTGGGTCCCATCGGCACGCCATCGAGGAGGCGCTGGAGAGAGAGCCGCCACGCGCGCGCGCAAACGCCGTCGACGCGTCCGCGCACGCAGGCCTACAACCTCGTCAAGGCCGGCCTGCTCGAGAAACCTTTGGAGTTTGGCTTCGTGATGGGCGCGCCCAATGCCCAAGAATGCACCTTGCGGCAGTTGGGGCACTTGCTGAGCATGTTGGAACCGGGCGACACGTGGACTTCTGTGGGAGTGGGCAAGTTCGAGATGCCCCTCGCGTATGCGGCCATCGCGCACGGCGGCCACGTCCGGGTTGGTTTGGAAGATACCAATAAATTGCCGAACGGCGAGATTGCCACAAATTATGAATTAGTAGAACATGTGGTGGAGATGGCCAAGAGTATGGGCCGGGAGATCGCGACGCCGGCCGAGGCGCGGGAGATCCTGCAGATGGACCCTGGGCACATCGATAGGATCAACGCGCAGTTGGATCCGTCAGTCGATTTGTCTTCACTCGTGTCGAACATGGCCCCATACGACGGGCTGGAGGCGATTCCGGGGTCCTTGGAAATGAAGCCGACGCCGGGGCACCCCGACTACCCGTCCGCGTAACTTTCTAACTTATCCGTCCGAAGACGCGCAGTACGTCCCCGGAGGAGCGTGCTATCCTCAAAGCGCCGTCGACGTAGGTATTGTCGAAGGCGCCCGCCTCACTGGCGATTCCGGGCAATGGCAGCGCCGCGATCGTCTGGGGCGCTTCGCCGACGCGCGTGCCATCTACTTCGATTCCTTCTAGACTCGCGCGGACACGCGTCCCTTCAACCGCCGCGGCGTGCCTCAGGACGAGCGAGCTCCGGGTGCCGGGCGAGAGCAGCGTCCAGGCCGACCGCCAGCCATCATCGTCGCGACGTATCGTTATGATGTTGTCGAGGCGCAGTTCGCTGTTTTCGCGTCGGATGTCCTGGTAGACGTCCACGCGGCCCAGCGTCGGATCCTTCCGCATCGCTCGGAGCAGGCCGGCGCCCCGCGCCTGCGTCGTCGCCAGCAGCTCCCACCGGCCGCAGAGCAGGTCGGCGTCGCGCGGCCATTCCATCGCTTCGACGGCGTCGACGCGGCGTTCCAGTGCGTAGGTGTCGGCGATTGACGTGATCCACGTTGGTGACACGCGCGCGTGCGCCAGTAGCGTGCGGACTGGGTCTGTGGCATGTGAGCTCCATACAAGAAGCAAGATGCCAAACTGGCACGTTGGCCGTCGCATAGATTTAAGCGCGTGATAGATACGCGTGGCACGGCCAGTACGTCTCGCAGCTGGCGTCTGGGGCTCTCAGCTGTCAAAATGCTCTGTGGGCCTTTGTCTTCACGCACGCTTCATAAGCGCTAGCGCGGGTGCACGCATGAATCAACACGATATGCAAGCGATGCCGATCAGGAGGCACAGTTGGCTGGCGTCTGAGGCTTGCTTGCTTGCTAGTATCTTACAGCCGCTAGCTACCGGGAATAAGTTTTGACACGATCGCGCGAGATTACTCTGAGGGCCGAATCAACCCGCCGCGTTGCGTTCAAACAACGACTCCTGGCGCGGCTGGCAGACGCGATGCGTCGCGACCGCGAGAAAGGCGCAGAACGCCTCGATGCCTGCGAATCCCTCGCAGAACGGCGCCGTCAGCAGACGGTAGCCGACCGCGATCACGCCGGCGAGCGGGACCCGCGAACTTATCAACACGTTCGCGTCGCTCATCCCGACGAACGCGCCCATGGTCAGGATGACGCCGAGACCTGTGTGGAAATCAACCAGTGAGTTGCGTGGACGCGGTCACGGGGAAAACATCGCGTCGATGGCGTGGAATCGCCACGTACTCTCCAATTCGCCACGCAGTCGAGCAGACGCAGCTACGGAAGCACGTCGCGTCGATGGCGTGAGGCATGAGTGATGCAACGACGCTGCCGACGGCGCGAGTCATTTTCATTGCCGTCATCGCCGTCGGTTGGCGCTTGTTGACAGTACCGTTCTGCCGCGGATTCGCTGGCATCGAAGCATTCAACGCGTTCATGGCCGTCAAGAGCCAGTACTTCCTTTTCTCAACGGGGACCGACAACCCCTTCGAGCGAGGCGTGCCTGACAACAACGTGTAACAAACACAAGAACATTAGTCGATCAAATCCAGCAGCGCCCCCCGCGCGTCGACGCGCTCCACGGCCGCCGCCGCCCGACTGATCGTTAGCCGCGCCGGCCCTTCCGCGAAGTAGTCCGCCGACGCGCCCGCAGAGATGACGAGAGCCGTCAGGGCCCACAGCGCGTGAAGCCGGTACTCGCGCCACGCGTCCCCGTAGGAAAGGCTTTGACCCTTGGCCGCGAGGCGCCGCAGGTACGCCTCGACGTAGGCCCGCTCGTTCCTCGCCAGGTCCGCGCTGTCGCAGGACAGGATGAGGTGGTAGGCGACGTCGCGCATCGGATGTTCCGCGGCGACGCACTGCATGTCGTAGAATCCAGCCGACCCGTCCTTCTTATGAAAAAACACGTTTCCCAAATGGGCATCGCCGTGGACCAGACAAAGCATACCGGACGACCAGTGCCGGCGGACGGCGTCGTAGTGATCGAGGTAAAGCTGGTAGGTCGCGACGACTTCGGCCGACCTGTGTGGGAATCAAATTTCGGGCACCCCACGCCATCGACGCGATGTTGTCTCCGTGAGTTCGATGACAATATTTCTCAGGATAACCTAACTCATGATTTCCACACAGCGGCCGACAGCAGGTCCGGCCAGCGCTTCCTGATCGTGCGCAGCGTCGAGTCCGCGATCAATCGTAGGAACGGCGGTCGCGTCGCCTCGCCGCCGACGACTTTCGCTGAAACCTCATCAGTCCAGACGCCGCGCGGCGGCCGGCCCCAGCAGGACGCGTGCAACGTCGCCAGCGCCTCAAGCACGGCCTCGACCGTATCACCGGCGTGCGGCGTGTCGATAATCGGGAACGTCACGCCGCGCGCTCCGACGTCCTCCAAGCACAGCACGAAGCGGCCCCTACTCATCTCCGACGCGTACGCTTTGGCGAACAAGCTTTGTGGTGCGTCTATTTTCGTATTGTAGAACCGCACCTCGTTCGCGTAGACGCCGAAGATTTCCAAGAACAGCGACTCGAAGAGCGTCGCGGCCGGGAGCTTGCAGAAGAGCCTCTGGTCGTTCGCGACGAGCCAGCACCTACTCGTGCCGGCGCCGCCCGCGCCCAGTTCGTTCGCGTCGCTGAGTCGTTGTCTTTGGCTGTCGCCGAGTGATACCGTTTGGACTGTCGTACCGAGCAGTTGTGCTAGCGTGTTTGGTCGCACGAGCTCGACGCGCGTGAGCGGGATGCGGCGTTCGCTCGCGTACAAGAAGCGTAGCACTCGGTCGTAGAGGCGCTGCAGTATTGCTTGTGCGATGGCTGCGGTGAGCCAGAGGGCTTCTTTTGCATACGTTTTGAGGAGTGTAGCCGATGGCATGGCTTGGTAATGCACGATGTCCAGCGATGCGGCGTCAGCGTGCGCGAAGTGCCGAGTTTTAGGCTGGTTATGGCGTGTGTTGGCTTGTTTGCTAGTGTGTTACATGCCGCTAGCTCAGCTTTTGCTGCTCCGTTTTGTTAAATCGCGCGATAGCGGAGCACCTGCCACGAGCTCGACTGGCGTAGGGCGCATCCCGCACGCCGTGGCGACCTGCAGTTTCAAGCGCGCGCGATCACACGCCGTTTTGAGGCGGTTACGGCAGCACTGCGCCCGAGGATGGCGTCGTCCTCCTACTTCGACGAGCAGGAGCCAAGTGAACCCTTCCACTGCACGATCTGCATGACCGAGCTCCCGCGCTGGCCGTCTGATGCGTGTATCCTCCAGCCCTGCGGCCACCACTTCCACCTCGAGTGCGCGACGCGGTGGATGGACCGGGAGTCGTCGTGCCCGAACTGCAAGAGGTCGGTGGAGACGATCGCGAAGTCGGGAAGGTCTAAGAGGAGGCGGTCGGAGATTGTCGTCGAGCCGAAGAAGCAAGCAGTTGCCGAGCAGGACATGGAGCTCCCGGACGCGGAGACGCAGCTCGATTCGATGCCTTCCGAAGGGTACCAGCGGGACGGGTTTGTGGTCGGCGACGACGACGTCGAGTTCTACTCGTCGGAGGAGGAGCGGGCGCGCGTGGTGCGGCCGCGGCGCGG
>NZGT01000053.1 GCA_002691025.1 Spirochaeta sp. | reverse complement strand
CATTCAGGATGGCCGCATTGCCGCCGTCGGCCGAATTCCCGAAGCCGCTTCCAAAATCATCGAAGCTGACGGCTGCTGGGTCACCCCGGGCTTCATTGACATCCACACCCACTACGACGTGCAACTGGATTGGGATCCCCTGGCCACGCCCTCCTCGTGGCACGGCGTCACTACGGCGCTCGCCGGCAATTGCGGATTCACGCTTGCGCCGTCGAAGCCGGATGATCTGGAGTGGCTCGCCGGGATGCTGGCCAGAGTCGAAGGAATGCCGCGCAAGGCCATCGCCGCAGGCCTCAAATTTGCGGGAGGAAGCTTCGATGAGTACTGGTCGCGCTTTGAGGGGCGGCTGGGGATCAACGTCGGCTCCTTCGTGGGCCACTGCGCGGTACGCCGCTGGGTCATGGGAGACGAAGCCTCTGAGCGGGAAGCCACAGGGGAGGAGATCAGCCAGATGCAGGACCTGGTACGTCAGGCCATGCGAGAAGGCGCACTCGGGTTTTCCACCTCCCAGATCGAGATCCACGCAGGCGAAGACGGCCGCCCGGTCCCCTCCAACCTTGCGAGTCCGGAAGAAATTGTGGCCCTCACCGCCGTGCTCGCGGAATTCGGTCGGGGTGCAGTCGAAATCATCCCCGCCAGCTTTGGTCAGGGCTACGACGAAGCGGATCGTCGCTTGATCGATCAGATCTACGAAGCCTCCGGTCGTCCCATCGAACTCAACATCCTCCTGCCCACCCAGGACAACCCCATGGCGTGGCAGGAATCCCTGCAATTCTGCGAAGAGGCCACGCAACGGGGCGTGCGAGTCCACCCACAGTTCACGACCAACAAGCTTGAACTGCACCTCAAGTTGGCGGACACCTTCGTGTTCGATGAAATGCCGGAGTGGCGCTCGGTGCTGACCCTCCCGGACCCCCAGCGACGCGAAGCCCTCGCGGACCCAGCCACACGGCAGCGCCTTCGCAGCGAATTCGATGACACCGGCTCGCGCTCGGCCTCCTTCCAATGGGAGGGGCTCGAAGTCGAGTCCGTGGTCAACGCAGAACACAGCGCCTGGGTGGGTCAGAGCGTGACCGAGTTGGCCTCTCAACGCAGTGACACCGACCCACTCAACACATTCCTGGATATCTGCCTCGAGGAAGATCTGGAAACCAATTGGCGGACCCGCACCAATGAGGTGGCCGAACAATTCATTCATCACGTCGTGGAAGCCGGGATCCGGAATCCACTCGTGATGCCGGGGTCCAGCGATGGAGGCGCTCATCTCGCCTCGTTTACCGGCGCGGACTACACGACCCGATTGCTCACCGACTGGGTCCCCGAGACGATCACCCTCGAACAAGCCGTATGGCGGAACACCTTGATGCCCGCCACAGTGCACGGTCTCCAGGGTCGGGGTGTCGTAAGAGAGGGCGCCTGGGCGGATATCCTGGTCATCGACCCCCAGAAACTGAAAGCCGGCGAAGCCTACCTGCGTCGCGACTTCCCCTCGGACACAGAACGGTACGTGGTCGAAGCCGAAGGCTATGTGGCGAGCGTCGTCAACGGGGAAGTCCTGCTTTCGGAAGGCGATCACACAGGCGCTCTCCCCGGCCACGTCATCCGCGGCGAATGACCGGACGTACGGGTCGCCGACTCCCGTCTTCCAACGCATGAAAAAAAACGCGCCCGGACCGAAACTGAATCGGACCGGGCGCGTATCTGTTTTCGGCTCAGGGTCGAACTAGAAGATCTCGAAGAGACCCGCTGCGCCTTGACCGCCGCCGATGCACATGGTCACCACACCCCACTTGGCCTTCCGGCGCTTCCCTTCAAGGAGGAGATGGCCCACGCAGCGCGCTCCCGTCATTCCGAAGGGATGACCGATGGAAATCGATCCGCCGTTCACATTGTACTTCGCAGGGTCAATCCCCAGCGTATCCCGACAGTAGAGGCACTGGCTTGCGAAAGCCTCATTGAGCTCCCAGAGGTCAATGTCCTCAACGCTCAGCCCAGCCCGCTCCAGCAATCGAGGCACGGCCACCACGGGTCCGATCCCCATCTCATCGGGCTTGCAGCCACCGGCCGTGAATCCCCGGAAGGCTCCAAGCGGCTCGATGCCCCGACGACTCGCCTCTTCCGCTTCCATCATGACCACGGAGGCGGCACCATCCGAAAGCTGGGAGGCATTGCCCGCGGTGATGAAGTGCCCTTCGCCACGGACGGGCTGAAGCTTCTGCAGGCCCTCCAAGGTCGTCTGCGGGCGGTTGCACTCATCCCCGGTCACGGTGTAGTCCACCTCGGAGGTTTCGCCCGTCTCCTTGTCCTTGACCATCATCACCGTATCCATCGGGACAATCTCGTCATCGAAGAGACCCGCATCCTGCGCCGCGGCGGTACGCCTCTGGCTCTCGAGCGAGTATTCATCCTGGGCCTCGCGGCTCACGTTGTATCTCTCAGCCACGATGTCCGCCGTCTCGATCATGGGCATCCACAGGCCGGGATACTCCTGGACCAGTTCCTTGTCGACCTGGTGGGAGAAGTTCCCGCCGCTGAGGCTCAGGCTGATGGACTCCACGCCCGCGCCCACCACGACATCTTCACCGTCCACGATGATCCGGCCCGCCGCCGTCGCAATCGCATTGAGACCCGAAGAGCAATGTCGGCTCACCGTGACGCCCGTCGTCGTGATGGGGCAGCCCGCCTTCAGCGCAGCCACACGGCCGATATTGTTGCCCGTCGTGCCCTGCGGCGTACCGCACCCGAGCACGACCTCCGAGATCTCGTCCGGGCTCACGCCGGCTCGCTCGATCGAGTGCTTGATGGCATGGCCCGCAATGGCGGCCCCACCCGTATTGTTGAAGCCTCCTCGATGAGATTTGGCCAGCCCTGTTCGAGCGGTAGAAACAATCACAGCTTCGCGCATCGGCGCATCCTCCAGGATATAGGCGTGGAACACATTCCACGGAAATGGGCGTCTCCTTGAAGGAGATCGCCGTTTCTTTTCGTCGGCCGCGAAGACTAGCTCAAACGTCAAGAAGACGTCGACGGGCCCTCCCCGCTTCCCTGAGAGTGACCTCAGCCCCGTGGCGCCCACGGCTTGATGCCACGCTACACTGCGGCTTCATGTCAAGAAATGGGAGTGGAGCCGATGTCGAACTCTGCAGAAGAGGACAATCCCTACAGCACCCTACCGATCAATCGCATCCGCATGACACCCATGGGTGACTGGATGGGCCCCGCGAGTCACCTCGCCCTGGAAAGAGATCGGCTCCGGAAGCTTCGATTTGACAGCTTCGACCATCGGCTTGTGGGACCCAGCCTGGGGGCCGAGATCAGTGGCATTGATCTCTCTCAACCCCTTCACGAGCGAGAGGTCAACGAGCTTCGCGCCGCCCTTTGCGCATTCAAGGTGCTGATCTTCCGGGATCAGGCCATCAACTCGACACAACATGTCGAGTTCGCGCGGCATTTCGGCCAACTCGAAACCCACCCCTTCATCCCTTCGAATACGAACCACCCGGAGTTGGTTCGGTTCGAGAAATCGGACGAAATCGCCGGCTACGAAAACACCTGGCATCACGACGTCACGTGGAGGGAGAGCCCGTCCATGGGCGCCATCCTGCATGCCCTGGAAGTTCCGGAGCTTGGCGGAGACACCCTTTTTGCGGACATGCACGCCGCCTATGAGGGACTCGATCCAGAGGTCCGCGAACGCATCGATACCCTCTCCGCGGTCCACGACTATATGCGTGCCTTCGGTCACACCGTCGCTCCCGCCGAGGCGGAGAAGATGCGTGCGCAGTTCCCCGAAGTCATTCACCCCGTCGTTCGAACCCACCCCGAGACAGCCCAACGCTGCCTTTTCGTGAATAAGGTTTTTACGCGGGAAATCCTCGGAGTAAGCCCCGAGGAAAGTGATGAACTCGTTCAATACCTCGGCTCGGAAGCTTCGTGCCCTGAGTACCAGATCCGCGTGCGATGGGAACCGGATACGCTCGTGTTCTGGGATAATCGCGCCGTCATGCACTATGCGAGCAGCGATTACTGGCCTCAACGGCGCGTCATGGAGCGGGCCTCCATCATTGGAGATCGCCCGGCCTGACTGTGAGGTCGGGCGTACGTTCCCTATTCTTTCGCCGGAGGCCACCATGACCGCGCAGTCGCTCTACTCGGACTTCGACTTCGCCTACGAAGAGGCGCCGCAACTCCACGAAATACTCCAAGAGATGGAGGACCAGGGGCCGGTCCTGCCCGTGCTCTTTCACGGGGAAAAAGCCTTCCTGATTCGCGGGTACCATGAACTCCGCGAGGCCTTCGCGGACGAAGTCCACTTTGCCTCCAAGGCCTTCTACAGGAAGTCCGCCGAACCCAGCATGGGCCGGAACATGCAGAGCCTCAGTGGAGAAGCCCACCGGATCAACCGCGCGCTGGTCTCCCGCTCCTTCCTCCCGCGTCGGGTTCTGGCCTACATCGAGGGGCCGATCACGGAAGAGGCCACACGTCGGGTCGAGGCCCTCTCCACCCAAAGCGAGGTGGATCTCGTCGAGGCCTTCGCTCGACCTTTTCCGTTCTCGGTCATAGCCCGGTTGCTCGGGCTTCCGGTCGAGGACGAACCCCTTTTCCTGACCTGGGCACTCAAGATCATTGATTGGCCCTGGGATCCCGAAGGCGCGATTCGCGCCCGCGACCAGTTCACCGACTACCTGCGCCCTCTGCTCGCGCAACGGAGACTGGATCCGGCCGAGGATGTCCTGTCCATCATGGCCACAGCCGAAGTGGAAGGCGCACGCCTCGAGGACGAAGAGGTCTTCTCGCTCTGTCGTCTCCTGTTTCCAGCGGGGTCCGACACGGCCTACAAGAATCTCGGGAGCCTGCTTGGATCCATTCTTGGAAGACCCGGAATGCGCGAACTCGCCACAGGCACAGACAAGGATCGGGAAAAACTGGTTCAGGAAGGCCTTCGTTACGAGCCGCCCGTCGCTCTTCTTCCCCGGGCCTGTAGCCAGACTCTCGATTTCCACGGGACCCGGATCGAAGCCGGAATGCCGCTGTTGTTCGGGCTGGCCCCCGCCAATCGCGACCCGCGGGTTTTCGAAGACCCGCACCGGTTCAATCCGGAGCGGTCCAACAATGCCCAGCACCTTTCCTTCGGCCACGGGGTGCATTTCTGTATCGGGTCCCACCTGGCGCGAAGAGAACTCGAAACCGGCATACGGATCCTCTTTGAGCGCTATCCCGAGATGCAACTGGCCTCAAAGGAAAAAATCGACAATGAAGGCTGTGTGCTCCGAGGGCCCAAGGAAATCCTCGTCCGCTTGGAGCCCTAGCGGGCCCAGGCCCTGCCCCAGGCTCATGGGAACCGGGCCTTACGACTCCAGTTCCGTTTCGTGTGAGATTCCCCAACCCACGGCGTTGGTGATCAACTGCCGAAACGCCTTGGCTTCCCATGACCCCCTGAATTGAAGAGGCGTCACTCCCCCCGGATCAACGCTGGCGTCCACAAACGGCTGGATGTTGGTGGACGGGGTATGGCAATGACCGAGGGCCACATACACCACGGCCCCCCGCCCCGTCCTGCGCTCATAGGCGAGAACACGCGTTCTTCCATCCTCGCCCACCGAAGTGTCCTCATCGTAGGTAAAGCCGAATTTACGGGGCGCCGGGTCACTGGCCGCGAGGTCCGACGTGGTCAACAGCACGCGCGCTTCGCCTGGCTGCCTGACTTCGATCAAATAAAGTTCATCCTCTACAGCAAAAGAGTCAGGCAGATCGCGAGTAAGAGCATGCGTCGAATCCGAGACCTTCACCTGAAACGCGCGTATCGGAGGATGATTCAGGAAGAATGCGCCCAACACCTCGTGATGCGCTTCCTTTGACATCTGCCGCCCCGGCCGGCCGTCCGAAAGCGGCACCGCTTTTCCTCCGCTGCTTCCATGCAGAGCGAGCCATCGCCCCCCTTCTTCCATCCAGTCCTGGACGAACTCGCTCTGGGCCTCGGTCAGGAAGGGGCCCGCCACATAGGTGATCAGGAAAGCCGCCCCTGGCAGCCACCTTTCCAGATCCGAGAAGTCGCTGGAAACCGTGGCCCTCACACCCTCGTGATCAGCCAGCCTTTCCAGCAACTCCCTGCGAACGAAGTCGATATCATGCCCAGCCGACGAGCCCACCGGGAAACCACCGGCCACCAGATGAACACGCGGAAAAGAGGCGCTCTCACTCATAGGGCGACGCTACCCCGCCGCTTTCAAAGGCGAGGCTTCGCCGTCAGCCCGAGACCCCACGGCCTTCGGGTTCCCGAAAGTCAGGGCTTCGTCCTCCAATTCGCCCTGCAGGAACATCACTCGGTCTCGCTTGAAGTTCTGTGGGTTGACCCAGGGTTCTCGCTCGCCCTGCTTTGGATAGATCCCGATGGCTCTCTCGATATAACCGGCCGAAAAATCCTGGATCCACGGAAGGCTGGCCCTTTCCCGCTCCTCGTCGCTGATAGACGGAACCACACTCGTATCGCCCCGGGCATCCATATGCTGAATCAGCCGACAGAAGTACTCCGCAATCAGATCGGAACGAAGCGTCCAGGAAGCATTGATGTACCCGAAGATCCCGACCACATTCGGTAACCCGGTACACATGATTCCCTTGTAACTCACACTCTTGGAGAGGTCGACACGCTCACCCTTCACGTAGAACTGGACGCCCCCGAAAACCGCGAGATTCAGACCCGTGGCTGTCACGATGATGTCGGCTTCCAGGGTCTCGCCGCTCTTCAGGCGCAACCCTTCCCGGGTAAAGGCCTCCAGAGCCTCCGTCACCACAGAAACCCGCTTCGAGCGAATCGCCTTGAACAGATCTCCGTTCGGAATCAGACAGAGTCGTTGGTCCCACGGGTTGTAACGCGGGGTAAAGTGGGGATCGATATCGTAGTCCTCCCCCAAGCCATCCTGCGCACGCTTGAGCAAGGCATCCCTCGCCCTCTCAGGGGACGTCCGGGCCTGACGATAGAACCATTGCTGCATGGTGATGTTCTTCCAACGCGTCAATGCATACGCCCAACGCTCGGGCAGCACGCGTCTGAGGAAATTCGCAACCGCGTCGACGTCCGGACGCGATGCGACGTAGGTCGGAGAGCGCTGCAACATCACCACATGCCCGGCTTTTTCTGCCAGGGAAGGCACCAGCGTCATCGCGGTGGCTCCCGAACCGATCACCACCACCCGCTTGCCCTCGTAATCAAGGTCCTCCGGCCAATGCTGGGGATGGACGATCTGACCTTCGAATTGATCTCTCCCTGCGAAGTCCGGCGTAAAGCCTTCGTCGTAATTGTAGTACCCGGCGCACATCAGGACGAAGCGCCCTCGCATGCAGACCTCTTCGCCGGCGGCTCCCTTTCGTACTTTGACTTCCCAAACCGAGTCTTCCTCTGACCAGGAAGCGGACTCCACGCGATGCTGGAGCCGGATGTGATCTTCAATCCCGTACTCGGCGGCCGTTTCCTTGATGTACTCGAGGATCGAGGGACCGTCGGCGATGGCCTTGGCCTGGGTCCAGGGCTTGAAGCTGTACCCCAGCGTATGCATATCGCTGTCCGAACGGATCCCGGGGTATCGGAAAAGATCCCACGTCCCCCCCACCGACTCACGACCCTCCAGGATGGTGTAGGTCTTCCCCGGACAATTCCGCTCCAGATGACAAGCCGAACCGATTCCCGAGAGACCTCCACCCACGATGATGACATCAAACACTTCCGTACTCATTTCAATCCTCACTCCAGAACCCTCTCTGGGCTCCATACGCATGGGTATGGGGGCCGCGCCTACCGCATTTTTTCAAGCACATCTTCCGCGAAGCGCTTCACCCCATCGACCTTCTTGTCGACATCTTCTGTCAGACCATGATAGAACACCCAGGGCATGGTCAAGACGTGTGTGACCCCGCCGGCTCCCAACCTCTGGTAGCCGTCAAGTCCATGGACGTCACTGGCGCTCGCCACCACTTCAAACTCTTCGCTGCGCCCCAGGTCGCGCCTGTACTTCCTGACCTTGTCGACGCACTCGATGATTTCCGCCGCAGGCTGGAGATCCGAGAGCCAACCCTCGTGACGGGCCGCACGACGCAGCGCAAAGTCCGAGATCCCTCCGACCCAGATGGGGATCGGTTCCGTCGGAATAGGCGGGGTGAGCTTGAGTTCATCAAACTCATAGAATTCCCCCTGATGCGTGATCCACTCGCCCGTCCAGGCCTTCTTCATGACCTGCAACATCTCGTCGGTCCTGGCGCCGCGCCGGGAAAAGGATTGCCCCAGGAGCTCGAACTCCAACTTGGACCACCCGACGCCCACGGTCAGGGTGACCCGGTTATCTGAAAGCGCCGCCGCCGTCGCTACCTGCTTTGCGGCGAGGAACGGATTCCGCATAGGAAGCACATAGACATTCGAAGTAAATCGCAACTGCCGGGTCACGCCGGCCAGGGCCCCTGCCAAGACCCATGGATCCGGAAACTCAGAGTCTTCGTCGTAGCGTCGCGTCCCATCTTCCGTGTACGGATATGGGGTATCGAGTTTAGCCGGAAACACAGCATGGTCCGACGAAGAGATCGCGTGATACCCGGCCTCGTCCGCCGCCCGGGCGATGGGAATCAGATGATTCGCGGGCTGGAAAGCCGCTGAAATGACAAACTCCATGATCTACCTGCCCTTCTCCGACCCTGGATCCGGAGCCCCTGGCTGAGCTGAACCCCCGCCCGACCTCAAGGCCTCAGTACCACCAGGGGCAGCTCACGCGGTGCGCACATCATCTGATACGCAACCGTAGTCTTACTCATCCCACACAGCTTTTCATACAGGCGTTCGCGCTCATCGCCTTTCGCGACATGCGCTTTCAGTGAACGGGAGCGCCAGCGGTACCTTACGAACACACTCGGGTTCCTACGAATATTGTGAACCCAGTGGGGATCGGTGGCTCCCCCTCCATTGCTGCCCCGCACCACCCAGTCGCCGTCTACGACAAAAAAAGGCAGGCAGGCCGTCCGCTTTCGGCCCGATCGCGCTCCCACCGTGCTCAGCATCAAGGTGGGCTGGTAGCGATGCCCCTGCGCCACGGCATACTGCTTGGTGATCAGGGAGTAGCTGGTCAGCCAGACAAAAACCCGATCCACCGCCAGACCCCAACTGCCGCGCAAAAGGATCCAGTGGCGACGCCCCCCCGAAGAAAAAGATTCCTTCTCCGCGATGCTGGCGGGCCTCTGATCGCCACCCATTTCCGGTCCCGGTTCCTGCTGCCCCAACGATCTTTCCTCGTCTCCATGCGCATGATCCTGCACGGATCACCAGAAAGTCCCTAGCGCCCCGCACCCTTTCCGAGCCCGCCCGCTCTCCGGT
>NZGT01000052.1 GCA_002691025.1 Spirochaeta sp. | reverse complement strand
TCCGCCTCTTCGGCAATGAGTTGGAGGCCCGCGGTGTATTCCGCGGGTGTTTTCATGTAGCCGATCCAGCCGTCTGCGAAGTGAGCAATGCGTTTGAGCGCCGCGGGAGCGAACCCCCCGATCCAGAGCGGGGGACCCCCATCCCGGTAGGCGGCGGGAACCAACTGGGTTTCGGGAAAATGATAGAAGGGGCCTTCGGCCTGGGTCGGTTCGCCGCACATGAGAGTGCGGATCAGAGGCAGGCTGGTGCTCATTCGGGGTCCGCGCTCTTCCACGGGGACCTCGCAGGCGGCCCACTCCTCGGGGAAGTCCCCGCCGAGCCCCACCCCGAAGACAAAACGGCCCTCGCAGAGGTGGTCGAGGCTGGTCGCCTGCTTGGCCGCTTGCACGGGATGACGAAGGGGCAGGATATAGACCGCTGTGCCCAGGGTGACGCCCTCGGTGAGCGCAGCGAGTTGGGCCAGTTGCTGAAAGGAGTCCAGCATGGGGACGGGGCAGACCACGTGGTCTCCAACCCAAACCGAATCATAGCCATGTTGCATGGCGAGTTCGGCTTTGGTGGAAATGGAGATTCCATCCTCGAATCCGGTGATGAATCCGAACTCAATCAAGTCTCCGATGGGAAGACCTTGGCCCATGTTCGTCTCTTCCTTTGCTTTCGAACCGATGGAAGTTGGCTCGGATCACAAAAGGGTGACTCAGCCCACGACCTTTCGGCATTCCTCGAGGCATTTCTCGCAGGCGTCGGCACAGGCCTGGCAGACGGCATGTTTTGCGTGTTTTTCGCAGGTCGCCTGGCAATCCTCAAGCAGGCCGATGCAGACCCGGGTCATGGCGGGTAAGGCTTCGGATTGGACGGCCGCAAGCTGCATCAGGGCCGTGCAGCCGGCCATCATCTCGTAGACCGACTTCGAGCAGTCTGCGAGCCGGGTGTCGCCCTGAGCCAGGGTCACCTGACAGTGGGCCTGACAAAGCTCACCCGTCACGATGCAATCACCCGCGGTGCGGACGAGGTCGTTGTGGCCGGTCCCGGAGCCGTGGGCATGCGGACCGGTGTGGGAGCCCGAGGCCGCCTGGGCGCCGGAGGAGAGGCCGACGGCGGCCAGGGCCGCGGTGCCTGCGAGGAGAGCTCTTCGACTGATGGGGCCGGTGTCCCCGGTGGTGTGAAGTTCGTCGTTTTGGTTTCGGCTTTCGTTCATGGTCGCTCTCCTTGAATGAGGATTCGGGCTTCGAGTGTAAACGCTCGGGCCGAGGCTGCCAGCCAATGCGGGCGCCATGACGCCCTCGGCTGATCCGGCCTATCTGGGGCTCAAGCAATTCGACGGGTTCATCGGCTTTCAGGTTCTTCCTCAGGGAGGAGCCCTGGCTGGATACGGATTGGTCGTGGAGGCGGGGCTTCCGCTGTGGCAGTCGACCTCGGGGCCGGGGATGGCCCGTAGCTACTTCATGACCCTCGGATTGACGCGGCACTTCTAAGGCTTCCCCCGCATTCATGTGTGGGAATGAACCGATCTGTAGCACGCAGCGCGCACACGCTTGGCTCAGCGAGGTCCCGCCGGTCACGATCTTTCACGGAGGCGAGTCCTCGTCCGGCTTGGAACCGTGATAGCCTCTCGTCACCGCGACCTCCATTGGATGTGAACCCTGAAGGAGAGCCATGAAGTATCTAGCCCTTTTGCTGATGTGTGGGATTGTTCTCGCTTCGTCCGGATGCTTGCTCGCTGTGGCCGGCGCCGGTGCTGCAGGCGGCGTATACGTGGACAAGAACTATGATATCTCGGTCGAGAAGAAGAAAGACGAGAAATCAGACGACACGTAGGTCGACCCGACGGTGAGATCCATGAAGGCGGTTCTTCAACCGGGCCGTTTGGCATCCGAGAAACTTGATGGACGTAGGACACCGTCTCCGCGGATGGGCGACTCAGGACCCGTTTTCGAAGAGGACGGCTGGGTTTCTGGTTCTCGGCGCACTGCCCGTTTTTATCGCGCTTTGGGTAAAGGGTGACTTGGAGGGCAGGGGAGTATGCGCGTCCTCCTGAATTTTCCGGGGGCCGTGACTGGATTGGGCTACGTTTCTCAAGGATCCCATGTCGCAAGAAACGATCCAGCATACCCCGGCGCAACGACGTTGGATTTTGATGTCGATGACGGCGGTTCTTTCTATGGTGATGATGAACGAAACCACCGTAGCGGTCGCTCTGCCCTCGATTGCGCGAGATCTGGATATGTCGGTGCACCGGTCCAGTGCGGTGATCAGTGTCTACATCCTGAGCTTTGCGTCATTCGTCGCCTTCGGAGGCCGGCTCGGCGATCTTTTCGGTCGTCGGAACTTCCTGATTGTCGGTATCCTTGTGTTTTTTCTGGCCGCGTTGGTCTGCGGTTTGGCCAGTTCGCGTGAGGTCCTGCTGGCTGCCCGATTGGTTCAGGGTATCGGTGCGGCTCTGATGGTCCCGGCTTCTGCGGCGATTGTGGTCGGCACTTTCTCGCTCGAAGAGCGTGGCCGTGTGATGGCGATCTATGCGGGTTTCGCCCAGGTTTTTCTGTCCTTCGGGCCGGTGATCGGCGGGTTCTTGACCGAGAACTTCGGTTGGGGGTCCATTTTCTTCATGAACCTTCCCATCGTCATCGGTTGTTTCGTCGCGATGCTTCTGGGCCGTGTTCCCAACCGATCCACACCCGATGGCCATTTGGATCTCGCCGGGGCCTGCCTGCTGCCGCCATCTCTTTTCTTCTTCGTTTTGGCCATTCAGGAGGGGAGTTCCTGGGGTTGGTCGTCCATGCGTGTATGGATGTCCCTGGCTGGGGGGGTCGCCCTTTTTCTCATCTTCTACGGTCTTGAGCGGGGTCGCCGGCAACCCTTGATCGATTTTGTACTCCTACGGATTCGCGCTTTCCGAGTCGATGCGGTGATCTTGTTCTGTGTGCAGTTCTCGATTGCCGCGATGGCGGTCTACGGAGTTCTCTATGTGCAGCGAGTTCTGGGCTTTTCGCCTTTGGAGTCGGGTGCGGCGCAGTTGGCCATGGCCATTCCACTTCTTCTGGTGACCCAGTGGGCGGGCCGGATTTTTGATCGGATGGGTGCCAGGCAACTCGTTCTGGCCGGGATGGGGCTTGCCACCACGGGGTGCTTTGTGGTCGCCGCGGTGATTACCCTGAAGTCCTTCCCTGCCTATGCTTGTGGGCTGGCGTTTATCGGCGCTGGTTTTGGAATGACTTTGACTCCGGTCAATACGGATGCTCTGAGTCGCGTGCCGGCGTCCTTCCGCGGTCAGGCATCAGGGATTTTGCAAACCATGCGGCAGGCGGGCGGCGCGTTGGGTATTGCGGCGATGACAGCGACCGTGGCGCTGTTTGTGTCCATCACCCCGGGAGTGTCGGGGCATCCGGAAATGCAGACGCATGCCTTCCGGTGGGCTTTTGGCCTGGCCGGCTTGATCAATCTCCTGGGCTTCTCGGCGGCGTTCTTCTTGCCTTCGGGCCGACAGACTGTGGAACCCGCAGACCTCGAGGCGGCGATGCAGTCGCCTGGACTCTGAGGTCCGCGCAAAGCCTGCGCCGAGCGCGTTCATGATGGCTGGTCATGGACGTTCCAGAGCGAGGTGCGGGTTCAGCCGGGCTGTACGTCTTGGAAGCTTCCCGCAGAAGGCGGTGGGGGCGCCCGAACCCTTCGATGAAATCGGTTCCCCGGGGCGGAAGAGTGTCTGATCCGACTGCGACGGGGGAGTGGTGCTGGGTCTTGAATCGTCTAAATTATTGGGAGGTTATTTTAATTGCCTTTTTTTGGGACTCAGCCCGGAGGTCGTTCGGATGGCAGCCAAATGCAGGATTCGTTTTTTCTCACTTCTTCTTTCCCTGGCGGTTGTTCCCAGTCATGTCTGGGGCATGGAAGTCAATCCTGCGGACTACCCCTCGTTGTCGACGCCCCAGATGGGGCATGTCCGCCACATGGTCAACCTGGCCAATCAACTCGACGGTGACTTTTCCCTGATGGGTGAAATGGATCCCGTCTGGTACATGAGCTTCAATGCTTATCAGTTCCAGATTGCCTTTGCGGCGTATGCGTTGGCGAGCGCTCATTACCACTACACGCCAGCCCATCGAGATCTCTATCAGGAAGCCTCGGCTCGTTTGATCAGTCGCATGATCTACAAGGATGTGTGGGACTACTGGGCGCACACAAGCAAATTCGACCTGACCGACCGTACGGACACGGCGGAGGGTGCGGATCGGATGGTCAATTATAGCGAGGACGATTGGTACGGCTGGATCGATCCCAATATCAAGAAGAACATCATGTACAGCGGCCATCTGCTGCAGATGGTGGGGCTTCATGCGGTGCTTTTTGATGATGATCGCTACGACGAGCCGGGGTCGCTTGCATTCCGCTTTGCGCCGGTGGCATACGGTGAGGAGCCGATCGTGATGGAATACGATCACAATCGGCTCGCGAAGGTCATTTACGATCAATTTGTAGAGGATCGTTTCAGGGGAATCGAGTGCGAGCGGAATGCCGTCTATGCCGAGTGTAATCAGCACCCGATTCTCGGGTTGATGCACTACGACTTCACGCACGACACCCAGCTTTCGCCCGAGGTTCGGCGAGAGTTCAAGAAGACCATGCAGCGCCGTGGGTACGTCGACCCCGAGACGAACACGACCATGTATTTCCTCAAGGTCAAGCAGGACGAAGTGGTGCCGGCCACCTACGCGTGGGGGGATGGTTGGAATGGACATGCCCAGCACGCCTGGGACAAGGAGTACATCGAGAGCATCTATCCCGATCAAGTCGAACTCTATATGCCTGCCATGCTCCGAGGCTGGCCCTATGAGAACATGGGCTGGGCGGCCTCGTTCGACTTCGGTTGGTTCGCTCTGCTGGCTTCCGAGGTCGGTGACGTAGAGACGGTGCAGGCGATGACCGAGTACGCGGATGAGCACTTTGACCCGACCTGGAAGGACGGAGGCTACTACTATCCGAATAGTCCAGACTATGCCTACACCTTCAATCGCGACTGGCTCGGGTATATCGGGAATGTGGGTCCTGTGACAGGGAACGTCCTCGTGGGCTTTGCTCGGATCAATCCCAAGGACGGACTCTGGGAGATCTACAACCGTCCCTGGGAGAAAGCGCACTTCAAAGAGCCGTATATCACGGACGTCGAGTACCTGGAGGCGAATGTCACCCAGGCCGTGTATGACCCTGACAAGGACGCGCTGATCGTGAGCCTGACACCGGGACCGGTGGCCAGCGAGTCGACTTCCTTCACGGTTCGCCAGTTGGATCCGGCGAAGACGTATTCGCTCATCAAGGACGGCAAGCTCCTGGGAGAGGTCAATCAAGGTCGCGGGACTGCGCCGGCTGGCGTCGAGTGGCAACCGGATGGCTCTCTGCGTGTGGGGACGGACTTGAATCAGGGGCATTCCTTCGTCTTGAAGTCCCTCCCGAGCACGCTGGCTTCTCGCTGAAGGCGGCATTCCGGTGACAGAGCAGGGAGGTCGCGCAGGACGTGGATAGAATCAGGCGGGACCTACTCCTGGTGATGGTGGCCTTGGCTTTCGGGGCCTGCGGCGGGGGCGATCCTCAAGGCATCGCGAAAGAGGGGGTCTCCCCCGGAGCGGTGAAAGAGTACCTTCTCAAGCACCCTGAAATCGTCCTGGATGATGCTGAAATTTCAACTGCCATCGACCGAGCGCGTGTCGAGCGGCGGGAGGCGATCTCGGCTTCGCTGCGTCGAGCGGTTCTTGAAGAAGCCGCGGATGTCGTGAGTTCTCCGCTGACCCCGACCGCGGGTGATCCGGACTCCCGGGTAAGGCTCATCGAATTCTATGATTATCAGTGCGCTCCTTGTAAGGCGGGTTTTGCGGAATTCGAGGAGATGCAAGCCAGCGAAGCCGACGTTCAGGTCGTCTATGCGCAGCTTCCGATCTTTGGGAGTCACTCGGTGATGGCCGCGCGGGCCGTTCTGGCCGCTCAGCGCCAGGGGCTCTTTGAGCCCTATCACGAGGCCCTCATGACCGTGGACTCGCGTCTGGATATGGATTTGATCTACGCCAAGGCGGTGGAAAGTGGCCTGGACCTGGAGCAGTTGAAGCTCGATATGCGAGACCCTGTGGTGCTCGCTTATCTGGAGGAAGTGCGTGCTCTCGCAGAAGCGCTCGAGGTGACGGGGACCCCCGCATTCGTGATCGGGGATGCCATCGTGAGAGGGGGCGCGACGGCGGATGATCTGAGAGCCGAGCTGGATCTTCAGCGTGTTCGACTCGACGCTCCGTCTACTTGAATCCAGGAGCGGATGGACGGACTCAGGTGGCTACGATTATCCGTGGGATCGCCTACAGTCGGTCCCGGATGGTTGCTGAGCCCATTGAACCCTTCGTCCACCCATGAATGATTGCAACGACAGGAAGCCTTTGCTGGGTTCTGATTCCAACGTGGATTCCCTCGCGAGAGAGGCGGCGACGGTACTGGCCGAAGCCTTGCGCAACCCCGACGAACTCCATCGGGCCGGTGCGCGGGAGCGGCATCGGGAGCGACTGGAGCGCGCCATCGATGGGGCGGAGGCGGCGCTTCTTGCCGCCGAGCGTGGCGGAGCGATGCCGGAGGCCCTGGCCGGAGCGCGGACCACCTTCGTCCGGGCGCATGCCGCTCGTGCACAAGATGCGCGGCACGGTGCGGGCCAGTTGTCACGTGGCTGTCAGCGGGCGCCGACCCGGGAGGCCTGCGATGAGGGTTGGCAGCGCGTCGAGTCGATCGTGGCGGTGGCGGAGAGGTCGGCGATTGAAACCGCGCGGGCCCTGGTCAAGCAGGAGGATCCGGCCTTGCAAAACGCGGCGGGGTTGGCGGAGAAGGCCGCGCGGGAGGCCAGGCGGATCGTCGACGAACGGAATCATGCGTATACCTTCCATGCGGACCCGGGTTTCTCCTTCGGCGAGGGCTGGTATCTGGCCGCCGCCGCGGTGCTCTCGGATGTCACCATCCAGATCGAGCCCGACATGCCACAGACCGCTCAGGCGGGAAGATTTCTTCGCGATGCGGGGTTGGCGGGTCGTCTGAGGCCGGCTCGCCCACGCCCGCGTGCCAACAAGCAGCTGCCCGCCATTGTGGCGCAGGCCTTTCGTGCTGACGCTTCTTCCGCGCAAAGCAGACTCAGGGCTGCTTTCCTGGGCGGCGAAGCGATCCCCGAGGCCATCGCGGATTGGGCTGAGGCGAGGGTGTCGGGAGCCTCGCCGGGCAACAAGGTGCTGATGTGGATTCGAACCGGAGCGCACGATGCCTGGCGCAACACGCGGCCCGATGAACTCCTCGAGCTGATCGATCTCGCTCGGGGTGTGGATCTCGTTCCCGTCCTCGTCGGCGATGCTTTCCCGGGCGAAGTGATTCCGGACGGAGTGGTTGATATGACGTTCTTCTGGAAGGCGCCACTGTTCCAGGGGGCGGACATGCGGAGGGCGCAACTCCAACTCTTCGAGTATCTCATGCAAGCCCATGGTCTTGCGGGCCAGGTCGGCGTGACCACCGCTGGCATGGACGGCCCGGCGTTGATGGGGTTGCCGACCCTCTATCTCACGGACAAGCCGAACGTGCGGCTGGGCGCTTGGGTGGGTGCCGTCCCGGGCTACCAGGAACAGGTGCGCGGCGAGCGATATCTTGAGCGCATCGGTGAAACCCTGAAAGGGTGGGGGCTGGCCGATCCGCGGTGAACGGCTCCCGGGCGTCGGCTCGAAGAAGCACGCCCGCGGGCGACTTCAACCTCATCGCCTCGGTCTGACCTCTCTGTCAGTGGGTATTGCGCTGAGAAGCTTCTGTCGTTCGGGCTCTTCGCAATGAGGATGGCTCGGAGTGGATGGGCTGCTTTTTGACGTGGTGTCTTCGTGGGAGTCGACGGCTTGCCGTGTCCGTTCGCGATCTCGGGGCTGCGGAGAGTGGGGCAGGGAGGGTTCAATCGCTTTTTTTAAACCGATCGTCGAATGGCCGCGGCCACCACCGAATCTCGATACCGTGCAGATTTGGAGGGCTTACTCATTTCGATCAAAAAGCGATTCATTTCGATGAAGACATCGAGATGGGGTGAGACGGTCTGAACGTATGCATCGGGTAGATCAAGAAGTCTCTTTTCGACCAGGGCGGGTAGATGCGAAGCCAGGGTCGGTATTTGCGTATCCCCGTAACGCCGGCTCAAGGCCCGTAAAGAATCCTCGGCCAGATTCTGGATGGCTCCAGAGAAGGGTAGCCACAGGGCGCAGAGAATCAGGCCAAGGTCATAGTGCCGGTGCTGAAGTAGGAAGGCTTGTTCCGTCGCACTTAAATCGAAGCTGGGGTCCATGCTGAGACCGAAATCCGTCAGGTAGAAGGTCTCGCCATCGGTCAAGATGTTTCCTGAGTGAGCATCGAAGTGAACGACGCCTCGCTCCGAGAGGAATCGGGCGGTCTCGCCCATTTGTTCGATAAAAGGGGTGGCCGCTTCTGGCTTGTCGAGAAACCAATCACGTAGAACAAAGGGTACGTGCTCCAGAAGTACAAGGATTTCATGGGTCGCTGTGGCTCGTGCACTCATGAAACGACCGATTGAGGGATTTCCGTTCCACGAGCGTGTGTATGCCGCGAGTTCCTCAGTCCGCATGGCGGGAGCTCTGGCTCCCGCAGGGAGCAAACGATGATGAAACATCAAAGGAAAGTGGGGGCACGCCCCATCCAGGACCCATTGGGTCGTCTTCTGATGCATGGCCCACTCCCGTCCTGCGCGAAAACCCGCTGAGCCCACGCCGTAGCTGTACGCCGCAGGAAGTGAATGGATGTTCCGGGTACCAAAGGGACTGGACAGCTCTTGCTGGGTTACGGGCAGGCTTTTGGCAAAGAGCTTGAATCCATCCAACTCGATCTCTCGGTTGTTTCCCAAGCCAGGCTTGAGGGGAGCTGCATCACGCATTGCTACGAGAGCCTCGTCCGATAGATCAGAAAGTCGATGTTGAAGGTGGGCCCAAT
>NZGT01000051.1 GCA_002691025.1 Spirochaeta sp. | reverse complement strand
CGAGAGTAGGCCGTGACAGCGCAGGCTTTTTGAAAAGGAGAGCGCAATGAGAGTCAAGCAAGGCGAGCAAGCGAGTTTGAAAGTGAACCGATTTTTTTCCTGGTCCGCAAAGGCGGTTCTTGCGATGAGCCTCCTGGCCTTGCTGTTGGCTTTGGGATGCTCTGATTCTTCGAGCGGAAGCGGCGGTGGCGGCGATAGTGCGGAGACGTGCGCGGCGGGCTGCGATCAGGGCGGCCAGCTCTCCACGGTGGCTCCGGCCACGGAGAGTTCGTGTCAGGCCGAGCAGGCCTCTCTTCAGTCGAATGATGCAGGCGCAATTTGCGGTCACTCGCTTCTCGATATCCCGGCGTCGGAGTGCTCAGATGAAGAGGGAGGACTTCTTGTGGCCATCGCGATCTGGTGGCCTGTGTGTCTTCTTGAACATCCATTGGATGCAGGCCAACAATTGAGTTGCGTGGAGAGAGCGCTTCCTGATGTGAATCCGGGATGCATCTCATGCGGCTTCGACAATTACGTTGCCTACAATGTATGCGCAGGAACCGTCGCAACGGAGGACCAGATGGATAGCTGCCTGGCCACCTACCTTCAGGCCGGCAAGGGATGTGTTCCGACCTCTTGATGGGTATTGACGGGGAGGAAGGTTCTCAGGGTCCGGTGGACGGAGATGGATCTGAGGAGTCATCGGGTTCAGTCAGCCGGACCCGTCAGAGAGAAGAAGCCAAGGCGGTGGCCCGTCTCGGGGGGGAGTTGATCGATCTGTCGCCCTCGGTGGTGGACCAACTCGACCTTCCCTTGGAACTCGTCGAGGCCATAGATCTCTGCCGACGTCTGAAGCTCCGGGCCCGGGCCCGACAGAAGCGATTGATCGCTCAATTGCTGCGATCGGAAGATTGCGACGCGATTCGTCAGAGGATGGCGAACCTGGGCGCGCCTCGTTGGGCGGATATCGAGCGTGACAAGGAAGACGAACGCTGGTGTGCCCTTCTGGTCTCGGAAGGCGATGCGGGCTTGCAGGAGTTCATGCAGGCTTACCCAGAGTCAGACCGTGGGCAGTTGCGTGCCTTGGTGCGCGCGGCTCGGCAGGGCGAGTCATCGGACAAGAAGGCCGAAAAAGCGCGAGGGAAGCTCTCCAAACTGATCGCCTCCTTGAGAAGTGTGTAAGGGCGGAGCCGGCTCGCTTACTGCCGATCTCAATCTTGTTTTTGTTGTGGCCGGAGCGTAATCCGGGGTCTGCTGTAGAGTGTGGCCATGATTCATCCGCATTCGAATGAAACACAGACACGTTGGGACCGGGGCGAATTCCAGGTTCAGCTCAATCAGCCCGGCAATCCTCGACCGATCGGATTCTGTGACGGCACGGCGGCCGATGAGTCGCAGTTGCGCGAGAGAGCCGAGATGGAGGGGGCGGAGAGCGTCCGGATCGAGAAGAAGCGTTTGAAGTCGGGTCGTGAGACCTGGACGCTTCATGGTTCGGATTGAGCCGCTGGCTCGCTCTCTCTGGGCGGGTTACGTGGTCTGATTGAAGAGCACGTCATCCAGCCAATCAAAGAGCCTCTGATCGTAGAGCGCCCGGGCCAGGGGCTCGCAGTGCCAATTCGCGCCTTCGGTTCGAGTGAAGGCAGCGAGGTGGGCAGGGCTGTTGAGGGCCTCGGCTAGAGCCTGGGATTGGCCTGGCCAGAACTGTTCGTCTTCGGGGTTCGCAATGAACATGGGGCACTCGATCTGGGAGGCGACCTTTTCCAGGTTGTACTCCTCGAGGGATTTGAGGACATCGAAAAGACTCTCTGTGCAATAGGGTCGTTGTCGCCACAGCAGGGTCTGTCGGATAGAGGGCGGTAGGGTGTCCATCACCTTGGTGACTTCGCTGTCAAAGGCGTCCCGCTCGCCCCGTGCGATCATGTCTTTGTCCTCTTCGGTCAACTCCCGGGTCCACGAGGTCGAGACGTCCATGACGCCCGGGTCCGCGATGCCCGCCGCGAAACGATGCTCAAAGGCGAGAGCCCGAGGAGCCCAGTAGCCCGCCTGGCTCAACCCGGAGAGCACCAGTTGATCTTTTGCGACATCAGGCCTCGTGAGCAGAGCGTCTACGATGGGCGTGACCACGGCCTCCCAGTCGTGTCGGAAGGGCATGTCGTGGATCCAGAGCATGGTGTTCTGGCCGGGGCCATCGTAGGTGAAGGCGTTGTAGCCTCTTCGAAGAGCGCCGGCGATCCCGAAAGCCCACATGCCGGCCGTGGGGCCATCGCTCCCATTGGTGAACACGATGGTGGGGCGAGGCGTGTCATCGGGGGCGGCCTTGAAGAACCAGCCGGGCATTTGCGACTCGTCCAGGCTGACTTGGATCATGTCTACGCGCGGAGAGCGAAGCTGGCAGAATTCATTCCAGCAGTCCATGTGGGATTGCCAGGTAGGCAACTGTCGGGAGATGTCGTCGGTGCCGTCTATGAATACGTTGGCGAGTCCATAGTAGTTTGCGGCGCGTAAGTAGGCTTCGCCCTTCGAGACATCATTGAGAGCCCCATCGCCCTGGGCTCGGATCCGATCTCCGGTTTCCTGGAAGGCGGAGAACCAGGATTCAAAGTTGCCGTCTTCGATTCTTTCGACGGTGGCTAGAACCTCGCCTGGGTCCGTACTTCCGTAGTAGGCGCCGCCGAGTCCAGCGCGAACCTCGAAGTCCATCTGTTCGTGCTCGAAGAAGTGGAAGGTGTGATTGGCCTGCATGGAAAGGGTCCCTGCGTTGAGATCTGGATGCAAGAGTGAGGTTTGGGTAGATGATACAAGAACTTCCTGCGAGCCCAGACAGAAGAGGACTGCCCGGCTCCTGATGACCCGGGAATTTTTCCCCGGTAGGCTATGTTTCCTGTCGGCTACGCCGTGTCGAAGTGATTTTGGAAAATGTGCGAGAAATCCGCTGACCTAAAGGTTGTTTGACGACTTGGGTCTGGAGCTTCCCCGATGCCCTTTGAAGAGAAGATCACGTTCTGCCGGATCTGCGAGGCGACCTGCGGGCTTGAGGTCCGAGTTGACACCGATGAGAATCGCATCCTGGAGATTCGGCCCGACTCGGCGCATGTCGTGAGCCAGGGCTACGCCT
This sequence comes from Spirochaeta sp., assembly GCA_002691025.1. Taxonomy (GTDB): domain Bacteria; phylum Myxococcota_A; class UBA9160; order UBA9160; family UBA4427; genus MED660. Next base: position 4,575 of record NZGT01000051.1, on the reverse strand, counting down.
GTGTGAAGGGGACCCGCTACGCCTCCACCCAACACAGCCCGGATCGTCTGCTCCATCCGATGAAACGCGTGGGATCGGAGTGGCACGAGATCTCCTGGAAGCAGGCCCTCTCCGAAATCGCCGAGAAGGCCAAGGCGCTCATCGCCAAACACGGTCCTCAGACTTTTGGGCACTTTGTCGGGTCTGCGGGCGGCGCCAATGTGCTGGCTCCCATGTTCCGCGGAGCGCTCTTTGCCGGGCTGGGTTCAAGGCGTATGTACGGCACAGGCACCTGTGACACCATGAATAAATTCCGTGTCAACGAGGACATGTACGGGTCGCCTATGCGACTGGCCCACCCCGATGTGCAGCAAAGCAGTTTCATGATGATTCTAGGGGGCAACCCGGCTGTGTCCGGCAATACCCTCTATCACCTTCCCCGGTCGGTGGAGCGCTTTCGGGACATCGTGAAGCGTGGAGGGCGCGTGGTCTTCGTGAATCCGCGCCGGATCGAAAGCGCCGTGGCCGGTGAGCATTTGTTCATTCGTCCTGACACAGATCTGTATTTCCTGGCGGCTTTCGTCCATGAACTGATTGCAAGCGGAGGGGTGGAGGAGAGTCGTGTAGAACGCCACATGAAGAACTTCACAGGCTTGGCTGAAACCGTGAAGGCGTGGACGCCCGAGCGCCAGGCGGAAGTGACGGGAATCCCGGCTGATACCGTGCGAGATCTTGTGCGTTCCCATCGAGAGGCCAGCGCCAAGACGGGCGCAGCTCTTTATATGGCGACGGGGGTCAACCAAGGGCGCAGCGGAACGCTGTGTTTCTGGTTGCTGGAATGCATCAACGCGATCTCGGGCAATCTCGATTCGCGAGGAGGGACCCTGATGGGGCAGGGTCTCGTCGACATGGCGAAGCAGGTCACGGAAGATCCCCAGATGATGACGAGCTACGACCGTCACGACGGTCTGCCGACCGTGAGTGGTCAGCAGCCCGCCGGCATGTTGGCCGACGACATCCTGAGTGATCGCGACGACCGGGTGACATCGCTCATCGTGGAGGCGAGCAACCCCTTGTTGGCCTGTAGCAACCCGGACGGTCGCCTGGATGAAGCCTTGGCTTCGCTTGAATTGCTCGTTTCCATCGATCTCTTCCGCAATGAGGTGGGTGACCTGGCTCATTACGTGCTGCCCGCGACCACCTGGATGGAGCGACCGGAGGTCCCCTACGCCCTGCAGAGCCTGGCCGGAGCGTGTCCGACTCCCTATATGATCTACGCCGATGCGGTTCTCGAGCCGCCGCCGGGCGTTCGTCACGAGTGGTGGATGTATACCCGGTTGGCGGACGAGATGGGCGTTCCCCTCTTTGGGAACAAGGCGCTCAGCGGTGTCGCGAAAGCGGCGGCCCGTGTGGCCTACACGCCGCTGGGAAGGCGTCTTCCTGGGCCCGAACTCCTGATGGACGGCATGCTCAAAGCCGGCGGCCTGCCGGGCAGGAAGAAGATGAGTCGGGACCACCCGCACGGTCTCCTGCTCCCCGAGAATCGGGGTGAGAATTTCCTCGGGACCGAACGTGTCCTGACTCCAGACGGGAAGGTCGACCTGGCCCCGGCTGAGTATGTCGAAGCCTTCCGGGCCAATGCGGAGGCACTCTTCGAGGATGAGAAAGAGAATGCGGACCGCATCAAGCTCATCGGGATCCGCCAGCTCAAGCGAATGAATACCTCCTCGGCCAATAGCCCCGCACTGGTTCGGGAAACGACCAACTACGCCTACCTGAGTCTGGAAGACGCGGAACGGATCGGGGTCGGGAATGATGACTGGGTGGAGGTGGAGTCGGATTTCGGTGTGATCGAAATTCCGGTGCGTGTCACGGCCGAAATGATGCCCCGGACCATTGCGATCCCGCAGTGCTGGGGTCATAAGAACGCCGGTGGGCTCTCGCATGCTGCGGCGCATCCGGGCGTGAATTCAAATCTCCTGGCCGGGGACGGGCCTGGGAACATCGAAAAGCTGTCGGGGATGTCCCACCTCTCCGGGATCTTGATCGACGTACGGAAGAGATCCGAGGGAGCGGAGACGACCTGAGTCGTCTCACCTCTTTTCGTCGTCAGCCACTTTCAGGACGTGGAGCGTTTCAATGCAGACAACAGGGAAGGTGCTGATGACTGTGGCCATTCTGGTCTTCACGGTGATCCCGCCGCTGGTCGATCTCCTCACGGCGACGCATGTCTTTCACCCGGGTTGGACTCCCCACGCGCGGGTTCATACGGTCTGGTTACTGGGATTGGCCAGTGGGGTGGGCCTTCTCGCTTTGTTTCTGCTGTGGATTCGAAAAAAGGATCCAGGTTTCAACTTCAACCTGGCCTTCGTTCTGGGCTTGATGGTCTACGGCGCTTTTTTCCTGGCGGGTTCGACGCGCTCTTTGTACGGGGGAGCCATGACGGATGACGGAGGGCTCTCGTCATTTCCTTTTGGACTTGATCCCAATACCTTCGTTTTTTCGATTGCCACCGTGGTGCTGATCGTGGGGTGGGGGCTGGGACGGGGGTCTGCGAGCCCCGAGTAGAGGTGCGCCTCGTTCCATGCTCAGGATGGGATCAGGGCGATGAAGCTTGCATGCCGCTCGCCAAGTACGCAGGTTGGCTTATTGTTTCCCGACCGGGAGCGTGCTTTTTCCGGTCTCGATCAGGGATCATCAAGAGGAGGGAAGACCGTGCCGAGTCAAGGACAGGATCTGGAAGAACGCACCGAGGCTTTCTTTGCCGCCATCACACGGGGCGAATGGGAGAAGGCCACGCAGCAGATCCACCCGTCGGCTTCCGCGCTCCAGAATGCGGTGGGGCAGGAGACCAATGCGCGTGAGTTGCTTCAGTCGATGCAGGCTATGGTGGGTTCGCTCGAGAGTCTGAACTACGAAAATGTGCGTCGCGTCGTCGGGGCAGACGCTGTGGTCGAGCAGCACGATGTCTGCATGGTCCGGAAAGACGGAACCGAAGTGAGGCTCGACGTGTGTATCATTCTCCGGTTTGATTCCGAAGGCATGATCATCCGGATTGATGAGTATTTCGACTCCGCCGCAGCCGCACGTCTGCAGGCCTCGGCTTCATGAGGATCGTTCCCTGATCTCGGAAAGTGAAGCGCGTTGCTCGCCGTGGCTGTTGAAGTTCTCGGGTGCGAGCCGTTGCTGGCTAGTCTTACATGGTTTCGTGCTCGCAGTCCTGTGTGTATGGGACAAGGGGAATGCCGCGCTACGCTTGATTCGAATCCAATCTTTCGAGGGAATCCATGAGTGAAAACGTTGTTCCTCTGCGAGAAAGTTCATCGCGAAGTGCCGAAGAGGTCCGCCAGGAGAGAAAGGTGGCTGTGGCGCTCGGGTACCGCATCTTCGGGGCTCTGCGCTGGGGCGATATGGGGGACGGACACATCAGCGCCCGTGATCCGGAGAGAGAAGACTGCTTCTGGATGCTGCGTTACGGAGTGCCCTATCACAAGGCCCGTGTGTCAGACCTGGTGATGGTGGACTCCGACGGGCAGGTCGCAGAAGGGAAGGGGCCCATCAATCGAGCGGCCTATTTCATCCATCACCCGATCCTGATGGCGCGTCCGGATGCGGTGAGCGCCGCCCATGTCCACACGCCATGGGGCACGCCCTTTTCGGCCGAGGTCCGGCCCATCGAGCCCATTTCCCAGGAGTCGTGCGTCTTCTTCGAGGACCACGCGATTTTCGACGACGAAGAGGTCCAGATCCAGGATACAGACGGGGGGAAGAGGATTGCCGCGGCCATGGGAAGCCATCGTGCCGTGATCCTTCGCAACCACGGTCTTTTGACTGCGACCGACCGGGTGCAGGAGACCGTCGGGCTTTTTGTCGAACTGGAGCGCGTCGCGGAGGTCCACATGAAGGCGCGACACGCCAAGCCCATCTCGGCCGAGGCCGCGCGTTACGCCAAGGAGGATCTCACGAGTTTTGGCCCCGGGAGAGTCGTCTTTGCCTCTCTCGTGGCGCGCCACATCGATGACCCTGCGTGTGTGCTTGAGTAGGGTTTCGTCCGGGGAGTCGGAAGCTTCACCCTGAAGCCGGGGTCAGGGGGCTGGCTGGGTCGGTGGGGCTGGGGCTGGATCGGAAGCGAGCATCATCTCGAGGAATTGAGCTCGATCTGACCGGCTGAGTTCGCGTTCAGTGAAGAACTCGGAGAAAGCGTGATCAGGGAAACCTGGGTCAAGCCGGATGCCCCACAGCGGGTCGATCCGGTTTGGAAGCATCGAATAGCGGATGTCGATGACCTGCTTTGGATTTTCAGGGTCGAGGGAGAGATGGTCCTGGGAAAACCAGCGGAAGCGCTCAAGGTCGCGCCCTTGTTGTGTGCTGGGAGACAGCCAGGGAAGGTCGCGTGAGAGAGTGAGCTTCGGTGTGCTCTCGCCAGGGAAGGGGATCGTAGTGGGTCCGGCGTGAATCGCATCCACGTAATAGCGTCCGTCCTCTTCGTAGATGGTCTTCCAGAGAAGTAGACTCGCGAAGGCCGGTTTGGCTTCGATGGAGAAAGGGCTGTGCTGACGCGATTCGGCCAGGGCTCGACCCGCGGCCTCAGCTCGG
>NZGT01000050.1 GCA_002691025.1 Spirochaeta sp. | reverse complement strand
TCGAAGCCCGGCGTGCCTTGAACGAACGGGGAGGCCGATGACACTCGTTCCCTTTCAAAGCCATGAAGTCGAGCAGTGGACCGGAGGCGAACAGACCGCGGGCTCTCCGGACACGCGTCTTGCGGGAACCAGCATCGACACTCGCTCGATTCACCCCGGAGAACTCTTTGTCGCGATCCGGGGCCAGAACTACGACGCCCACGGCTTCCTCGACAAAGCCGTCGAAAGTGGCGCCGCTGCACTGCTCGTACAACGGGACTGGCTACAGGGACATGACGCCCCTTCGGGTCCCGACATCATTGCCGTGGAAGACACCACACGGGCCCTTGGCGCTCTGGCAAGCGGCCACCGCCAGGGCTTCTCCGGCCCCGTCGTGGCCATCACCGGAAGCAACGGAAAAACCTCCACGAAGGAATTGACGTATTCGATCCTCTCGACCCCGGAGCCCTGCCTCAAGAACGAAGGCAATCTCAACAACGAGTTCGGGCTCCCCCTCACCTTGTTGCGACGAGAGACGGAACACCGGGCGGCCGTGGTCGAAATGGGCATGAATCACCGGGGCGAAATCGCGCGACTGGTGGAGATCGCCAGTCCCACCGTCGGCCTGATCACGAACGTGGGCACGGCCCACATCGAGTACCTGGGAAGTCAGGAGGAGATCGCCCTGGAAAAAGGGGACCTCGTCGCCGGACTCGGGCCGAACGCCACAGCCGTCCTCAACGCCGATGATGCCCGAGTCCTGGCCCAACGCGAACGTAGCCCGCAGCGCGTCCTGACCTTCGGTCGCAGGGGGCCGGCCGATATCCAACCCGAGCAGATCCGCTTCGAAACGGAAGGGGCCTTTGTCTTCCGTCTTTGTACTCCACTCGGAAGCGGCGAGGTCCGGGTTCACGGTTGGGCCGAAACCACGGTAGAGAACGCTCTGGCCGCCGCCGCGGCCGCCGTCGCCGCGGGCGCGACACTCGAGCAGATCCAGCAGGGCCTGGATGGCTTTACGGCGGTCCCCGGACGCATGCAACACGTCGCCATGGAGATGGGCGCCCATGTCCTCGACGACACCTACAACGCCAATCCCCAATCCGTCCGGAATGCCCTGGAGACGCTTCAGCGAGTCAAGGCCGGCGGACGTTCTATCGCGGTGCTCGGAGACATGGGCGAACTGGGGGACGAAGCCGTCTCAGCCCATCGGGAGATCGGCCGGTTCACGGCCCAGACGGAAACCGATCTGCTTTTCGTCATCGGTGGGCACGCCGGGGAAGTGGCCGGCGCCGCAATGGAGTCCGGAATGCCGAAAGAAAATGTCTCCATCTGCGAGCAGCCCAGTGAGATCGCCCAGGAAATCGCTTCTCTCGCCACCGCCGATGATTGGATCCTCGTCAAAGGCAGTCGGTCGATGAAAATGGAACGTATCGTCCAGCAGCTGACATCAGGAGGAGCGCACTGAATGCTCTACCATCTTCTCTATCCCCTGGCCGATACGATCTCAGGCCTCAATGTCGTTCGCTACATCACGTTCAGGACCGCAGCCGCCACGCTCACGGCCCTCTTCATCTCGCTTCTTCTCGGCCCCTGGCTGATCCGGAAGTTGGCCAGCCTGCGAGTGGGACAGCCGATCCGGGAGATCGGTCCGGCGCATCAAGCCAAGGCGGGCACCCCCACCATGGGCGGTCTCCTGATCCTGCTCTCCCTGTCTGTCTCGGTGCTGCTCTGGGCGGACCTCAGCAACCACTTCGTCTGGATCGTTCTGGGATTGACCCTGGGCTACGGCGTCCTCGGCTTCATCGATGACTATCAGAAAGTCCGGTACCAGAACAACGACGGAATCTCGGCTCGCACCAAGATCTTCTGGCAGACCCTCATGGCCCTGATCGTTGCGGTGGCGATCTACACCAGCCCCGCCTTCGACCAGGAACTCGCTGTCCCCTTCTTCAAATCATTCACGCCCAACATAGGCTGGCTCTACATTCCGCTCGCCACCTTCATCATCGTCGGATTCAGCAACGGAGTGAATCTCACGGACGGACTCGACGGACTGGCGATTGGACCCGTCATGATTACAGCGGCGACTTTTGTCGGCCTCGCCTATGCGGCCGGCCATGCCAATATCGCCGAGTATCTGGCCATCAAACCGGTCCCGGGCGCGGGACAACTCGCCATCTTCTGCGGCGCCCTGGTGGGGGGCGGACTGGGATTTCTCTGGTTCAATGCCTCGCCGGCCGATCTCTTCATGGGAGACGTCGGCGCGCTGGCCCTGGGAGGCGCCTTGGGGACGGTGGCGGTTCTGATCCGTCAGGAATTCCTGCTGGCCGTGGTCGGGGGCATCTTTGTGCTGGAAGCGGCCTCGGTCATCATCCAGGTGGCCTGGTTCAAGACCACCGGAAGAAGAGTCTTCTTGATGGCCCCGATCCACCACCACTTTGAAAAGCTGGGCTGGGCCGAGCAGAAAATCGTGGTCCGTTTCTGGATCATCTCGGTGGTCCTGGGCCTGGTTGCGTTTTCTTCGCTCAAGTTGAGATAGGAATCCACGAAATCGAAAGTACGCGATTGGAAAGTCTCGATCTGAAACATCAGAAGGTGCTGGTTCTGGGGCTGGGACGCTCGGGGCAAAGCGCGGCGAACTTCTGCGCCCAAAGAGGGGCCCAGGTCTGCGCGGCGGATGAACGCGCCGATCTCGGTACCAATCTGTCGCTTTCGGAAGACATCGAAGTCCGACTCGGACAGGCATTCCCCGACCCGGCCGACTTCGATCTCGTGGTTCCCAGCCCGGGCGTACCCCCCGAACGCTACCGCGCCTCGGCGCGCCGGGTCTGGGGTGATATCGAACTGGCCGGTCGAGCACTCCCGGTTCCCATCATCGCCGTGACCGGCACCAATGGTAAATCGACCACCGTCATGTTGATCGAAGCCATGCTGAAAGCCTGCGGGCTCCGTGCCCGCGCAGCCGGAAATCTGGGGAACCCCGCCCTGGATCTGCTCGGAGAGCCCCTGGATGTCGCCATCCTCGAAGTCTCGTCCTTTCAATTGGAAACCGTCGAGAGTTTCCGTCCCCACGTCGCTGTGGTCTTGAACCTCTCGCCGGATCACATGGATCGACACGGAGATCTGGAGAACTATGCGGCCGCCAAGAGGAAACTGGTCGAGCAGCAGGAGCCCAGCGACATCGCCGTTCTCAACGAGGACGATGTCCAGGTCCGTCAGTTCGCAGCCCATACGCGGGCTCGGATCCTCCCCTTCAGTCGCCACGCGGAAAGCCCTTCTCAGGCCTCCAGTGGCCGGATCTGGCTCGATCTCGGACAAGCGGTCTTGAGTGAAGACGGGAAACAAACCCGCCTTTCGCTGACACCCGCCGACTCGCTCGGCGAAACCCATCGTGACAATGTACTGGCCGCCCTCGCCGCCGTGTGGGCCTTTGGCGCCGACCCGGTGCGGGCCCTGGACGGACTCATTGATTTCAAGCTCCTACCCCACCGGTCCGAGCACATCGCCACACACAAAGGCGTGCGCTTCATCAACGACTCGAAAGCCACCAATCCAGGCGCGGCCCAGCGAGCTCTCGAGAGCACCCGCTCTCCCCTGCTCTGGATTGCCGGCGGACGAGACAAAGGACTCTCCTATCGATCCCTGGCCGAGGCGGCTCAAGGACGGGTTCGGACGGCGCTCCTCATCGGCGAAGCCGCCCAGAAGATCGAATCCGAACTCCATGGAAGCGTGCCCTGCCTCCGGATGGAGAACCTGGAAGAGGCCGTCCTCCGCGCAGCCGCTCTGGCTCAGGAGGGCGATGTGGTCCTGCTCGCTCCGGCCTGTGCCAGCTTCGATCAGTTCAAGAACTTCGAAACCCGAGGAGACTGTTTTCGCGACGCCGTTCTCCAGATGACGGAAGGAAACCCGGAATGAGTCCGCCCAAGAAGGAATTGAACCGGCCCCGGAAGAAGGAAGCCCTGGCTTCCGAACAAGCCCTGGTGAATCGACCGGACATCAACACCGGCGTCTTGAGCGCGGGACTCCTGCTGATCAGCATCGGAATCGTGATGAACTACAGCACCACGGCGGCCCTGGCCCTGGAGCATCATCTCCCGCCCCTCTTCATCAGTCACCTGGGAGCCCTTCTCCTGGGTGGGTGTGCGGCCTACGCCACCTACTCGGTCCCAACCTCTTTCTGGCGCCGGATCGCCCTGCCCCTCTACCTGTTCTCCGTCCTCCTGCTGGTGGGTGTCGAAGTGGCGGGTGTGAAGGTGAACGGCGCACAGCGCTGGCTCGCCATCCCGGGACTGATCCGTTTCCAACCCGTTGAAATCTGCAAATTCACCACGGTCATCATGGTGGCCTCCCTCATCGCCCACCGGGACGGGCATGAAGAAGTCTCCTTGCGCCGAACCATTGCGGCAGGCGCGCTCGCTCTCCCGCCCATCGGCCTGCTCGTCATGCAGCCCGATCTCGGCAATGCCGTGCTGCTGGCCGGCCTCGTGTCCCTGCTGCTGATCGTGGCCGGAACCCGACTCACCCGTCTTTGGGCCCCCGCCCTGATCGGCGTCGCCGCCATCGCGCTCTACGTCAGCCAGAACACCTATGCGCTTCGGAGAATCACCGGGTTCATCGACCCCTGGGCCACCTATCGGGCCGAAGGGTTTCAACTCGTCCAATCCTTTGTCGCCTTCGGACGCGGTGGGCTCTTCGGGGTCGGCCTCGGCAACGGACAGCAGAAACTCTCCTACCTGCCCGAAGCCCACACGGACTTCATCCTGGCTCTGGTGGCCGAGGAGATGGGGCTGGTCGGTATCCTCCTGGTGCTCGCCGCCTTTGCCATGCTGATGCTGGCTGGCACGCGTATCGCCCAGAACTGCAAGGATCGCTTTGCGCTCCTGCTTGCTTTCGGCATGACCACACTTCTCACCATTCCCGCCGTCATCAATGCCGCCGTCGTGATGGGAATGCTCCCAACCAAGGGACTCACCCTGCCTTTCCTTTCCTACGGTCGCACCTCGCTGATCATGAACTGCGCCGCCTTGGGTCTTCTTCTGGGTCTCGCCCGGCCGGAGAAGCCCCGTTCGGCCACCACCGGAGTGACGGCATGGCGCTGAGTTGGATCATTGCCGGCGGAGGCACGGGCGGACACGTCACGCCTGCTCTCGCCCTGGGCGAAGTTCTTGCGGCCAAGGGTGATCCTGTGCTCTTCATCGGCTCCGAGCGGGGACTGGAAGCCCGGTTGGTCCCCGACGCGGGCTTCGAGCTCCTTACCTTGCCCAGCCAGCAAGTGATGGGAAGAAGTGGGTTCGGAAAACTCAGCGGGGCTTTCCGCATCCTGGCTCAGGTCGGCCGGGCCCGGACCGCGTTGCGTGAACGCCGTGCCGATGCGGTGATTTCCGTGGGTGGCTTTGCGGCCATGCCGGCCGCTCTGGCCGCACTGCTGCTGCGTCGACCCCTGATCCTCGTGGAACCCAATGCGATTCCAGGGCGAGTCAATCGCTTGACGGCCCGCTTTGCCCAGTGCGTCTTTACGGGTTTCGAAGAAGCCGAAACCCATCTGAAAGGAGCACGAAAGATCCAACACGTCGGAATCCCCCTACGAACGCAGCTCATCCAGGCCTTTGAAACGAGTGCCAGTCGACCGACGCCGCGCTCCCCACTCCGCGTGCTCGTCTTCGGCGGCAGTCAAGGCGCCCGCCAGATCAACGAAGCCATGATCACCCTGGCGAGCCAACTCGCTCCACTCCCCATTGAAATCTTCCATCAGACAGGGAAGGCGGACCTGACTCGAGTCCGCCAAGCGTACGAGGAAGCCGGTGTCTGTGCCGAGGTCGTCGAGTTCGAAAGAGACATGCCCGGCCGCTACCTCTGGGCCGACCTGGCCATCTCCCGGGCCGGTGCCCTGACCGTGGCCGAGTTGGCCATGGCCGCACTTCCCGCCCTTCTCGTCCCCTACCCGTTTGCCGCCGACGACCATCAAGCCGCCAACGCCAAAGCCCTCTCCCAGACCGGAGCCGCTTTGTCGCTGGATTCCCGCCCCCTCGATCCGGATCGCCTCCTCGCGGAAATCCGGAGACTCCAGGAGAACCCCCAGGAGTTGGTGGCCATGAGCCAGGCCGCTACGAAGCGAGCGAGACCGGACGCCGCTCGGGAAATCATCCAGGAAACGGCCGCCACCTTGCAGGAGCACGCCGTATGAATCGGAAGATCAAGCATATCCATTTCGTGGGAATCGGAGGGATCGGCATGTGCGGTCTCGCCGAACTCCTGCACGACCAGGGATACACGGTCAGCGGATCGGACCTTCGGACCGGAGAAAACTTTGATCGCTTGACCGGACTCGGAATCGAAACATCGCTCGGGCATGATCGTCGGAATCTGGGGCGCGCCCAGGTCGTGGTGGTCTCTTCGGCCGTGGCCGATGACAACCCGGAACTCACGGAAGCGCGAGAGCAGAAGATTCCCGTCATCCGCCGCGCGGAAATGCTTGCGGAGATCATGCGCCGAGGAGATGGTATCGCGGTGGCGGGGAGTCACGGCAAGACCACGACGACCTCCCTCATCGCCCATGTGCTCCACGCTGCGGGCCTTGACCCCACGGCCATCATCGGCGGCCGGGTCCTGAGTGCCGGGCAGGACTCCACCGGAGCCCGACTCGGACGAGGCGACCTCCTCGTGGCCGAAGCCGATGAAAGTGACGGTTCCTTTCTCAGTCTGGCCCCGGTCATCACCGTGATCACCAATATCGATCACGAACACATGGATCACTACGGAGACTTCGAGACCCTGCAGGAAAGCTTCATCGAATTCGCCAATCGGATCCCGTTCTGGGGAACCGCGGTGGTCTGCGCCGAACATCCGGGCGTACAATCAATCCTGCCTCGGCTCCGAAAGCGGGTCACCCGATATGGCTTTTCGCCCCACGCCGAATGGGTGGCTTCTGATCTGCGCACCGATGCCGAAGGCACTCATTTCCGGGTTCGACACGGAGAGCAGATGCTGGGCGAAGTCGTCATGCCTCTCCCCGGAGAACACAACGTCCTCAACGCCCTGGCTTGCCTGGCCGTCGCGGACGAAGTCGAGGTGGACTTCACCACGGCCGCCGAAGCCTTGAAAAGCTTCGGGGGAGTCCAACGACGCTTTGAAAGAATCGGCCAGGCGCGGGAGATTGAAGTCGTCGACGACTACGCCCACCATCCGACCGAGATCCGAGCCACGCTATCGGCGGCGCGAAGCCTCCACGATGGACGGACCGTGGCCGTCTTCCAGCCGCATCGGTATACCCGGACCCGGGACTGCCTGAATGACTTCGCCACCGCGTTCAATGACTGTGACGTCCTGCTGGTCAGCGAGATCTACGCGGCGGGAGAGTCCGCCATCCACGGCATTTCAGGTCAGACCCTACGCGATGCCATTGCGGCCCACGGACACCGGGATGTTCGCTTCGTCGCCTCCATGGATGAGATCGTCGCCATGCTGATGAAGGAAGCCCAGCCCGGCGACTGGATCCTCACCCTGGGCGCAGGAGACATCACACAACTCGGCCGTCGCTTGCTGCGCGCTTTGGAAGGCCAAGGATCGGGAGAGACCGTTTGATCGGATCCGTCGCAAAAAAAGCGCTGGAAGCGGACCTGGGTCCTGCCATTGCCTTTGACGTCCCCATGTCCAAGCACACCTCCCTGCGCATCGGAGGCCCGGCCGATGCGCTGAGCCTCCCCGCTGATCGAGAACAATTGAGAAGTCTGCTGCAAATCTGCGAGCAATACGATCTGCCCCACAGTGTCATCGGTGCGGGCTTCAACCTGCTGGTGAAGGACGCCGGAATCAGCGGAGTCGTCATCAACCTCAAGAAGATTCGCCGGCTTGAACAACCCGGTGAGGGGCTTCTCTTCGCCGAAGCCGGAATATCCCACGCCACCTTGACCCGTTTCTGCGTGGACCGCGGTCTCTCCGGACTCGAGTTCGCAGCCGGGATTCCCGGGACGGTGGGAGGCTGGCTGCGCATGAACGCCGGAATTCCCGATCGCGAACAAAAAGATGTCATCCGCGAAATCGAGGTCGTGTCCGCCAACGGGCAGGAGCAAAGCGTCCTCCCCATAGAAGAACTGGACTTCACATACCGCGCACTCAGAGGACTTCCGACGGGCGCCGTCATCGTATCGGGACTCTTCCAGACCAAGGCTTCCAGCAAAGAAGCGGTACAGACTGAGGTGCGACGACTTCTCGAGCGACGGGGACAGACCCAGCCTCTGGACATTCCCTCCTGCGGATCGGTTTTCCGGAACCCGGAAGGCGACCACGCAGGCCGCCTGATCGAAGCGGTGGGCCTCCGTGGAGAACGGATCGGAGGCGCCGAAGTATCCACCGTCCATGCCAATTTCATCACGAATCAGGGCGGAGCCACGGCCGAGGATGTACTCGCCTTGATCGAGCGGATCCGGGAGCGGGTCTTGAAGGAAAGTGGCATCGAGCTTGAAACCGAAGTCTGCATAGTGGGGAGGTCTTCATGACCCGGAAAATCCGACGCGAGAAGCCGGCGCCGTACGAGCGCCACAATGCCCGCATCAGTCAACGGGCCCGACAACATCTGGCTCGGATGAGAAAGAAGGAACGAGCGCGCCTTCACGGCCGCCGTGCCGGGGCAACCCGCACACCCCCGGAGCAGGGGCGAGCCGGGCTTCGCCTCCTTTGGATGGTGCCCTTTGCTGCTTCTCTCCTGGGTGGAATCTATCTGGCGCGCCCCCTTGAGCCGATCCTTCTGCGCTGGGCCCCGACTGAACTGGACCGAATTGAAAGCATTGCCATCCAGGGCAACTCCCAGCTCTCTTTCAAGGATGTCGCTCTGGCAACCGGGGTGGCTCGCGGACAGTCCCTCGCCCAAATCGACCTCAATCAAGTCGAAGCCCGTCTTCGCGAAGAGCCGTGGATCAAAAGTGCCCACGTGCTTCGCCTCCCCCCCGCCACCCTGGTGATCCGGGTCGAGGAGCGCGAGCCCACCGCGGTCCTGGTGGAAGAACCGCAATCCGAGCGCACCGGCCGGATGCGTCTGGTCGACCGAAGCGGGGTGGTGTTCGCCAGCGCTTCGGGCCTCGAATCGCTCCCTCGGCTGATCGACGCCGAGGATATGGAAAACGGGCGCAATCCGGCGCTCCTCGCCCATGGCCTGGCCCTGCTTCAGCGCCTTCGCGAAGCCGAAATCGCGCAGATCCTCAGCGAAAATCAGCCGCTCGCCCTGCAATTGCCGGAAACCGGCTCCTCCCAGGGCTGGGTCTTCCGAGGACGCGTAGAAGTGGTTCTCGGGGACCGTGAGCTGGACCAGAGAATCGAACGGCTGGTGACTTTGCTGCAAAATGGCGAGGTTCAGGCACTTTTGGAGCGCCCGGGAATGAAAATCGACCTCCGGTTTGCCGAACAGGCCGTGCTTCAAGGCGCAGAAGAAGGTACAAACACATAAGTCGCCGGCGATGGGGGTCGCCGTTGAGACTTTCGTTTCCGTTAAGAAACGAAAAAAGTGGCGATGTTGTGCGGATGCGCACCATCGCCCAAGGGGCCTGGCTGGGGATCCAGTCGGCCACATAAGGGGGGGAGAGGTCCATGGCGAGAAAAGATGAACTGATTGTGGGACTCGATATCGGGACCACGAAGATCTGCGCAGTGGTATCGGAAAAAACCGAAAACGGGATCGACATCGTCGGGATCGGCACGCATCCGTCCCGAGGCCTGCGCAAAGGGGTCGTCGTCGACATCGACGCCACGGTGAATTCCATCAAGAACGCCGTGGAAGAGGCAGAGCTGATGGCCGATTGTGAAATCACATCGGTCTATGCCGGCATCGCGGGCGGGCATATCCGCGCCTTCAACAGCCACGGCGTCGTGGCCGTCAAGGACCAGGAAGTGCGGGAAATCGACGTGAAACGCGTCATCGACGCAGCCAAAGCCGTCGCGATTCCCATGGATCGCGAAGTCATCCATGTCATCCCCCAGGAATTCATCATCGATGATCAAGATGGCATCCGCGAACCGCTGGGCATGAGCGGAGTCCGCCTGGAAGCCAAGATCCACATCGTGACGGCTGCGGTCACCAGCGCCCAGAACATCATCAAATGCTGCAATCGGGCCGGTCTCAATGTGATCGACATCGTGCTTGAGCCCCTGGCATCCGCTCAGGCCGTTCTGGCGGGCGACGAGAAGGATCTTGGGGTCTGTATGATCGATATCGGAGGCGGAACCACCGATATTGCGGTGTTTTCCGACGGATCCATCAAGGAAACCTCTGTCCTCGGTTTGGGCGGGTATCACCTCTCCAACGACATCGCCGTCGGCTTGCGAACCCCGTTCGATGAAGCGGAGCGCATCAAGAAGAAATTCGGGGTGGCCTCCGCCCGCTATCTGCCCGGGGACGACATCCTCACGGTGCCCAGCGTCGGCGGGCGACGCCCCAGAGAGGTCTCGCGCAAGATTCTCTGTGAAATCATCGAACCCCGGGTCGAGGAGATCCTCACACTTGCCCACCAGGAGCTCTTGCGCGCCGGTCTGGAAGACAAGATCCCCTCCGGTCTCGTGCTCACGGGAGGTGCTTCGGCCCTGGCTGGACTGACCGAACTGGCCGAGGAAATCTTCGAAACCCCGGTTCGCCAGGGCGTTCCGGATCACATTGGAGGCCTGCAGGACGTGGTCCGAAGCCCGATGTACGCCACAGGAGTCGGGCTTGTCCTCTTCGGATTCCTGCAGCGAACGGAGCACGGACAGAGCCTGTTCCGAATTCGTGACGAGTCGATCTTCGGTCGGGTCAAACAACGCATGCGGGACTGGTTCTACTCCGAGTTTTCCTGAATACATCCTCCCAATTTTTCAACAATCGCGATACCCATCTCGACAAAAAGATCTCCGCCGTGTTACATTCGTCTCGCCTGCATACGATCAGGCTCACCTTGGGGGGTGGCGAGAATGACAAAGAAGACGACCGGGACTTCCGGCCGCAAGGCCAGCTCACGCAAGCGCGCGAGCACGCGTAAGCCCAAGCCGATGGATCTGCTTGAAATCGGGCCCGAAGACGGAAACGATCTCCTGGAATTTGAGGGATCCTCCGGACAAAGAGCCCGCATCAAGGTGATCGGCGTGGGTGGAGGCGGCGGAAACGCCCTCAATACCATGATCGCATCCGGTCTCAAGGGCGTTGACTTCCTCACCGCCAACACCGATGCCCAGGCGCTTGAGCACAGCAAAGCCTCGGTCAAGGTTCAGCTGGGGGCGGAAATCACTCGAGGACTGGGTTGCGGAGCCAACCCGGATCGCGGAAGGGCCTCTGCGCTCGAAGCACGCGATCGCCTCAGGGAAGTGCTTGAAGGCTCGGACATGGTCTTCGTCACCGCCGGCATGGGAGGCGGGACTGGCACCGGCGCAGCCCCCATCGTGGCCGAGGTCGCGCGCGAAGTCGGCGCCCTCACCGTGGGCGTTGTCACGCGTCCCTTTCCTTTCGAAGGGCGCGTCCGTGGGAAGCATGCGGACCGGGGCCTGGAGCAACTTCAAAGCGTGGTCGACACGCTGATCACCGTTCCGAACCAACGGCTTCTCGCCCTGGCCGGCAAGCAAACGGGGATCGAGGACGCTTTCAAGCTGGCGGATGCCGTGCTGCTCAACGCTGTGCGCGGAATCTCCGACCTGATTACCGTCCACGGCCTGATCAACCTTGACTTTGCCGACGTCCGGACCGTCATGAATGAATCCGGTGTCGCCATGATGGGTACAGGCATCGGCAAGGGAGACAACCGCGCTCTCGACGCAGCCCAGCTGGCCATCTCCAGCCCGCTGCTTGAAGATGTCTCCATCGACGGCGCACGCGGCGTCCTGATCAACATCACGGGCGGCAGTGAAATGACTCTCTTTGAAGTCAATGAAGCCTCGATGCTGGTACAAGACGCGGCTCATGAAGACGCCAATATCATCTTCGGCGCCGTGGTAGACGATGAAGTGCCCGAGGGAGAGATCCGAGTCACTGTGATCGCGACCGGCCTGGACCAGCAGCAGCAGCCCACCCGGACCACACCCAGTGACCCGTCCACTCCGCCTCCGCCCAGACGCGAGCTTCTTTCCGATGAGGTCACCATCGAACACATCGAAGCCATTCAGGCGGAAGCCCTTGAGCCCGTGACGAGCATGTCTCAACTCAACCAGAGCGTTCCCCGCGCCTCGGGAACAGACAACGAGGCTCCGACCGGCGAGTTTGAGTCGCCCTTCGAAGACGAGTTGGAAACACCGGCTTTCTTGCGACGCGCCCAGGACTGAGCTGGCGCTTCACCGATCCGGCAAGCCCGCGGCCCCAGGGCGGCGTTTCCGGAAAAAGCGGACCATTGGGCTCAAAACCGGCCTTTTGTGACGCACCGCACGTTCCTGCCCCCGCTCTCATCCGATCATGATGAAACACAAAAGCCAGGACCCCGGGACTCGACTCAACGGAGCGAGCCCAGAGCCCTGGACACGGGAGTAGAAAAATGGGACAAGCCCTACGCAGCAACTCGTTGTGGCTGAGCGTGGCCTATCTGGGCATTTTGATCTTGATGGCTCGAGCCTACGTGTAGGCCGAACTCACCCGGTTGATTCAGGGGAGCGCTTCCACCAAAGCCTGGATCTCGCTGGCGTTGAAGAAATACGAGATCTCGAGCTTGGCGGTTTCCGGCGCATCGGAGCCGTGTACGGCGTTCTGCTCGATATCCGTTCCGAAATCACCTCGAAGAGTTCCAGCCGGGGCTTCTTCGGAATTCGTCGGGCCCATCAGATCACGCCAGCGCTTGATCGCATCATCGCCCTCCATGACGAGAGCCACCACCGGACCGCTGGTCATGAAACTCACCAGTTCTCCGAAAAAAGGACGCTCTTTGTGAACGGCGTAGAACCCCTGCGCGGTTTCAGTATCGAGTTGCATCCGCTTCATGGCGACGACCGAAAGGCCTGACTCCTCGATTCGCGCGATGATCTGCCCCGCTACCTTCTTTGAGACCGCATCGGGCTTGATGATGCCAAAGGTTCGCTGAAAATCGGCCATGCTATTTGATCTCCTCATTTGATCGGGTTCTTGAATTGGCTCTTCGGCGTTGTCTGCTCGGACACGAGCCTCTGCTCGTCTCGCCGAGAGGCCATGGCATACGGCTCTCCAAGGACCGTCAGGCCCAAGGCGGCGGAAATCTAGCGGATCGAACGCATTGTGCTGGCCCTAGCGAACCTGGAGGACCAACTTTCCGAAATGTTCGCTGGCCTGCATGATTCGGTGAGCCTCGTCGGCCTCAGCCAAAGGCAGCACACGATCCACGATGGGACGAATCCGGCCCGCCTCCACCGCTTCCCCAAAACGAGCCTCGAAGGCGTGCACCAATTCGCTTTTCTCCGTGTCGCTGCGAGTTCGGAGCGTCGAACCAATGATCTGAAGACGCCGCATGAGAAGAGAGCCCAGGGGGACTTCGGCCTTGGCCCCACCCATCAGCCCGATCAAGACCAAGCGCCCGCCCACCGTCAGACTGGCAAGATTCGGCGCGAGGTAGGAAGCGCCAATCGAATCAAGGATGACGGAAACACCCTGCCCCTCCGTGGCCGTCGCAATGGCCTCAGCGAAGTCCTCTTCTCGATAATTGATGGCGAGATCGGCTCCCAGATCCAGGCAGCGCGCGCACTTCTCCGGACTGCCCGCCGTGACGGCG
>NZGT01000049.1 GCA_002691025.1 Spirochaeta sp. | reverse complement strand
TGATTGAGCTGGCCCAGGCAGGGACCGAAACAAACAAGGCCAGCAGAGAGCCCAGAACGAGTTTTTTCAACGATCGCATTACAATCTCCCTTCCCAAAGAGAATGGTTGAACCTGACCGTATCTTCTCATGAAGAGCCGCGAGAGGGAAGAGGAAATGGTGTGAGGCGGACCAGTGCCGTCTGGCAACAGCCTGGGTGGGATCCGGTTTATTTAAGAGGATCTCCGAGCGAAAGCGTGAACGCGCATTCTCTCAGAGGCCGCGAGGCCCGTACATAAGGTGCGGGTACCCTATCCGGAATCCCGCTCAGATCGCGCCTTGTCGCCTCGGCTCCGAGCCAGTCCTCGGGGTGCTCTATGCCGATGGCACCAAAAGCTCGATCGTCGAGATCGGATTACCTCCCAACGGTGGCTCGGCCGGTTTGGTGACTGGTCTTTCCCTTGGCGAGAACCGGATCCGATGGGAATACGCCGGGCTCGCGGTCGACGGCTCGAAGGCCATCGTCTTCGGCGTCTCGATTCAGCGTTAGGCGATAGAGCCGCCTGCCGACGCAGATTGGCAGGCGGCTTTCATGTTTGCCTGTGTGTGGGAGGCCTGGCCGGTTGTCCTACTCGTACGTGCACTGGAATGTCCTGTTCCCGACGGAACCCAGTCCTCTCAGGAAGGCCCCCATGCCCCCTCTTCAACCTGTCCCGGACATGGTCCAGGGTGTAGAATGGGCCTTTGAAATTCCTATCCGCGAGTGGAGGTATTTTTGTTTGCATTAATCACAACATCGCATGTCAAGTGCCTTGACCCCTGGGCAACGAACCCTGCCTTCAAC
Organism: Spirochaeta sp.; assembly: GCA_002691025.1. Taxonomy (GTDB): domain Bacteria; phylum Myxococcota_A; class UBA9160; order UBA9160; family UBA4427; genus MED660. The sequence continues at coordinate 12,257 of NZGT01000049.1, read as the reverse complement.
ACGGTATTGACTGAACAGCTAGTTTTACCGCATGAATAGGACTTCTCTTTTTGCAGCACTGATTGTTACAGCGGCAGTAGTGCTTGCTGTTTTCAGTTTGTGGGATGACACCTATGTGGTTGATGAAGTCCCGCATCTTGCGGCGGGCTACAGCTATTTGAGCAAGCAAGACATGCGCTTGAATCCCGAGCATCCGCCACTGGCCAAAATCGTCGGTGCATCTCCCTTGTTTCTTTTTGATGCTGAAGATGTGTTTACTGATTCTCCGCTTTGGCTCAATAACACGCATTTTTCGCAATGGGAGCTCGGCAGACGCTTGTTGTTTGGCTCTGGAATTGATCCCGATGCAGCATTACGCATGATCAAATCGGTCATGCTGCTGTTTTTCGTTGGCGCTGCGTGGGTTCTCTATCGTTGGACCTATCGGCGATATGGCGATCATGCTGCATTGCTTGCCGTAGGATTATTTGCCTTCTCGCCCACGGTGATTGGGCACAGTCGCCTGGTAGCCACCGATATACCTGCACTGTTTGGCGCATTGCTCGGATGTTATTTGTTTGCGCGCTATATACGCGAACCTTCTCGTCGTGGTTTTTGGTTTTGGGTCGCTGGCCTTGGCGTTGCATTACTGACCAAGTTCTCGACCATTATCTTGTTACCGGTGTTTGTGTTGGTTGCACTCATTTATGCACCACGACAGCTGTTGCCCAGGACCATGCTCGGTATTGTGCTTGCGTTTGTGCTCGTGGTCTGGCCTGTGTATGCAATCTTGAGCAGCAATTATCCACCCGCTCAACAAGTTGCTGATACCCACCGAAACCTTCCGCATCCAAGTCGACAAAACATAATTGAACGTACCATTGCGGATTACGCGGACCATGATTTGCTCCGGCCGTTGGATTACTATGCTCTGGGTCTGCACCGAGCAACCGAACGATCGGATGGCGGTAACGTCATCTTTTTTCGAGGTGACATTGTCCAGGATGGACCACGGTGGTATTTCCCGTTTGTGTACTTCATCAAAGAACCGTTGGCATTATGGTTCTTGGCGCTCATTGCATTGATTGGGTGTATCAAAACGGTTTTCAAAAACAGGTGGTATAACGACTCGCCGTCGCGGTTGCTTGCGTGGCTTCGAAGCAACCCAGACGATCTGGTCATGCTTACCTTCCTGGTTGCATATTGGGCCGTCAGCATCAGAAGCAACCTTCATATCGGCCTGCGGCATATCTTGCCCGTGTATCCATTCATGCTCATGTTCATTGCCGGGGGCGTGGTGGCATGTATGCAGCGTGCTGATATGCGGGTCTTGCGTGTCGTGGTGCCGCTACTGATTGCATGGTATGGGGCGGCATCCGTTTTTTCATTCCCCCACTACATCAGTTACTTCAACATCACGGTGGGTGGTTCTGATCGTGGGCATACCGTGGTGGCTGACTCCAACCTTGACTGGGGCCAAGATGGCAAGCGGCTTGCACAATGGACACACGAACATGGCCTCGAAGGCATTGCGGTGCATCCGTTTACCTGGTCTGATCTTTATTACTATTTCAATGGACGCCTGATCTGGGTTAACGAAAACCAAACACGCGACGCCACCACATTTTTGCAAGGCCCAGGCCAACAGAGCAATGGCTGGTTGGCCGTGTCAGGGCATTGGCTCACATCTACACATGACGGCAACAAACAACGCCATTATGCATGGCTTGATGATTACGAGCCTATCGCCGTGATTGGTAACTCGATTTTTGTGTACCACATTCAACCGTAGTGACTGTAAGTGCGCATCCACAACATGCTTTGCCTTGGTCCGTTACAGGCAAAAGTGGGGACACAGGAGGTCTCGAGAGCGGGTTGGGGCCCATCGACGCCAGCCCAACAAGCCCAATAAGCGCTCCCCAGGCATGCGGCCCACCGGCTAGCGCGCCTTTCTCGTAGAGAACGTGACGCGGCCAAGCCGTGTCCCTCCTTGGCCCCTTCGGTACATGCCCAGATATCTGGAAGGGACTGTTGAAATTCCAATCCACTTTCTGCCAACGAACAGCAATGGCGATCCGAACTGGAGTCTGGGGAATTGGAAACGTGGAGCGGCCCGCACTGCGCGCTGTCGTCAGCCACACTGAGCTCGAACTCGCGGCGGTCATCGTGTCGTCCTCGACCAAGGAGGGGTGAGACGCAGGCGTCCTCGCGGGCCTCGACCCCGTGGGAGTCAGGGCCACCCGGGCCGTCGACCAGGCCCTGGCCGACGGCCTCGATGCGATGGTTTGCACCGCGAGCGGCGACTTCCGACCGACCGAAACCCTGGCCGACCTCGAACGACTTCCGCCGACGGACCCCAGTCCTCTCAGGGGAGCGCCCATGCCCACTCTTCAACTTGTCCCGGACAGGGTCCAGGGGTGCACCATGGGCCTTGGAAATTCCTATCCGCTACCTTGGCGGCGGATTCAAGTCGCCTGAGAGCAGATCGCTTTCGGTGGAATCCCACACAATAACTCAGCGCCCGTCATGGAGATTCGGTGACCCTTTCAATGCATTCCAGCAGCGTGCCGACCTTTTTGCGAACTCTCACGGCGATGTCGTCATGGTTGGATGCGGCGGAAGCGCACGCGAGCGCGAAGAGCTTCGAAGTAGATGAATTCGTGGGTTTTCAGCTCACACCCGACATGAAGCCGCTTTCGTTCCAGGTTCAGTCCGCATGTGATGCCGCGAAGTTGTGCGTGGCTCGGCTGGCAGGGACGGAGGCGCCGTCTTGGAAGGATGACGAGTCGACGATCGCGGAACTTCGTGGTCGAGTCTCGAAAACGATCGAGTATGTGAATTCGATTTCCGCTGCACAAGTTGACGGCTCTGAGGAACAAGCCATCGAAATGCAGGCTGGGCCGGACCGCACGCTCACTTTTACGGGGGAAGATTATTTGAGAGGCTTTGCCATCCCGAACTTCTTTTTTCATGCGACGATGGCATACGCACTTCTGCGACAGGGCGGCGTGCCCATCGGAAAGGTGGATTTCCTCGGGGCTCTGTGAGCGAGGACGTTTGCGTGCGTGGGAGCGACGAGCCCCTCGGCGCTTGAGGAAGACTCAGGTCCTAGTGATGACAAGGTGCCGTGGCGATGCGAAATGGCGCGCTCGCGTCGTGCCTTGAGCCCGATGCAGGCAAATTTCAGGTGACCATACCTTCAAGCGCCGACTGGGCTTCGTAAATCCACAGGTGAGGCGACCTGCTTTCCAGGGAGCGAGGCGTCGAACGCACCTCTTATCAAGTTTGCGAGCATCTCGCGGGGAAGTGTCCGGCCAACATCGATGCCCGACGGGTTCCGCTGGCCCGTTATGGCCTGCTCTTGATTTGGAGTCCGCGTAGGAAGTTCCGTAGCATCTGGTCCTTGCACAGGCGGTAGCGGCTGTGGCCGGGCTTGCGGAAGAAGGCGCTCAGTTCGTGCGCGCTCACGCGGTACTCGGCGAGGTGCATGATCTCGGCCAGATCCTCGCTGCGTAGGGACAAGGCAATCTTTAGTTTGGTGAGGATCTCATTGTTGTTGAGGCGCTGCTCCGGCTTGGGAAGGGGGCCTTCGCGTCGCCCGCGACGCTCAATGATGAAACCGTTCAAGAAGGTGGCTAATACGATGTCTTGGCACGACACGTGCGCGGGGTCGTTATCCTTTTTCAGCCAGTTGCTCAACTGGGCGCGGTCGACCTCGCGGCCGCCCTCGGCGAAGAGGGCGATCATCTTGTTGTCGCTGAAATCGAAGGCGTATCGTAGACGTCTCAATATGTCGTTGTTGGTCATGTGGGTTCCGGCGAAGCTTACTGCACTCTGGCACCGAGTTCTTGGTCAGCGGTCCGTCCGGTAGTCCCAGTCACGCGAGGCGAATTCATCCCAGGCGACGTTTTCCAGGAGTTGTCCGAAAAATTCCGCGATCTGATCTGGATCTGCCAGCGTACCGGTCTCTTTCGCATGGACGAAGACCTCTCGGTCCGGGAAATCGGCTGGATCGGCCGACAATGCGGCGTCGACGATCGAGGTGGAGACAGGCCCTGGTTTGACGCACGCGAGGGCGACGCCGCTTTCCCGTAGTTCGAGTTGCAGTACACGACAGGCCATTTCGAGGGCCGCCTTCGACGTGCAGTAAAGGCCCCAACCCGCTCGAGCGGTCGTGGCGGAATCGGAATTCACGACAATGACCCGCGCCGGATTGTGCCAGAAGCTTTCGCAAGCGCGTAGAAGGGTGAGGAAGCCCGTGACGTGCGTCGCAAAGTGTCTCTCGAGGTCCGAGGTTTCGGACCGAAGGAGAGGCTGGATCGGTTTGACCACGCCCGCCGCATAGACGAGGTTCTTAACCGCGTAATTGTGATCCCGGAGGAAGACTTGAAGGTTCGATTGCGCGTCATCCGCTGTGATGTCGAGAGCCAAGGGTTCGAAGCGGGTCCCCGCCACGCGCGCACACTCGGCGAGGGCTTCGGGGTTGCGCGCGATTGCGACAACCCGGTTCCCCGTTTGGGCGAGATGGAGAGCTGTGGCCTTTCCTATCCCCGACGATGCACCGACGACGATGCTTGCGTTCCTTTGTGGTGAATTCATGGTCAGCTTTTCTTTGAGGTTTGGAATGCGTATCTGGGTATTGAAGCGGGCGGTGCGAGAGATCAATCAGCATGAAAAATGCAGCAGGCCACAAAAGTTCCGCCACTGCACTTCGGAACGTGATTCGGATTATACAAAGCGTAGTCGACCGGCGACATGTTAGGGCAGTAGCAGGGGGTGCCTGCCAAGGCGGAGCCGCCAATCGTTATGCCTAAGGGTTCCTGATCCGCATGAGCGCAAATATAGGGACGTCCGTACCCCATCGAGGTACCGTTCGTGTTGCCTGCTCCTCCGTCGATGAACAAGTCTGCGACTGAGTCACATTGCAGCGCTTCTGGCAGCACGCCTTCAGCCACCGGAACCGGAGTCACCCTATAGGATAGATCCTCTCCGTCTAAGCTTGGGTCGCTCAATTCCACGGGATAGTTGACCACCTCGCTGTCGACCGTGCACGTGAAGTCGGCGTTCGGCGGATCGTCGGCAAAGGTCTCGCCTTCGTCCCAGAGCGCGACGAAGTCCTCGGTGTTCGTCTGTCCCGATCCTCGGTACGGCCGGTCCGTGAACCAGCCGGTCTTGGAACTCACATCCGTGAGCGTGAGGGTGGTGTCTGAAAGCGTGCCGCCGGTGCCGTTTTGCACGAACAAAACCGACACCATCGGGATCCCGTGGGCTTCCGCGGCGGTCTCGCTGGCGTAGTTCTTGGTGTGCTCCGCAATCTCGTTCACGTACGGGGTGCACTGATCTTCCCCGAAGCGATCCTGGGCTCGGGCCACCTGATTGCTCCACTTATCTTCGCACTTCGCCGCCTGGGCCAAAAGCCGGTCTTCATTCTTCTTCTTGCTCTTGGCGTACTTCGCACTCGCCTTGAGGAGACACCGGCTGTAATTCCCCGCCGCCTTGTCGATGGCCGCTTCGCAGCGCGGAGAAACGCCTTCGTCGCTCGGCGTGCTACCGCCGGCCGAGAACGCCGGTGAGGCCAGAAGAAGAAGCGCCGAAAACAGTAGAACCAAGAAAGAAAGACGTGCCCGCATGAGAGGATCTCCGCGTGAAAGTGTGACCGTGCATTCTCTCACAGGCCGCGAGGCGCGTATATAAGGTGCGGGCACCCTATAGGGAAACACGCTCAGATCACGCTTCGCCGCCTCATGGAAAGACCGGCAAGCCCGAGGCCAAGCAGGAGGGCTGTGGTGGGCTCGGGGATGGCGATCATGCCCAAAGCGACTGGGTTCATCACTGGATTGAAGATCGTGTCGGAAATTGGATTGCCGTTGTTGTCCTTCGCATTGAGCGAGTACCTGGCTCCGGTCCATGATGTTGCCAGGGACATGTGGTAAGCCGCACTCAAATCCGCCGAGAAGAGGATGGAGTCGGTAAAGTCCACGCTATGGATGCTGGCTTCATCGAAATCCACGTTTGACAGGTTCGCACCGGATAGGTCTGCCCCGCGCAGATCTGCGGAGGAGAGGTCCGCGCCGGACAGGTCCGCGTAGCGAAGGTCGACGTAACGCATGTGCGTAGAGCGCAGATCCGCGCTGGAGAGGTTCGCGTTTGAGAGATCTGCGCTGAACAGGTTCGCATCGTACAGATACGTGTCGGAGAGGTTTGCGTAGCTCAGATCCGCGTAGAGCAGACTCGCATCCCGCATTCTCCCACTAGACAGGTTCGCGTACCGTAGGTCCGAGTGGACCAGATACGTGCCTCGCATGTCCGCGTGGGACAGGTTCGCGTTGTACAGATCCGCGAATCGTAGATCCGCAGAGTCCAGGGTCGCGCTAGTCAAGTTGGCGTTGGGCTCCAGGTTGTTCCCTGAGTACGCCAGATCTCCGAGCCAGATGTGCTGAATCGGGTCATGTAGAAAACCAGAAGTGTCCACATAGGAAGCGGCTAAGACCGGAGCGTTTACAATGAAGCTCAAGCAGCCAGCTACAATCAGTATGAGTTGCATCGGAAGCCTCCCCTCGCCAAGGGACCTGTTGCATTTATCCGTATCCTCTCATACGAAGCGATTCAGGTGAAGAAGAATCTGTCTGGTGGATGCCAGACGACTGTGGCAGCGGGTTTCAAGCCCGCCACCTCAGACGGGTGAGCCGCACTCCAGATACAAAGCGCCACTGAATTCCCGACCGCTTTGGCCGCAGTTCGTGAACTCCTTACAGCTTCGCCTGGGGGAACCAGTCAGGGCTCGCTATTGAGAGCGCCTATGTCCCCTGTTTGGCCCTACCTGAGGTTTCGGCGAGAGCATCTGCCGATCTTTGTGGTCTGTTGATCAGTCGGCTCAGGCTCGTTCCCCACACCGCGAGAACCGATGCCAGGAGCCATATGGCCGGCGACGACAAGAAGGGGACGGCCCTCGCCAGCGTGACCCGCGTGTAGGGCGCACTGATCGGGATGATGCGGCCGTTGACGGTCACGGTGTGGGTGGTGATGAGATCAATCGACGCATGACCGGAATCAAGGGGGATCGAGGCGGTCCAGGTGTTGCCGCTCCCGTTCATAATGGCCCAGTTCTCTTCAGGAATGAGGTCGTAGAGGTACCACGATGAGCCGTCGGGGCCGCGGTCGTACATCCAGAAGATCTTGCTTTCCTCGGGAACGCCTCCATCGGCAAACGTCACCGTCACGACCAGGGTGTCGCCCATCACCACCGTCGAAACCTCAGGGGTTTCAAGTCCCCGGTCGGCGCCCGCGAGCTGTTCCGCGAAGAACGCGGCATCGACGTCCTTGCTCGGCGCTTCGGAGTGGCCATTTCGAGCGTGGCCGCCGTTGGGCACGATGTAGGTCCGCAGACCGGGCAGTTCGACTCCGACGCCCGGCACGTCGTAGGCCACCCAGTCGTGGGAGCCGGGAAGGGTGAAGATCTCGACGCCGCGCGCTGTCAGTTCATCCCAATTCTCACTTACGTAGAGATCGTCGGCGAAGCGATCGATGGCAGCCAGTGCTTCGTTGCTCGACCAACCGGACGTCTCGGCGGCCTCGATGAAGTTCTGGAATCCCTTGTCGTAATAGGACCAGGGCTGGTCTCCCTCGGGTAGATCGTCGGCCTGAAAGGCGGCGGCGAAGGCTTCGTTCGCGGCCTCGACCTCGGCGACCGCCGTCGGCTCGTGGGCCCGGATTGGCGTGTAGGTCGTGAAGGCGTGCGTGCTGCGCACGGCAGTGATCCGATCGTCATGGATCGATGAGATCAGCGGAGTCATGCCGTTCTTCGAATTGCCATACGCGATGACCGGGCCCGGCTGGAAGAATTCGTCATCGAACGCCGCGGTGATCGCCCTCATCATGATGGCGGACCACAGGAAATATTCGGAGTACCGCCAGTCGAGCGTCTGGGCGAACCGAGCCTGAACGATGCCGGGCGACGGAAGATCCGGGTAGTAGCTATTGTTCAGCGATCTGATCTTCGTCGTCACCACCCCGGCCCCGGCGTCAAGCGCCACACGGTCGCTCGGGGTCATCGCCTCATCATCCCCTGGCGTCTCGTTCAAGCCGGAGCCGCTGATGACGAACCCTTCCACCGTGCCCTCGAGAGGTACGACGAGACGAACCGGCACCCGGATCTCGACGCCCTCCCACCAATCGTCGACGTGGATGTTGATGAGCTTTTGCCGGGTCGTTCCGTCGATGGTGTCGACGTGCCAGCCTTCGACGATCACGACGTCCAGGGTGCTGGTGTCAGTCATGGTCGGCATGTGGATGGGTTCGTCCAGCGTCGGGCCCGTGGACGGCTCGGCTTGAGTGGGGCCGATTAGCAGGAAGACTGCCGTCGCGCACACCACTCCCCATCGACTCGTGCACGAACGGACTCGTCGGCTCATCTTGTTTACATTGCGATGATTGACCTGGGATGGCAAGTGAAATCGTAACGTCTCAAGGATTGTTTCCACCTGCGTTTCATTGATCCCGGACACCGCCGTCTGTTCCATTGGAATACTCCTGTTCGGTTCATTGAGTCCGTAGGCAACCTTTCTGGCTATCCCATCTGACTGATTCAACCCGATGTCACAGGGAAAGTTCCTTGAAAAAATCGCGTGTGGGAATCCTCAGGCCGGGATGGAACTCTCGGCAGGAGGCTGCATCGGGAATTCGCCCTCCAATCGTTGCGCGCGCGGAGTGCTCGGCGATACCCGGGAGAGGATCTCCCGGTCTCGACATTCGCGAAAGGTCCACTCGGGTCGAGTTCCGGTAAAAGCGGCTCACGGAGTTACTTCGAATCGCAACGGCTCGTGAATCGAAGAGCCCAATCAATTCAAGCGTGAAATAAAGCCGGAACTATTCGCAAGAGATCTTCTTTTGTTGCTAGGAGCCGCACTTCGGACCCTGGCGATTCGCCATGACGTGTCCGTGGTCTCTCATCGGTCGCTTTGGGGTCCGCATGACGTACTGGAACGAACTCAGACGGATCTATATCGACTGATTTTTTTCCCAGAAGGGCTCCAGGCAGGGTTTGACGCGCAATTGCGGGTCGATCTTTTCCGGGCCGATCACCCTGTCGATCTCTTCGTGGAGATGGTAGATGCGCCGCTCCTGGTAGTTCAGGGGGATCGATTCGAGTGCGCCGGATGCGACGGAGCGCTGCATGGGGGCGAGGTTCATGAAGTCCTCGTTCATGACCACATCGAAGACCTGCAGATATTTTTCCCATGCCTGCTGCACTCTGGGGGTTTCGTCTGCCGGCCCGTAGAAAGTCCATTCCGCATCGGTGGTCTGCTCATCGATAGGCCAGAAACGGATGAACGGGAATCCGATCGTGTCGAGGGGGGTGATCAGATTGGGGAACACGCTGTACGCGGCGTTGGTGTCCGAAAAGATCGGGTCGAGGCCGGGAATGACCGGGAGTGGCATCACATGGTTGCGCTCGCGCTCGATGGCTTCTTCCCATTTCGGTGTGACCATCCTCGAGTGACCGTTCTCAAACAGGCCCATGGCGGCCCCTCGGTGATCGAGCAGTTTTGAAACGGACGCGGGGTGAATCGTTCTTACGTGGTAGGTCTCGAGGAATGCGTCAACGCAGATCTTCCAGTTGGCGTGCACGCGCTCGATCCGTGAGCCATGGGCCCGGAGACCGGCCCCTCCCAGCGCAGACCACTCCTCTGCGACCGGGCCGAGCCATTCGCGCAGCGGCGGGGCTGCCGGGTCCTCGTTCACGAAAACCCAACCATCATAGACCTCGCAGCGTACTGGCTTGAGGCCGCGCTTCGACTCGTCAAGGTCCGTGAAGTCACGACGGTCTGGTACCGCGACGAGCGTTCCATCGAGGTCATAGGTCCAGCTATGGTATTGACAGCGTAGGCGCTTGGCCGCGCCGCAGGCGTCCCGTACGACGGGCGCGCCCCGGTGTTGGCAGGTATTGAAAAAGGCCCGGAGCACCTCGTCATGGCCGCGGACCAACAGCAGGGGCGAGACCGTTCGGTCGAAGGTGCGAAAGTGGCCTGGCCCCCCGAAGTCCTCATCCCGGCCGACAAGGAGCCATGTTTTTTTCCAGATGTGTTCGCGCTCGAGCGCATGGAAGGCAGGGTCCGAGTAGCGCCCAGTAGGAATCGGGGCCAGCGCGGGGAAGTCCTTCGGCGGCTCCTTGCGTTGCCACTCGTATTCCATCTGCGCGTGTATCCGTTTCGCCCACACGGCCTGGTTCACGGTTCGCTCCTCCAATCGGTGGTGCAGAATAGGGCAATCGCAACGTTTGAGTCGGGCTCAGGCACAGCCACCATGTCCTCTGGCTTAGCAATTGAGGCGTGTACGCGCTCGCTTTCGGTCTCAAGGAGATGACATGCTCGGGCCACGTCCGCCTGCTTTCCGGGCGAGAGGCTGCCGATGCGGTTCTGAAGGCGGATCGCGCGAGCAACGCCCAGGTCCTTCCGCTCTTGATCTCGGGAGTCTTCCGTGACCGTGAGCCCGCAAGGGTTTTTCCGAGAACGCGGATCGTCAGGCGCAGTGGGATCCTCGAGAGATTCTTCATGGGGGCAGAACTCGCGACAGGAGACCCGGATGGGTCTACTATGCTGCCCACTCTGAGACGTGATGGGGAAGGTCAGCATGGATGTCCTATTCCCCGCCTCTGATTCCCAACTCTGATGCTTGTGAGGATTTTACTTCGATGATCTATGACCCGTACTCTCGAGAGATGCAGCACGACCCGTATCCCACCTATCAGCGTTTTCGAGACGAGGAGCCCTGCCACTACAACCCCAAAATGGATTTCTACGCACTCTTCCGGTTCGAAGACGTCTGGGAAGCCTCCCTGGATTGGCAGGGCTACAGCTCGCGTCTGGGGCATGATCTGTCCAATCGCGACCAGCCCGGAGAGCCGGGCGTGATCATCTCGATGGACCCTCCTCGCCAAAACGTGCTTCGCAAGTTGGTCGCCAAAGGGTTTACTCCGGCGCGAGTCGACTCGCTGGAGGCCGAGATGCGTGCCACCGCCCGCAGGCTCCTCGATCCGCTCATGGACCGGGAGGCTTTTGACATCCAAGCCGAGTTCGGAAAGAAATATCCGATGGAAATCATCGGCGCCCTCGTGGGCTTTCCCGAGGAATCGAGAGAGACGTTCCGCGAATGGTCCGACCTCGCACTGAGCCGTGACCCGGACACCGGCGAGCAGGCTCCGGGGGCCGTGGAGGCCGGGGTGAAGGCGCGCGATTTCGTGCGTGAAGTCCTGGAGGAGCGACGACGGGAACCGCAAGACGATCTCATGACGATTCTTGCGCAGTCGGAGTACCAGGACACCGATGGACAGACCAAGCATCTGACCGATGCGGAGGTCGTTGGCTTCATCACGCTTCTCGGTCAAGCCGGTGCAGAGACGACGGCCAAGCTCATCGGGAACGCGCTGGTCTACCTCTTCCGGGATCCATCGCTTCGGCAGCGGATCTGGGACGAACCTCATCTGATTCCGCAGGCCATCGAAGAACTCTTGCGGTTCGATGCCCCCTCGCAGTTCCAGGGGCGAACCGCGGGCCGTACCCTCGAAATGCATGGAGTGACGATCCCAGAGGGCGCGCGCGTCGCCTTGGTGACTGGAGCGGCTTGTCGAGATGAGCGGGAGTTTGATAGACCCGACACAATTGATATCGACCGCCCAAGGAACCGTCAGCTCTATTTTGGTCAGGGCCAACATTTCTGCCTGGGCAAGTCGCTCGCTAGGCTCGAAACGCGCATCGCTCTCGAAGAGTTGCGTGAGCGCTTCCCCCATTATGCCATTGATGAGGACGACCTGACGCGCACCTACCAGGCCCATGTGCGGGGCTTTGCGACCGTTCCCTTCAGACCCCAAAGGTGAGTCGGGGGCGGTCATCCTTGAGCCGACAGCTTGATGTGCCACGGACGACACCGTCTACGCCGATTCGAACGCGATGTCGAAGCGGCGGACACCCTTGATGAATACGTTCGCCTCGTACTCCGGGGGCGCAATCGCCTCGAGTTTGCCGATTCGTTTGATCAACTCCTCGAAGAAGACGCGCAGGGTGATCCTTGCGAGGTTGGCACCGAGGCAGAAGTGCGTCCCCAGTCCGAAAGCGACATGCGGGTTCGGCGAGCGGTCGAGGCGGATTTCGTCGGGATCGTCGAAGATGCTCTCGTCGCGGTTCGCCGATGGATAGAGGAGGCAGAGTCGATCGCCGGCGGCGATCGGTTGTCCGTTGATCTCGGTGTCCTGCGCAGCCACCCGGAACATGTTGTTCAGCGGC
>NZGT01000048.1 GCA_002691025.1 Spirochaeta sp. | reverse complement strand
GCTTCGTCTTTGGTCAGATCAGCGGCCTTGGGATCATTCGCCGTATCGACAGCGGGCGTCCATGAGTTTTGGGACACACACCCAGCCAGGAACATGGGCACCAACAGAAGGAAAAGCGGTTTCATGATTTTTCTCCACGAGTTTTAAATCCGGTTTCGCAATTGACAGTCCGCGTCGGACCGTGCACTGCCGTCTCGAAGAAAGTCTCGCATTCCGACCGCAAGACTACCCACCCTGTAAATGTCGCACATGAGGCCAGACTTCGCGCTCGAAAAGGCGAAGCCCCTCCCAGGATAAGACCGGGTCCAGGCCCCCGAGAAGCGGAGTCAAAATGAATGTACGGTTGCGACCCAGCCCACAGATCATCTCCACCGCTTCCTCCGGCTGCAGCACCTGATAGGCACCGCTTCGGCGCAGATCTGCTTCATCCACGCCTCCTGCAAAGGGACCCGTCGCCTGACCGTAGGCCTCGATGGTCCAATCTCCATAAGAGCGGACGCAGTGCACGGCATGAGGGACGATCTTTTCCCAATCCGATTCCGGCGTTCGCGTCACGTGCGTAAAGATCGGTCCCAGTGGCTTGCACTCACCCGGATCCGGTTTACCCAACTGGAGGCACTCACTCCGATAGACATCCCAGTTCTCGCCCGCCGGGGGATAGAAACCATCCGCAATATGCGCCGCTCTGCGCGCGACGGCCCGGTGGGTTCCTCCGAGAAGCAGCCGGGGAGCCGGATCCGGAGCCGGCGTCACGCGCACAGTGCGTCCCTTGAACTCAAAAGGCGTACCGCTCCAGGCCTTTCGCAACACTTCGAAGGCACGCACGTAGAGTTCCTTGCGGTCCTCCCTGCGCCGTCCGAACATTTCAAACTCAGAGGGTCGGTACCCCGCGCCGATCACCACCTCAAGCCGCCCCCCCGAGAGATATTGAAGCACCGCCAGATCTTCAGCGAGCTTGATCGGATCGTACAAGGGAGCCAGAAGGACATTGGGTCGAATCAGGATCCGCTGGGTGCGACCCGCAATGGCGCCTCCCATGGCGATGGGGGACGGGAGGTAGCCATCTTCAGCCCCGTGATGCTCCCCGAATCCGACGCAGTCAAATCCGAGATCGTCGGCCCAGGCGCACTGATCGAGCGCGGCCGCATAAAGATCACGGGCCGGAGCCCCAAATGAGGGGGCCCGCATGTCGTAGCTGATGACGAATTCCATTACCTTCCCCTTCAATCAGACCCTCAAAGTACACAAGAGATCGACTCACAGCGACACTCCTGATCCAGGACAAGAAGCCGAAGCCCGGAGACGGACATGGGGAGAAGAACATGAGAAGCGCAGGGATTGCCGCCTTTGTGCTCGTGGGTCTCGTGACTCTCGTGATCTGGAACCTGGGGCGCGGTTACCTCGGGCAGGCAGACAGCGAGAACCTGGTCCCGGTTGAGAGTCCACGCTCCGAGGCGCTCATCGAAGAATGGGCCCGTACCCAAGCTCGCGCCGCCGAAGCGGTGGACGCTTCAGAAGAAGGACAGATCCTCTTCGGCGACCTACACGCCCATACCACCATCTCTTTCGATGCCTTCATGCTGAACCTACCCCTGATGGGTGGAACCGGAGCCGCACCGCCCGCCGATGCATGTGATTTCGCGCGCCACTGCGCCGGGCTCGACTTCTGGTCCATCAACGATCATGCCTCCAATATCACCGCGGCCGACTGGACGAACACCGTCGAGGCCATCCAGCAATGCAATGCCCGATCGGGCGATCCCAAGAATCCAGACCTGGTTTCCTTTCTCGGCTGGGAATGGACCCAGGCCGGCGGGACCCCCGACACCCACTATGGCCATAAAAACATCGTCCTCCGGGATTTTGAACCCTTCCGGGTTCCTACCCGACCCATCGCAGCCACCGCCGGCGGAGTCGCTTCCAATCCGCCCCCGACCCTGATGCGGGGACTGCTCGCTCTTGGCGACGATCGCTTCCGAGACCTGGCGTTGCGCTGGACCTCTCTCTCGGAAATGGAAATCTGCGAAGACCGCCCGGTCCGCGAACTTCCAAGCGGATGTCGGGAGATTGCACGCACTCCCGCCAAACTCTTCGAAAAGCTCGACCAGTGGGGTTACAAATCCATTGTCATTCCTCACGGGACCACGTGGGGGATCTACACACCCCCCCGCTCGACCTGGGACAAACAGCTCCAGGGAAGCATGCACGACCCGAACCGACAGACTCTGATTGAAATCTACTCCGGCCACGGCGACTCCGAGGTCTACCGTGACTGGCGAGCTCTCGACGAAAATGCCGAGGGCGAACTCACCTGCCCACCGCCCCGTGACGACTACCTTCCCGCCTGCTGGCACGCGGGGCAGATCATCGAGCGGCGCTGCCTCTCGGAAGGAGAAAGCCCGGATACGTGCGAGGCCCGTGCCCTCACGGCCCGAAACCACGCAGCCCAAGCGGGCGTCTCCCCCCATGTCGTGGTCCCCGGCGTCCAGGGCGCGGAATTGATCGACTCTGGCCAATGCCGCGATTGCGACCAGCCCGCCTTCAAGTATCGACCCGGTGGCTCAGCCCAGTACATTGCCTCTATTGGAAACTTCGAAGACGATCCCGAAAATCCTCGCCGCTTTCGAATGGGTTTCATCGCGTCCAGCGACATCCACACCGCCCGGCCCGGCATTGGCTACAAAGAAAAGCGTGACCTCTCGGAGTCACCGCCCCGCATCCGGCCTGAGGGCGGAAGCATTGTCGGGTCCTTCCTGAGTGGAGCCCCCGAAGAGCCCCGAAGCGAGCCTCGGAGTTACGAAGAAGCCGCGGAGAAATTGACCGGGCTCCAACTCTACGAATCCGAACGCGTTCGATCCTACCTCTACAGCGGCGGACTGGTGGCGGTCCACGCGCGCGGCCGTGATCGCCAAGCGATCTGGAACGCTCTGGAGCAACGTAACGTCTACGGAACCAGCGGCCCCAGGATCCTGCTCTATTTCGATCTGATCACGGAAGAATCACGCTATCCCATGGGCTCTGAACTCGAGACCTCGGAAACTCCGGTCTTCCACGTTCGGGCTGTGGGCTCTCTTGAGCAGGAAGAAGGTTGCCCCGAAAGCACCCTTGAAGCCCTCGGCGCAGACCGGGCCCGGAGCCTATGCGCCGGAGAATGCTACCGACCTGGAGACACACGCAGGAGGATCACACACATCGACGTGGTCCGGATCCGGCCGCAAACCCATCCGGAAGAGGATCCTGCAAAACTGATCGACGACCCCTGGCAGCGCTTCGAATGCCCCGACGACGAGACCGGCTGCACCGCCACTTTTGTCGACCCCGAGTTCCCTGCGCTCGGCCGCGACACCCTCTACTACGCCCGAGCCTTTGAAGAGCCCTCCGCCACCGTCAATGGCAGCCCTCCGCGCTGCCTACGCGAAGAGAACGGGGAGTGCGTCGAAGTCGATCTCTGTCGAGACGACGGCGCGTGCCTGAGCGACTATGCGCACCGGGCCTGGTCCTCTCCCATCTACGTCGATCACGAGAACAACCGGTCGTCCGGCCACTCAAGTCAGCCGTGATCAGGGCTCGGTCCGACTGACGGGCTTCTCGAAGGTTCCGAACAGCCAGTCGTACGCCATGGTCAGCGTCGCATAGTTGCCCGAGTTCATATCGACATGGTGAGCGGCATGAACCGAAGTCACCCAGTCGATGTACTTGAACGGGAAGTGCGGCAGATTGACCCAGACATGGTTGAGCGTATTGAAGTGCGTGAACACCAGCGTAGCCACGGCCACGGGGAAGAAGTTCAGCGGACCACCGGAAATCACGGCCACCAGCGGAATCGACATGAGAAAGAGCACAAGACCGATCACCGTTTCCAACGGATGCACATAAAGGGCATCAATGTGAGTCGGCTTCCGTGCCTGATGATGGAAGGAATGGACCTTGCGTAGGAGCTTCCCGTGGAAGAGGAACCGGTGAACCAGATAGTAGAAGAAATCAAAAACCAGGAGGATGGCCAGGATTTCAACCAGGTATCGCCAGAAGGGAGCCGTCTCGAAGCTCAAACAAAAGGGCAGGATCGTGACATAGAAGATCACATTGGTGATCAGACCGACCTTGTTGTTCTTTTTGACGGCTTCACGGAATCGCTTCCGGGATAGCTTGACGCGATCCACATCCCGGTTCATCTGTCGCGTCTTCTGCAGAGCCGGAATCTTGAAGATCAGGAAACCGACGACCTTGCTCACGACCACCAGGGTTATCACAAAAGCCACTGTGGCCAGCCAGTTGTAACTCACGTCTCAGAACCTCCGTACACACACCTTGAGAAGATATCAGTCCTTGAGACCGAATGCGTCCAGGACATTGGACCCGAGAAAACCCGCTCGCATGGATTCCGGGAGCTCTCCCGCGATCCGGCCCACCTCGGGGATGTAATCGGGCGCGTGGTCCGGATGTGGAAAATCCGAGGCCCAGAAGAAGCGATCCGCTCCCACCACCGGCATCAAGCCCGTGAGCGTCTTCTCATCGGGATCGCCCGATATCCAACACTGGCGACGAAAATAGAAACTCGGCTTCTCGGACAGGATCTGGCGCGTCCCCCACCCCTGAGGCGATTCGTAGACCGCATCCATCCGGTCCAGCCAATAGCCGATCCACCCTGCCCCTGATTCCAGGATTGCGATCCGAAGTCGGGGAAATTTATCGAAAACGCCATACTGGAAAAGCGAAGTAAAGGCGTGACGCACCGCATCCGCGGAAGTCACATTGAGGAAGAAGCCGTACTTGCCACTTGTGTACTCACCGAAACGCCCCGGAGCCGTCCACTTGGGCTCGAGCGAGGGGTGGATCGCCAGGGTCAGACCGCATTCTTCAACCGCCGCAAACACACGATCGTGCGCGGGGTCGCCCAGCGGCTTCCGCGTCCACTGAAAGGGCGGGACAAACACGCCCGGCACACCCTGATCCGCCAGCCGGTACACTTCCTTCTCCGCCGCATCGGGATCACCCAGCGACAACTGGCCCACGGGAATCAAGCGTCCGTCGGAATCCGAGCAGAAGTCAACGATGAATCGGTTGTAGGCCCGCGCACAGGCCTGGGTGAGTTCTTCGTCTTCGCATTCCGCCAGCCAGAAAAGCGTAAGCGTCGGATAGAGGAAGACCCGCGCAATATTTTCCATGTCGAGGCGCTGCACACGTTCTTTGGCATCCATGGCACCCAGAGGAGCATCGTCCACATAGTGGAAACCTGTGTTGGATTCGCGCTCGTACACGTGCCCACCGACACGGTCCATGGCCCCCAACCCGCCGGGCATACCCGCCTTCAGGAGCTTGGACACCCAGCCATCCATTTCCAACTGCTCTCGGCCCTGCTCGTCGTGCGTGAGGATCGGGCCACGGGAACGGAAGCCGGGCTCGAGATAGCGGTCCCAGACATCCAGGGGCTCGAGAACGTGACCGTCGCCATCGATGGCGTCGGGAAAATCAAGGCGAGGCAGGGGCTTCATCATCAATCCCTAGTCCGAACCCGAGGGCGCCACGGCCAGGGCCAGCTTCCCCTTGACCTGCCCGGCCAAGAGCCGCTCCAAAGCATCCGGGAGTCCCTCGAAAGGCACGATCTCCTGGATCTGACTCCTGATCTTGCCTTCACTCCGCCAGGCCAGCAGGCGAGCCTGGGCCTCTTCCTTGAACGCGCGATCGTATCGGGAAGGAATCACACCCACCACCGAATAGTTGTTGTAGACCAGATGAGCGGTGTCTGTCTCTCCCCAATTCCCGCTCGCAAACCCGATGGCGAGAATGCGGCCCTCGTGGGCCACACATTGCTTCGCGCTGGCAAAGGCGGCCCCGCCCACAGGATCGTAGATGACATGGGCGCCCTCTCCATTGGTCCGAGCCTTGACACCCTCGGCGATGTCTTCGGCGTGGTAGTCCACTACGTCGTCGACTCCCAGGGATCGACAGAACTCGGCCTTCTCAGGACCGCCGGCGGTGGCAATGACACGCGCTCCAAGTGCTTTGCCGATCTGAACCGCGGCCTGGCCCGTTCCTCCAGCACCACCGATCACGAGAAGTGTCTCACCCGGCTCCAGCTTTCCACGAGTTACCAAAGCGATGTACGCGGTATGGAAGGGGATCAGGAAGCCGGCCGCCTCCGCGTCGCTCATGTCGTCGGGAATGGGCAAACAGAAATCATCCAGAACCAGACAGTTTTCGGCGAATCCGCCGTCCCCGGTAAAAAAGCTCGTGACGGCCATCACGCGGTCACCGATCTGCCTGTTCTCCACCCCTTCTCCCCAACCCACGATCCGACCCGCGACTTCCTGGCCCTGGGTAAACGGAAAGCGAGACGGTGTCATCGCATAATTGCCCTGACACATGAAGGCATCGGGAAGTCCGATGCCCGCCGCGGCAACTTCAAGCTTCACGAACTGCGCCATGGGCTCAGGCGGGGTCGCCTGGTTGTTCAACTCCAGAACGTCCTTGGGGGAACCGCTTCCCATGGTTTGCCAGGCGCGCATCACAGTCCTCCCAATCGAATCAACAAAAACTCCGGACAAGACCCGGGCTGTCTTTCAAGGATAGCCCCCAGAGTCCCCCTCGCCGCACCCTTCCAGGAAACAAAAGCTCAGCTTTGCGGGGGCACAGTTTTGAGTTTCCGCTGCAACGTTCGCCGGTGAAGGCCGAGTTTTCGCGCTGCCTCTGAAATATTCCCACCGCAGTCGGTCAGAACACGGTTGATATGCTCCCATTCCGTGCGAGCCAGGGACGGCGTCTCGTAGCTCTCCACCGTCGGCTCTTCTCCTGTGGGGTCGGCATGTGTGAAGGCCGCAAGGATCATGTCGGCGTCTACCGGTTTGGCAATGTAGTTCACCGCACCAAGACGCCCGGCATCCACCGCCGTGGTAATACTTCCGTACCCCGTGAGCATGACGCATTGTACATCGGGCACAGAAGCCACCAGATCCCGGATCACTTCCAACCCGGAACCGTCGGGCAACCGCAGATCCACCACGGCCCAATGCACGGGATCCGAACGAAAAGACTTCCGCGCCTCTTCACAACCGTGGGCGGTGCGAACACGCAGACCTCGATCCTCGAAAGCCCGAGCCAACCGTTTCGCAAAATTGGGATCGTCATCCACGATCAGGATTTCATCGCCGACTTTCGGCCCTTGGATCAAATCGTCCATTCGTCTTTCATCCGCCTACCGACCAGGCGCCTCACTTTTGCGAACTCCAGGGCAACCCGATGTGGACACGGGTTCCCTTTCCGTCTCGGGACTCGAACTCAATCCTTCCGTTCATCTGCTCCACAACGGATCGAGCAAAAAACACACCCAGACCCATGCCTTCTCCGGTGGGCTTCTGGGTAAAGAAAGGCTCACCGACATGGCGCAGCACATGCTCGCTCATCCCCGAGCCCTGATCCCTGATCTCCAAGGCAAGAAGATCCGAGCCCGGTCGATCCGTGGCTCGGATCTGGATTTCATCATCGGGAGTCGAGGCTTGTCGCGCATTCTTCATGATTCCATGCAGGGCCTGAAGCATCAAACGACGCGGCACTTCCACTCGGCGAGCCAGAACCGCCTCGTCAGCCAGGATCTGGACAGGAGGAAACTCCCCGGCTGTCGCCTCAATGAGATCTGAAACCCGCACAGACTGCACGGCTTCACCGATTCCCGTCCCCACGTCCACGGCCAACTGCGAAAGGATCCCCGAGCAGCGCTGGATTTCCTGCTGGATGAGTCGAGCATCTTCGGTCACTCGCGGATCGTCCTGATTCTGCTCGAGCTCCTTGGCTGCAATCGCAATGGTACCAAGAGGCGTAGACAACTCGTGGGCCGCTCCCGCCGAAAGCGTCGCCAGAGCAGCCAGTTTTTCTGCCCGTTCCTGACGGGCGCGCGTCTCCATCAAGGCTTCCTCTGCGGACTCCACCGCGGCGCGCAAACGAGACACGGCATAAGCCACCACCGGCCCGACTACGATGAAGGCGACCCACATCCCCACAAGATGGGTCTGCATGGACTGATGGCCTGCATGTCCCGAATCCAGATCAGGCCAGAAGAGGAACGTGTACGCGCCGACCGCCAGCACGACGAGGATCCAGGTGAAGCGCTGGGAGAGAAGAAGCGCTCCGATGGGTATATAGATCAGGTAGACGCTGCTGAAGGGATTTGAAGCGCCACCCGACAGACCCAGAGCCAACGTCAAGATGAGGAGGTCAAACCCGATCGCCAGGAAGATGAGCGCGTCCGTCATCCTCGCGCCGGACTGGGCGTAGAGATAGAGAAGGACGTTGCTGAGCAGCGAAAGCCCAAAGAGCGAAACCAGGGTCCAGACCGGAAGGGTCCAGCCCGCAAGAAAGTCCGCCACCACCACGACCGCGAGGCCAACACTGGCCAGGGCGAAGCGGAAACGCAGGAACCAGACCTGCCTTACCCGCCCCTGGGCCTCCGGCGACTCCACACTTTCCAGAGAAGAGCTCATGGGATCAGTATAGCTCTTCGGCCCGACTGGCCGTGACGCCGATATCAGCCCCAGCCAAGGCCACTCACGACTCGATTCCTCTGCGTCGGCGGGAAATGAGGACGACACCGACCAGTCCAGAGAGCAGAAGCGAGCTCATACCAGGCTCGGGAACGGTTTCCACGATCAACACGATCTCGTTGTCATACCCCGTCGGACTCGCAGGATTCGCGCAATCCGGCATGCTGCCCATGCTTCCAAAATGACACATGGACCCCTCCAGACTCAACCAGATATTGTTCTCGTCGAAGGTCAGGAGAGCCGGGTCCAGACCATAGGGGGCAAAGCTGTCGTCCAGCCAGACCTGGGTGATCTCAGGAAGCTGACCGAGGGTATCTTCGAAGTGGATACCCACGGGCGTCAGGTACATGTACTGATGAAACGCGTCCTGGACGTACACGCTCGTATAGGTGAGCCGGATTTCGTCCTCCCAGAAGTCGATATCCCAGAGCTCATAGTCGGTTCCCGAACTCGTATGGAAACCAATCGCATCCGGGTCCACGGTGTCATCCCCCACCACATCCAGCGTATCCGTGGCCACGATGAGCGACCCGCCCTGCCCGGGGCTACCCCCGTTCCAATACTCCCAGGTCACCCGGATTTCCGCTGTTTCAAAAGGAGAGCCAGCCCACGAAGGGGAAACAGCCAGCAGGAAAAGCGAAGCCACCACGCAAAAATACAGGGTTGGGTTCTTCCATTCATTCATGTCGATCTCCTTCATGTCCCGAAAAGCCTTGGGCCGTGCGGTTTCTTCGTGGAATTTCGTCATATATCCAGATCCAGACTCACCCGAATCCAGAAGTTTCTTCCCGGCTCATTGATCTTCAGTCCAGAGTTGGGAAAACCGGGGACCGGTGACTCCACCCGCGAGAGGTGTTCGTAGTAGTTCTGGTTGAGGATGTTCTGGATTCCTACGGACACATCGACGAACGACCAGGGGCGGAATGAAGCGTCTGCCGAAAGCACGACAAAACCCGGACTCGGCGTTGTATCCACACCCAGTCGGCTGCCGTAATCAGGATGAATCCGGTCCTGAGGGGCGACCAGACGGGTGACCGCTCCCATTTCGAAGCGTTCGCCCTCGTAACGGATGGCCACACTCCCTTCGACGGGAGGCGTTTGCGCAAGCGGTGTGCCCTGGGTCCTGTTTTCCGCAAACACAAAAGCCATCTCGGCACTGACCAGAAGCTCTGGCAGGATGCGATACGTCACCAGCGCTTCCATGCCCGCTCGTCGCGCCTCCACATTGAAGGCTTCGATGCCGTTGAAGGTCACGATGTAATCGTCGATCTGACTGAGGAAGAAAGACGTACTGCCCGTCAGCCGCTCTCCGCCGTAATAGACCGTGGCATCGAATTCGGTGTTCTTTTCAGGAGCCAGTCCGAAGCCATCGTAGCTATACACTTCCCAGTAGTCGTGCGGTCTCTCGGCATGCCCGAGACCCACCGCAGCCAGGATCGGAAAGTCCTGAAAACGCTTTTCGTAACGTACGAATCCGGACCAGAGGTCCTGGTTCCGTTGCTGATTCGAACCCGACAAGATCACCGAACTGGTCTCACCGGCCGCGCGCATGGTCTGGGTTTCGGTTCGGAAGCGATCGTATCGGGCGCCCGCCACGATTCGCGAACCCTCCATGAACCCGTAGGACATCTCGACATAGGCACCCATGTTCAGGAAGTCGAGAATCGGGTTCGACGGGACATCGTCCAGCGAAGCCAGATCCTCGAAGACAGCCTGGTATTCCTCTTCGCCGGGCAGCCGCTGATAGATGGAAGTCGCTGAGTCGGCCCGCGCCGAATATTCGGTGTACCTCATCGTCGTCCCCACCTCAAAGACAAGATCTTCCAAGGGCTCGAGATAGAAAGCGACGCGGCCGAAATATTCATCCCAGGTCTGACCCATGATGAGAGTATCGATGGGTACGAAGAGCGCCGGAAATTCGGCCTCGGGCCCCGCAAAGGGGCGGAACGAGAAGTCGTCCATGGCGTGATCGACACTGATCCGGTTGAACTGCACCTCGATGCCATCCAACCAGGAGTCCATTTCCGTTTTCTTGAAACGCGCCCCATAGACCTTGCGGTCGAGCTTGACCGAATCCATGTGGATGGTGGCATTGGCCATCTTGCCATCGCTCATTTCCGCACTGAGCTCAAGCAGGGTGTCTTCGCCCGGGGTCCAACCCAGAGCCACTCGCCCGTTCCAGCGGTTGTATCGACTGAGAACGGGGTCTCCGTTCCCATCCAGATAATCGCCACTGTCTTCATAGCCCCCGCTCAAGCGCACATAACCGGGACTCCCTCCAAAGGCGACATCGCCCGAGAACTCGTTGAGATCAAAGCTTCCCAATACACCGGTGGCGAAGACCTGGGCTCCCCACTCATCCAACTGCACACGACTCCGCTCGAAATCCACGGCTCCCGCCACCGTTCCCGCATTGCGTACGGACTGGGGTCCGGCCAGAACCAACAGTTGACTGAACTCCCCCGGATTGACGTAGGAGGTCGGCGGATCCATGGCGTGATTGCAGGCGCCGCCATAGGGCACACCGTCGATCAGGACATTGAGACGGCTGCCGCTCAGGCCACGAAAAACCGGATCGCTCCCGATGCCGCCCTGCCGGATCAGATTGAAACCCGGCACGCCTTTGAGGACGTCCGCCCCATCGCCCTCGGGCCTCTTCTCACTCCGGACATCCACCCACTTCTCGACAGTGCGGTCGGGGCGACGCTCGAAGATGCTCACCACTTCAATGCCCCGATGAGACTCCGGTTCGCCCTCACCCTCTTCTTCACCAGAAAAGAGCTGATCGGACTGAGCCTCGGACTCGCCCTCGCCTTCGCTTGACTCCGAATGGCCGGAGTGGTCGCGGTGGGCTGCATGGCTGTCGTGGGCCGCATGATCGGCATGGCTCGCATGCGAATCGGAGGTGTCCGGCTCCGCCCAGGCCAAGGAACCCACACTCAGCAGAAGCCCGATCCACACCATCAGGCACACGAAACCCCGAAACGACGAATTGATCGCAATCGTTTTCACAGGAATCACCTGTTTCTTGGAGCCATTGGCCAGGAAGCGCACAGATTCGCCGGCCTCAAAACACCAACCTCAGCGCACACGAATCCGACGATACGCCATTCCCATTAAGCCCATTCCTATCAGGACGGCGGTTGAGGGCTCCGGAACCGTATTCACAGTCAGGATGATCTGGTTGTCATACCCGGTCGGGCTTGAAGCATTGGCGCAATCGGGCATCCCTCCACCCATGCCGCCGCTCATATCATGGTAGTGGCACATGGAGCCCTGGAGGTTGACCCAGATATCCGAAGCTGTGAAATCAACCTTCAACGGATCAAAAAGATGAGGTGCATAACTCGTATCCACGCTCACTCCGACAATGTCCGCGGCGCCAGAAAAGGACAAGTGAAAGCCCACCGGCATCATATACATGTACTGATGATCCGAATCCTGGACCTCGATACTGGTATAGGTGAGCGTGATGGCATCACCCAGAAAATCGATATCCCAGAGTTCCTGCTCCGTGCCTGTACTGGAATGAAAATCCAACAGGTCGGGCGAGTTCAGATCACTGGCCACCACAGCCTCGGTGTCGGTGACAGCCAGCAGGGATCCTCCCGCACCGGGACTCGAACCGGTCCACATCTCCCACGTCGCAGTCACGCTCGTACCATCAAAACTGGCCTGCGCAGACCCGGCCAGCAGAAACAAGGGAATGAGGAAGGCGGCCAGAACAGAGAGTCTCCCACGCGATTTCATGCTTCTATTCAGCGGACCATGGTCTCTGCCGTTTCGCTGCATCTCGAAATTCTCACTTTCAGCTGGAAAAAAGAACCTGCAAAAACAGTGGTTTGAAGAATTGCTTCCGATCTCAGGCTACCCCGAGCCCTCCGGGCCACAATGCGGTCAATTGCCGCAGGTCTTTGTGAACGCGGACACACACGCGGGCGACTCCCCTAAGGCCGCAGACACAACGCCCCAGAGTCGGCCCACAGCGCCTTCGGCACACCCAAGTCTGAGCTTTGAAGCGGGCAAAGAGCCGCTAAATTGGTCCGGACGCGGGGAGACAAGAACTCGCCTTACCATGGGTCTACAGACAAGGAAACCGCATGCCCGGCACTCTGAAGGTCTACGGAGCGAGTATTTCGTACTACACCGGCAAACTCGAGGGATACCTCCGCTACAAGGAAATTCCGTACGAGTTCGTGCCGTTCAACCGGAAGATCATGAGCATGCTCAGCCGCCAGACGGGCACATCCCAGATGCCCGCGGTAGAACTGCCCGATGGACGTTTCATGACGGACACGACGCCCATGATCGATTTCCTTGAATCCGCCTACCCCGAACCGTCCGTCATCCCCCCCGAACCCGTCCAGGGTTTCATGACCCGTCTGGTGGAAGACTACGCAGAGGAGTGGTTGTGGCGGCCCGCCATGCACTACCGCTGGAGCTACCGCAAAGATGCCCTCTTGCTCAGCCGCAAGATCGTCGATGAAATCATGCCGGACATCCCGCTTCCGGGGCTTGTGAAAAGGTGGATGATCCGAAGGAGACAGCATGGGGGCTGGGTTCGAGGCGACGGCGTCACCTCCGAAACCTGGGACCACGTGGAAGGCAGCTACCTGAAAACGCTGGATCAACTCGAAGCCATCTTTGCCAGCCGCCCGTACCTCCTCGGCGAAGCTCCCACGCTCGCCGACTTCGGCTTCTTCGCCTCCATCTTCAGGCACTTTTCCCAGGATCCGACGGCCTCGGACATCATGCGCGTGCGAGCGCCCCACGTCTTCGAGTGGCAGGCGCGACTCTGGAATGAAAGAAGCAGCCGGCTCTCGTCTCCCACCCTTCTCTCGGGAATTCCCGAAGATTGGGGACCTATTCTCGATGAAATCGGGAGCGCCTACCTTCCCTACCTTTGCGACAACGCCCGAGCCTGGAAGGCCGGCGAAAAACAGCACACCGTCGAGATCCAGGGAGTCACCTACCGGAAACTGCCCACATCACAGTACCGGGTATGGTGCCTGGAGCGTTTGCAGGCGCACTTTCGGAACCTTCCGAAAGAAGTCCAGCCCCAGGCTCGCGCCCGACTCGAAAGCCACGGGTGCTGGGAGCCCCTCTTCCGCATTCAGAAACCCGACTCACGCTACGACGAAGAGCATCAGGTGCCCTTCCGTGGCAGGAAGGTCCACTACCAGAACGCGCACTGAAGCCCCGCTCTCTTTCAAGCCAGAGCGCGCAGGGACACGGGCATCCGCTTGAGAGAGTGGGCAAAATTGGACCGCATGTAGCGAGGCGTTCCGCGCAACTCCACTTGAACGTCTCGTTCCAGAAGCGCCTCAAGCACCACCTGCACTTCCATACGAGCCAATCGCGCCCCCAGGCAGAAGTGGCGCCCGAAGCCAAAGCTCAGATGCTCGTTGGGGGTCCGCGAGATATCAAACCGATTGGGCTCGCAAAAAACGGCCGGGTCACGATTCGCCGACGAATACCACATGACCACACGATCACCCGCTCTCATACGGGCCCCCGCAATGTCGGTCTCCTTGAGCACCGTACGCCGGAAATGATGGATGGGCGAAGTCCATCGCAAGATTTCCTCAATGGCCGAGGGAATCAACTCCCGATCACCCTGCAGGCGTTGCCACTCGCCCGGCGACTCACAAAAGGCCAGCAGTCCCCCCGCGATGGCACTGCGCGTCG
>NZGT01000047.1 GCA_002691025.1 Spirochaeta sp. | reverse complement strand
GACAGCCGCGGGATCTTCTTCTGCAGTTCATCCCAGAGTTGATCACGAAGCCCTGAGTACGCCTTCATTCGTTCGGGAAGTTCACTCTTTGCAATTTCGCAGGCCAGCCCGAGGCCGACAATGCCCGCCACATTCTCCGTCCCCCCGCGCTGTCTTCTCTCCTGAGGTCCCCCTGAAACCAGGGGGCGCAGAGGCCCTTCATGGCGAGCGATCAGGCAGCCGGCGCCTTTCGGGCCGTTGAGTTTATGAGCCGAGCACGAGAGGTAGGTGATGGGCACCTGCGTCAGGTCGACCTTCCATTTCCCTACGGCTTGTGTGGCGTCTACGTGGAACGGGACGCCCAGCTTTTCAAGCCCGACGGCAATCTCTTCGATGGGTTGGACCACGCCGGTTTCGTTGTTGGCCCAGATCAGCGAGACCAGGTCGGCTCCTTGTCGAGCGGCCTCGATCACTTCGTTCGCGTCGACACGGCCCTGTCCGTCCACCGGCATCCAACGCACCGGGAGTCCGGCTTTCTCGAGCTGCTTGGCGGGTTCCACCACCGAGGGGTGTTCGACGGCGCTGGTCACCAGGCCGCGTCCTTCTTTGAGGACGTCGAGGAGTTGGTAGATGACCGTGTTGTTGGCTTCACTCGCTCCGGCTGTGAAGATCACGGATTCATCGCTCGTCCCCAGCAGTGCAGCGACCTGGGCCCGTGCCCGCTCGACATGGGCGCGGGCTCGAGCTCCCTCCTCATGCGTGCTGGTGGGGTTGCCAAAATCTTCCTGGAGCAGTTCGGTCATGGCCTGAACGACTTCCACGCGAAGGGGCGTGGTGGCGTTGTGGTCGAGGTAGATGCGCATGGGGTCAGTTCTGCCGATCTTGAACGCGTAATGCGTTACTTGCGTCTGGAGCGCTCACCCTACCCTGCGCCTCTCTTCGGGTCAACGGGGCGGCTCATGGTCGCCTTCTGCAGGCTTTGTCGGGTCCCGAGACCCAGGCGGGCCTCAGGCCGGCTTGGACTGAAGCAGTTCGGCCAGGGTGTGGGAGCCCGCTACGCGGGTGAGTGACTCATCCCATTCTGAAAAGATGGCTTCTATGCGGGGCCCCGCATTGGGCAGGATGGCTTTCAGGGAATCCTCGACGGGGGTCTTCCCTTCAGCCCCGAAGAGAATGCGCCGGCCGCGGATGGTCCCGATCACGTCTGCGACTGTGATGTCGGCGAGAGGCTGAAGCGGGAGGTAGCCGGGGTCGTGATCCGAGTCGCCGCTTCGGATGATCAGTTGGCCCGCCTCCAATTCTTCGAGCGTATCTCTCACCACCCTGACAGAAAGGTCGAGGTCCGACGACAGGGCCTCGGCATCTTTTGGGCCCTCATGCCGATAGAACGAGCGGGCAATGGCCAGCATGATCGTGACGCCGAGTGCTTCCTTCTCGGCAGGCGGGAGATGAAGGCGAAGACGGTCCTCGCGGTAGTGGTCCAGATGTTGGTGGGCGAACGCGACTTCGGCCCCAAAAAGGACCACGCTCCAACATACATAGATCCAGGTAAGCACGAGGGGCAGCGCCACGAGTCCGCCGAAGAGTACGCTGTATTTTGTAGCGCCGATTCCCATCCCGACGTAGATGACGCGTGTCACCGAAAAGAGCACCATCGCCACGAAGGCACCCACGATGGCCGACTTGACCCTGACCTGGGTATTCGGAAAGAACCAGTACAGGAAAGCGAATGCCAGTAGGACCATCAGCTGTGGGAGTTGAAGAACAAGAAAACGATAGACTTCACCCAGGACAGGCAGTCGATCCATGGAGTTGGTGAAGCTGTCGGTGCCCAGAGTGGCCCAAAGCGAGAACGCCGCGCCTGTGAGAATCGGGGCCACCACCAGGACCGCGAGATAGTCAGCGAATCGCCGCGTCCAACTCCGACTTTGATGGACGCCCCAGATCTCACCGAGCGTACTCTCGAGATGCCGCAGGGCCAGGATGGCGGAAAATATAAGGGTGGCTCCGCCGAGGCTTCCCAGGTTCTGGATATCCACTTCTTGAATTCGTGAGGTGAGCCAGGCGGTGGCCTCGGGACTCACGGCGGTCAGCGGATCGACCATCAGGTTGATCAGGGATTTCTGTCCACCGACGATTCCGATCAGCGCAACGACCACCACCAGCAGGGGGATGGTCGAAAGCGCCGTCACGAAAGTCAGCGCGCTGGCTCGCAGCAGGAGTCGGTCGCTGACGAAGCCCTGGGCGACCATGATCGAGAACTGAAGAAGTCGAACCAGGGAGGCCGTCCAACTGCGTGGCGACAGGTCGAATTGCCAGAGCTCCTTGGTGACGAACTCACGTCCTCGAGCCCAGGCCGCCGCCAGATTCAAATCACGGATTCCCTTGTCCATCTGCCTGTCCCCACTGGCCATTGCATGCCCCCCGGAGTGTATCGCCCGAAACCCAGCCGTACGATCGCGCTCTTTTTGTGACCTTCGGGACGGCGCTCGCCGCGGGCTGCGAAGGGCCAGAAGCTCCGCTTCCCTCGACCGTGACCCAGTTCGCGATTCGGCTGAGGGTACCGGGACCCACCCCCCTGGCTCGTGTGAGGTCGCTCAGGGACCGGTATGGATCCGAGTCTCGCGCCTCGAGAATGGCCTGGGCTCGCGACGGCCCAATCCCCGGGATCACCGTCAGGTCGCGCCCACACGCGGTATTGACGTCTAAAGGCCGACCAAAGAGCAGACCCGGGGCCGCTCCCAGGGGCTCTTCACCACGGCCAGTCAGGCCCGGAGCGCAGCGTACACGTGCGGGGGCTACCGAGCGGTCCATCACCCACGACCCGACCGGACACAGCTTCTCCGGTCGAGGTGTCTGGATATGGGGCACACTTTGAAGGCCCACCGAAAGCCAGATGGCGACGCTCAGCCCGAGAAAACCCCGAGTCCAGGGCTCGGGAGACGAGGGGGTCCGGCCGATATGAAGGGCCGGGGGACGCTCAGTCACTCAGGTCGTCGATGAACTCAGCATGCAGCGCCTGGACGGCCACGTCCGAGTGCGCCTCGTCGATCACTACGGAGATCTTGATTTCGCTGGTGCTGATCATCTGGATGTTGATCTCTTTCCTGGCCAGCACCTCGAACATACGCGTGGCGACGCCAGCATGATCTTTCATTCCCAGCCCGACGATGGAGACCTTGGCGATGCTGTCATCGCCGTCCACGCTTCTTGAGGACAGTTGATCTCCCGCCGCCTTCGCAATCTCCAGGGCTCGAGAGTAGTCCGCCCGAGGCACGGTGAAAGTCATGTCTGTGGAACCGTCACTCGCATAATTCTGGATGATCATGTCGACCACGATCCCGGCGTCACCGAGCGGCGTGAACACGCGAGCGGCAATGCCCGGCTGATCGGGAACGCTCTGGAGCCGGATCTTGGCTTCGTTCTTGTTGCAGGTCACGCCTGATACCACCAACTGCTCCATGACTTCCTCCTCGGGCATGACCCAGGTTCCTTCGTCCGCTGAAAAGCTCGACCGCACGTGAAGAGGCAGGCCATAGCGCATGGCGAATTTGACCGACCGGATCTGTAGGACCTTCGCACCCAGGCTTGCCAACTCAAGCATTTCTTCGAACGCGATCCGGGCCAGCTTTTGAGCGTCCTTCACGACCCTCGGGTCGGCGGTGTAGACCCCGTCGACATCGGTGTAGATTTCGCAGACATCGGCCTCGAGCGCACAGGCCACAGCGACCGCGGAGGTATCCGAGCCGCCTCGACCCAGTGTCGTGATGTCGCCCGAGTCACTGACTCCCTGAAAGCCCGCGATCACGCAGACTGAGCCTCCCTTCAGGTTCTCGTGAAGGACATCCGCATTGACCGCCTCGATCCGGGCGCGGTTATGCTCTGAATTCGTTCGCATGCCCATCTGGGCACCCGTGAAGGATCGGGCCGGCTCACCAAGCTCCTGGATGGCCATGGCCAGAAGCGCGATGGTCTTCTGCTCGCCCACGGAGAGCAGGACATCATATTCCCGTGCATGCGGGGGGCGGCCTCCGGATACCTGCTCGGCGAGGCTGACCAAGGCGTTGGTTTCACCCGACATCGCAGAAACGCAGACCACCACGTCGTGGCCGGCCCTTTTCGTCTCCACCACGCGCCGAGCTACGTTCTGGATGCGTTCAACATCCCCGACACTCGTACCACCGAATTTTTGAACCACTAGCGCCATGAGGCTCTCTGACTTTCCCTGAATCACGTGCAGTCGGGCGAGGAATCTAGCCCAAAAACCGCCCTGGGTAAGGGTGCACCACAGGCCTCAGTCCGACGTCGCTTCGCGTCCATCCCCGAACGGCCTGTTCTTCACTGTGCGTGCCCAATGCTGCAACTGCTCGTCCGAGGCCGGGCCCATGGCCTGGATCTCGAGGAGCCGGGCTTCCGGGCCCACCTCGCTGAGCCTGGAAAGGCTCACCTCCAGCCGGTCCTGGGCCAGTGCATCGAGGAAACGGTCGCCCCACTCCACCACAAGCACGGAGCGCTCGCCGCCCAACTCGAAGAATCCCATTTCCTCCAGTTCGGCGAAGGATTCAAGGCGATAGAAGTCCACGTGATGCAGAAAGAGCCCGCCCGGGCAGGCGTACTGATTGGCCAGCACAAAGGTGGGACTTGAGACGGCGTCGGCTTCAAGGCCCAGCCCTTCCGCCAGCCCCTTTACGAAGACGGTCTTGCCCGCGCCGAGATCGCCCGAAAGGAGAATGGGAAGGGGTCTCGAAGCCTCCTGTTCCTGCACCCAGGATCGGGTCAAGGAGGCCGCATAGGCGCGAGTCTCTTCAGGGCTCTGGGAAGTCAAGGAGAGTTGACTCGATCGGGATCGAGCGTTGGCCATCCTGCCCCCTTTCTGTTCTCAAGGCCTGCATGCAGGCGGGGAGTTCATCTCCGATCTCGCCCGCAAGAAGGCCGGACTCGCCTCGCCGTTGCGCCAGCCGATCGGCGGAGTCCCCATGCAGGAAGGCGGCCAGTGTGGCGGCCTCCATGGCGTCCATGCCCTGCCCCAGAAAGGCCGCCACCATGCCCGTCAAGACGTCCCCGGTTCCCGCTGCAGCCAGATAGGCGCCCCCGGTGGGGTTGATCCGGGCGTGACCCCCCGGAGCGGCGATGACAGTTCCCGCTCCCTTGAGGAGAACGACCGCCCCCGCTTGGTGAGAGAGTGCCCGGGCGGCCCCCAGCCGATCGGCATTGATCTGGGCCGCTGACGTCTCAAGGAGTCGCGCGGCCTCACCCGGATGGGGAGTCAGCACCGCGACCCCTTCTCGGCTTCGTAGAGCCGAAAGCGAACCGACCAGCGCGTTCAAGCCATCGGCGTCCACCACCAAGGGGACCGACGATTCCGTGATGAGGCCAAGGACCAGCGCCACAGTCTCCGGATGGGTCCCGAGGCCGGGACCCAGGGCCAGAACGTCCCGGTCCTTTGCGAGCGCCAAGATCTCCTTCAAGCCCGAAGCCGCGAACTGCGCGCGACCCACTTCGGGAAAGGGCGCGATCATGACCTCGGTGAGCTTCGCATCCAGGCCCTCAGCGAGCCCCCTCGGACACGCCAGGGTCACGAGCCCCGCTCCGGCCCGAAGTGCGGCCGTGGCGCTCAAAGCCGCCGCGCCCGCCTTCCCTTCCGATCCGGCGACCACCAGCGCATGTCCAAAGCGCCCCTTGTGGCCTTGGGCGGGTCGGTGGGGCAACCGACGAGCCGCGGCCCAGGTCGACCACATGTCACACTCTGCGCTTTTCGCCTCGTTCTCCGACTCAGGGAGTGCGTCGAGGATTCCGATGCGGGCCACCGCGAGTTGGCCGCTGTGCTCACGTCCCGGTTCCAGGACCAGGCCGATCTTGGCGCAGCCCAGGGTCACGGTGAGATCCGCGGCCACTGCGCAGCCCAGGACCTGCCCTGTGTCCGCGTGAATTCCACTTGGAATGTCGATGGACACGACTCGCAAACGTTCGGAGGACGCCCGATTGATGACATCGACCCAGCCTGCGGCTTCTCCTTCGAGTTCGCGGGACAGGCCGGTGCCGAACAGGGCGTCCACCACCAGGCCTTCCTCGGGCAAAGGCGCGGGGCCCTCGGACAGCGGGACGCCCACGGCCTCGGCGCGTTTCCAATTCAGGGCGGTCTCCCGCGAAAGGTTCTTCCCGTCGCCCACCAGGACGGCACGGACACGAACGCCCAGCAGGTGGAGGTGGCGGGCGACGACGAGCCCATCCCCTCCATTGTTCCCCCGCCCGCAGACTACGAGGGTGTCCGCCTGGGGCTCTCGCAGAAGCGCCTCGAATCGGGACAACAGGGCGTCGACCACGGCCCGCCCGGCGCTCTCCATGAGGACATCGGCCGACACGTGGGCTTGCTCAATCGTGTACGAGTCCAGCGCCCGCATTTGATGAGCCGAGACCAACGGCCAGGTGCCGTCCGGCTTCATGCGTACTCTCCGTGACTGATTCGGTCCAGGGGTTCCAACGAACTCTATCCCGCTTCGTCCAAGGCTTTTTTGAGAGCCTCCGCCAGGGAGGTGGCCGAGGCTTCAACGAGTTCGGCGTCCAGTCCCTCCACCATGACTCTCGCTTTGAGTTCGGTCCCGCTGTAACGCACCAGGACCCGGCTGCCCTCTCCCAGTTCCTGCTCCACCCTGGCCACAGCCTCCCCGAAAGAGTGAAGCTCCTCGATGGGCCGTCGCTCGGCTACATGGATATTGACCATGCATTGAGGATGGGTGTGGAATTCCGGCAAGAGGTCCGACAGCGCGCAGCGTTGACGCGCCATGACGGCCAGGATCTGTAACGCCGTCATCATCCCGTCGCCTGTGGTGCTCCGATCGAGCAGGATGACATGGCCCGACTGCTCCCCTCCGAGGTTGTAGCCCCCAGCGCGCATGGCTTCCACCACGTACCGGTCACCCACCTGGGTCCGCACCGTGCCCAGCCCCAACCCTGCCAGGTAGTCATCCAGGCCCAGGTTGCTCATGACGGTGGTCACCACCCCGTTGCCTTTCAGTTGGCCTTGCTCATGAAGCTGCCGTGCACAAAGTGCAATGACCCGGTCTCCGTCCAGGATTTCGCCTTTCTGGTTGATCATGACGACGCGGTCCGCGTCTCCGTCCACCGCGATCCCCAAATCGGCTCCGGTCTTGCGCACCATTTCCGCCGCGCGCTCGGGATAGAGCGACCCGCAGTCCGCGTTGATGTTGCGTCCGTCTGGCTCGACGCCCAGGGTGATGACCTCGGCACCGAGTTCTCGAAGCACCGTGGGCCCCACCTTGTACGCTGCGCCATTGGCGCAGTCAAGAACGACCTTCATCCCGTCAAAGGTGACATCTCGCGGAATACTGTTCTTCAGGAAGACCACGTAGCGGCCTTCGACGTCGTCGATCCGAGTCGCCTTCCCCAGCGCTTCGGCGTTCGCCCTGTGGGTAGAGAGCTCATCGGTGGAAATCAAACTCTCGATCTCGGCTTCGATGGAATCGTCGAGTTTGTAACCGTCCCGACCGAAGAACTTGATCCCATTGTCCTGGAAGGGGTTGTGGCTGGCGGTGATCATGACTCCCGCGTCGCAGCGCATGTCCGACGTGAGGAATGCCAGGGCGGGCGTAGGAACCGGGCCCACATGGATGACGTCGACGCCCATGGAACAGATTCCGGCCGCGAGGGCATCTTCAAACATGTAGCCGGAGAGGCGGGTGTCCTTGCCAATGAGGATTCGATGTCGTTGGGCCTTGCCGGACTCCAAGAAGACATGCGCGGCGGCCTGCCCGAGTTTCAAGGCGACCTCGGCCGTCATGGGATGGACATTGGCCCGGCCCCGTACGCCGTCGGTCCCAAAGAGTTTTCTGTGCATGGACATGGGTTCTCTTTCGTGAATGACTGGACTCTAGAAGGCGTCGTCTTCGACGGTGGGCTCGGTGGGTTCCTCGAAGATGGGCTCTGGCACCGTCTCGGGTGCGACAATCAGGCTGACTCGAATGGGCTCATCGCTCTCGACCCGGACATTGCCCCGCTGCGGACTGACCCGCACTTCTCGTGAAGTATCTGCGTTGATTCCCGAGAGGTCCACGGCTTCCGTTCGTACTTCTTTCAAACGCATGACCTGGCTCCGGGCTCCTACGAGAGAAACCTCCGAGGGATCGACTTCCACTCGGACCAGCCGGAAACCCGCTGCCGGCGCCCCTTCTAGATCCGGAGTCACCGTGACCTTCTTGCGCCCCTTCTTCTCGAAGCGGACCTGGACGCGCGAAGGCGAGTGAGCGACAAAGCTGGCTCCGCGAGGGAGGTCTATTTTTGCCAACTCGACATCGTAGACGGCCACCCCAGGCTTTCCGCCCGAGACGTCAATCTCGTACTTGTAGTTTTCCGGATCGATATTCCGGAGCACGGCTCGACTCCCCATGACTCGAACATTGACAGAGTCGCTGTTTTGATCCGTAACCACCAGGGAATCAGGCAATCGGTCCAGCACCACGGGGATATCGAACCCTCTCTCGGCATTGCTCGTCCCCGATGCGATCCCCCAGAGAAAGATGGCAATCGCCAGCGCCAGAAGCAGAAGGCCGGGCCTCACGGAGGCAAATCGTCTCATCGCGTAGGCTTCCTCCTCATCGACCGGCTCGAGGCAGGCCTTCGAGCGCATTGTTTTCGCCCTGCGCGGCCGCGTCTTCTGGGGCTTCGCTCGGATCGTCGGCGAGGCTTCGGCGTTCGCCTGCCAGAATGTCGTAGAGGACCACGCGCAGGCGAGGTGCGTCCAAGCCCTGGATCATCTCGCCGGCCATGACCACCGAGATGGAGGCGGTCTCCTCTGAAACCACCACGACGACGGCGTCGGTCTCCTCGGTGATCCCCACCGCGGCTCGGTGTCGGGTACCGACTTCGCCCGGGAGGTTGTCTCGGATGGCTAGAGGTAGAATGCCTCCGGCTGAAACGATTCGTCCTTCGCTGATCAAGACCGCCCCATCGTGCAGCGGGGAACTGGGTGTAAAGATGCTCGTCAGCAACTCATGGCTGACCTCGGCATCCACCGCTCGACCGCCGTCGACCTGATCGGCCAGGGCACTTTCTCTTTCGAGGACGATCAGAGCGCCCAGTCTCTTCTGGACAAGCGCTTGCGCGGCTCGGACGATCTCTTCAAAGATCTGGGATTCCTGTTGTGCGGAGACGGAGGGGAAAAATCCGCGCCCCACCCGGGCGAGAGCCCTGCGGATATCGTGTTGGAAGAGAACGATGATGATGAGGACCGCGGACCCCAGGAAGTTCTGGAGGATCAAGCGAACCGTGGGAAATTGGAAGATTTCGGACGCCAGGCTGAGACCGATGAGGACCACGAGCCCCACCAGGATCTGGATGGCCCGAGTGCCTTGAATCAGGAGAAGCAGCCAATAGATCCCGACTGTGACCAGGAGGATGTCCACGCTGTCTCGCCATGGATCGAAGTTGGCCGAGAAGAAGTCACCCAGTTCGCGAAGGAAGTTCCAGATGAACTTGATCATGCGCGATCCTTCCGGCGAGCGTCTCGTAGGGCGCGTCCCAGCGTGACGGCTCGCCGCGCCCCGCGCGCGTCGTGAACCCGGACCGCATCGGCGCCCGCGAAGGCGGCGACCGCGCAGACCGACTGGGTTGCGAGGTCACGATCTTCCACGGGGTCTCCCGTCAGTTCCCCGATGAAGGCCTTGCGGGAAGGCCCCAATAGAACTGGAAGGCCCAGGCGTCCGCGGAGCCAGCCCGCGCCGGCGATCAACTGGAGATTGTCCTCGAGCCGCTTTCCGAATCCGATGCCGGGATCAATGATGAGACGTGCGGTGGAAACACCCGCTGAGCGCGCCCGGTCTACAGACGCTTCGATCTCGCATGCGACCTCCTCCAGTGTGTCCTCAAAGCGTGGGGACTCCTGCATGGTGGCCGGTGTGCCGCGCATGTGGCCCAGGATCAGGACCGCGCCGGTCTCTGCGGCGACGTCCGCCAATTCGGGATCGGTCACGAGGCCGCTGACATCGTTGATCACCCGGGCTCCGGCCCGAATGGCGCGTCGGGCGACCTCGGCCTTCTGCGTATCGATGGAGACGGGGATGTCCCCTTCTTCCACGAGGCACGCGATGGTGCCTTCCACACGGAGAATTTCCTCCGAGGCCGTCACGGCGACCGCGCCCGGTCGGGTCGACTCTCCCCCGACGTCGATGAGGTCTACCCTCGCCTCGCGAAAACCCTGGGTGGCGTCGTGCAGGGCTTTCTGCCGAACCCCGCCGCTGGAGTCGAAGAAAGCCCCTCCGTCTGAAAATGAATCCGGCGTCAAGTTGAGAACAGCCATGACACCGACGCGATCCGGTGGGAAGAGGATCTCGCTCGTCAGATCATCGCCCGGACGCGATTCAGCCAGGGAACGGCTCCGGATCGGGAAGATCTCCGTCATTGATATCACCCGAGGCACTTGTGACCGGCTCTTTGGAACCTGGGCTCGAGTCCGAATTGGAGGTCCGCATGGCCGGAAGGGGATCCCCGTCGACAATCATTTTGAGATCCGTGGTTTCGAGGGTTTCCCGCTCGAGGAGGTTCTCTGCAATCGCCACCAGCGTGTCCCGATTCGTGGTGAGGATTTCCACGGCCTCGGTGTACTTCTGCGACAGGATCCCGGATATCTCTTCGTCGATCTCCTGAGCCTTGCTCTCGCTGTATTCCTTGCGGGCCGCCAAGTCACGCCCCAGGAATACGTCGCCTCCTGCCTCGGCATAGGAGACCGGGCCCAGCACATCGCTCATGCCGTATTCCGTCACCATCTGCCGAGCCCAGTTCGTGGCTTGCT
>NZGT01000046.1 GCA_002691025.1 Spirochaeta sp. | reverse complement strand
TAAAGGCCCCACAAGGGGGCTAATTGTCCGACATTTGGGCCTTTTTAGGAGGCGCTTGAAGGGGTGAAAGCACCTCGAATGGGTCGCCCGAAAGGGAGCCCAGCCAGGACAAAAAAAAACAAGAAAAAATGGCCAAAAGGGCGATTTCCCCCCTGGAACTGCCCTTTAGCCATTGGGCCAGCGTTTTTCCCCATCGAGGAATGCCAGCGTTCGGGGGCAAGAAAGGGCCTCGGGCTCGCACCGAACGCGGCGTAAATCGGAGAGATCGGACCCCCGGTCCAGATCAAAGCAGGGCGCCACGCGTGCCGCCGCGAGCCCCCAGGCCTGGGCGCGCGACAGGGTTTCGTCCAAGACGGTCTCTGTGCTCATGGGGAGATCCAGGAGGCCTGGATGAAAAGAGGCGAACCCGACAACCCCATAGCCTCCGTCGCGATCGGGCGAAAAGACCAGTTCGTGGCCTTCCAGAGCCTTCAGAGCCGCTTCCAGGTGCTCTTGTGAAAGCGTGGGTGTGTCTGTCCCTCGCACCAGGACGCGGCGGGCCCCTCTTTGAAACGCGGCCTTCACAGCGGACTCCATACGGGCCGCCAATCCCGCGCCCCTTTGCTCCTCGATCGCAAACGAGTCTGGCATCTCAAAGGGCAGGTCCAGATCCCCCCCCAGGGGGTCAAGGCAGAGGACAGGGTCGAGCCCCAAAGCGCTCGCGAAGGCCGCTGTGGCCTCGAGGATGTCTTCCAGCATGGCGGCGTAGAAGCGAGCCGCCTCCTCCTGGCTGAATGGAGGACACATCCGCGTCTTCACAAAACCGGCTTTGGGTTTTTTCGCAAAGACCAGAAGGACGTCATGAGGGGCGGGGCGAGCCGGTCCGCTCAAGAGTCCCGGGCCGGCGTTTCAGGGCCCCCGATGGCGGGTACCCCGTAGATCTTTTCGGCCCGAGCCTTCTGGGCCGCCCACAGCTCATCGAACCGGGCGTTTACGACGTCGTACTCTTGCTCCGTGTCGATATCCAGCCCGCAACCGCCCGCTTCCGTGATCAGGAAACGAAAGCGTGTGTCCAGGATCCCGGAAATCGCTTTCTCGACCCTGGTGATACTCACCCCTCTTCGCAAAAAATCGGCGAAGCGACGAAACCGCCAGCGATCCGCCCACCCTCCCAGATGCATGAGCAGATAGAAGAAGAAGATCCGGGGCCCCCCCGCCCTCGAAAACATGATCCTGAGCGCCAGGCCAGCCATGTTGATGAACTTTTTCTGATGACGCAGCTCATACATCTCTTCAATGCGGAAGAGGTTCCCGATGCGGCCCGGACGCGCAAAGTGAAGGTTGCTCTGTCGCAGTCGCCCCTCCCGGATATTGAAGAAAGCCACCTCGATTCCAGGCTCTCCGGGGGCTTTGGGCGCAAAGCCAAGCATCGCTTCTTCGGGCACAAGACCCAGCGCGTAGTCGCATTCGGGAAGCGCGAGGCTGTCTCGCACAAAAGCGGAAAGTTCTTCGGCTGTGGCGAAAGGCAGATCGGCCGAAAGAAAAAGGATGGGGGTGTCGATTTCATCCCCCACCGGATCACGCCCGGCCTCCGTATCTTGAGAGAGGGTCTTCCTGTAGGTCTCCCAGGCGTTTTCAAGCAGGTTTCGCCCTTGTTCGACCAGATGCAGTGGCTTTTCAAGTGCGCCTCGCACTTCGGGCGAGGCAAAGGCTTCTTGCAATCGACTTAGATTGCCCACGACCCAGACTTCCGACACCTCGGGGACAGACTGCAGGGTCAGGGCGAGGCCCACCACCATCGGGCGACCTGAAACGGAGAGAAACGCTTTGCTGTCTCCATACACGGCCTTCGACGCTGTCGCGTCGCCGGCGGTAATCACCGCCGAGACTGTTTCGCACTTATCCGCCATTGCCGTGCCTCGAAGCCTCCCTCGCCAGGGCCATTCTCCGACAAGCTCTTTGAATCGGTGACCATATAGCGCGCAAGCCCACGACTCAAGAGGGGCTGGCTTGAATTGACTCGACGGCCCCGGAAGGATAGACATCCCTTCACCCCATACGGGTCAGGAGCAGAGTGCGACATGGGCGAATCGGATTCCGCCACCATGCGGGGAATCGACCTATTCATTTTCAGCGGGGTCTGCCCAGCCGCTGTGGCGGTGGCTCTGGTCGCTCTTTGCAGCCAAAGCCTCTACCCCGGAACCGGGTCGACGTCCTGGGTCACCCTCACCTTGTCGGGTGCAGGGACCTTCCTGGTCTACAACGTGGACCGTCTGCGGGACCTGACTCGAGACCGTGGCTCTTCACCCGCCCGAACAGCCTTTGTTGAGCGAAACCAAAGGGTTCTGATCGGACTCTGCGCTGGGGCCGCCTTGATCAGCGCCTTGTGCGCCTGGCGCCAACCTCCGCGGGTCTGGCTACTCCTGGGCATCGCCTTCGGGTTGGGGATTTTTCATCGACGCCTCAAGGGCCACCCCGCATTCGGAATTCTCTATGTGGCCTTGGCCTGGGTGATTGTGGTCGTGGGTCTACCGGTGGCACATGGACCCCCGGGGTTGCACCTTGGCGGAGAAGTCATTTTGACCGCGGTCACCTTGGGGTTTGTCATCGCGGCCAACCTGGTGGGTTCGGAGCTCCGAGAGGCCGAGCCCGGATCCTCCACCGATGCGCGCTTGAAAACCGCGCGTGTCCTGGCCCTTGGAGGCCTACTCGTATCGTGGATGGCCCCGATCCCACTGATTCCCATCGCGCTTGGCAATCTGGTGGCCCTTCTCTTCTTTCGGCCCAGCGAGCGATACGGGCTGGGCGTTCTGGACGGCGCCATCCTGGCTGGGGCCCTGATCGGGCTCATGATGGGCTGAGCGGAGCCTCGACGGCAGCGACAAAGACCTCGGCCGGGCCGGCTTGGGCGGCGTTCGCGCAAGAGATGTCATGGTGGAGCCGAGCGGGTTCGAACCGCCGACCTTCGCGTTGCGAACGCGACGCTCTCCCAACTGAGCTACGGCCCCACCGAACTTGACATCTCGCCCTGATCCTTGCGAGTCGCCAAAGAGCGTAGAAGCGACCCGGAACCAGACGTGGCACCTTAGAGCGGCGCCCTCTAAGCGTCAAGCAAGCTTTTCCCAACGCCCGGAGAGTCGATATGACAGACGAAAAAATCCTGAATCCATCCACCCCTCTCCGGATTGATTGCATCCTGGCCCCGCTGGATTTCTCGGAATATGCCGACAGCGTGGTGGAATGGGCCGCCCACCTGGCGGAAGAGCACGACAGCGAAATCGTCCTGCTGCACGTCTACCATCTGCCGGTGGAGTTCAGGCAGGCCGAAGGCGCCTATCTGCCCGCGGACATCTGGACCTCCATGAAAGAAGATTCCGAACGACAGCTGTCCCACTATGGCGACCGCCTGCGCGAGCGCGGCCTGAAGGTCAAGGAAGTCACCCGAGAAGGCTATCCCGCCACCGCCATCGAAGAAGAGGTCCACGAAGTCGGCGCCGACCTCGTCGTCATCGGATCAAGGGGGCGGACCGGCCTCAGTCATCTACTGCTTGGAAGCATTGCGGAAAGAGTCGTCCAAAAGGCCTCGTGCCCAGTCTTGACCGTCAAGGCGCCCAGCCCGTAAGGACTCCGCGTAAGCACTCCGCGACCGGAGGCACGAACCCAGCCCCAACGCCGGCGTTCATGCCTCCGATAAGCGGTTCAATTTCAAACCGTCTCGAAAAAGTGGCTCATGCGCACGCCCAGGGCGGTGGAAACCCGCCTCAGCGTCGAGACTGAAGCCGCGCTCTTACCGAGCTCGATCTGTGAAATCAGACTCACCGACAGACCCGTCCGGTTCGCCAACTGCTTCAACGTAAGCGGGCAGGAATGCCTTCGCTCCCGGATACGACGACCGACTTCCACATTGAGGCGCGTATCCTGATCCACATGAAGACCCTTGGCCTTGATGGCTTCTGTGAGAACCTGGCGAATCTCATCTTCATCCACAGGCTTCTGCAGATAATGAAAAGCCTGTTGCTTCATGGTCGAAACCGCCATCTCCACCGAAGCCATGTCGGTGGTGGCGATGACGCACAGATCGTCGTCTTGCATACGAATCTGTTCCAAGGCCTGCATTCCAGCCGAGTTGCTGGGCGAGACATCCAGAATCACAAGCTGATAGCCATGGGTTCTGATCTCTTCCGGCGCCCGTTCGGGCTCGTTGAGAACTTCCACGTGAAAGCCGTCGTCGGACAGAATTCGTTTCAACTCACTCGTGCTCGCGGTTTCACGATCGACCAGCAAGACACTCAACTGATGTTCTCTACTCATTTTTCCCCCTCCATGAAATGGTCCAATCACAGTTCGGGCTTTGGACGCGACGCAACGCTCCGAAGTCCCGCGTGGAAGGCCGAGACTTCGTGCCTTTCACCTCTCCCGCTTCGGTATTTATGCTGCTTTCCATTAGGCCTAGATTCCCAGGCCAGTGGATTTTTTGGCTGAGCATGGACGGGCCTGCGGATCAAAAGCACTGCCGCAGCGCCAAACCGAAGGAAAGGGGCCTAGAGACCGGAGGCCGGGACTTGTTCGGTTTCCCGAGGGACTTCTTCGGGGGTCAAAAGCCATTCTTGGCTGAAGGTTTCCGGCTGCACTTCGATCCGGCGCGCCGCCTGGATCTCGAGCCGGATCGGCTCCTGACCCGCCTCTTCAATTTGTATCCAGGCCGGAAAGAACACGCTTCCATAAGAGGCCAAAGGCCCCAGCTCCACCCGGGCTCCCGCCGCGGTTTCGAGACCGCGAATCTCGTAGTTGTCCCGGCTGACCCATACGGAGGCTGCCGGGGG
Source organism: Spirochaeta sp. (assembly GCA_002691025.1). Lineage (GTDB taxonomy): Bacteria > Myxococcota_A > UBA9160 > UBA9160 > UBA4427 > MED660. Next base: position 21,520 of record NZGT01000046.1, on the reverse strand, counting down.
GAGTTCCACATCCACTTCAAAAGAAGAGGGCGGCAACAAAGCCAGGGTCTCCGATTCCTCCTCGAGCCGGCTCCCGTCTTCGTCCGACACACCCTCGAGCAGACCGTCTTGGGGGAACGGAGTTCCGTCGTCCACTTGTGCGTCTCCATTCCATCCGGCAATCACACGCGGGGCGACAGGGTCCAGAACCCCAGGCGGAAGTGCTTCGGGGTCGGCTTCCGCCTCAGCCAGAGCCTCGAGTCGCAACGACTCCGCTTCCGCATCAAGGCTCGCAAACACAAGACCGTCGGCCCCCGCCCAGAACCAGACCCGCGCCCTCTCGTATTCGGCTTCACGGGCTTCCTGGGCCTGGGCTTTTTCAAATTCATATTCTTCCAGGCCAGCCAAAGGCGGGCCGGCGGGCACGGGTATGTCCTGTTCCGGATCCCCAAGCACCAGGCAATCCTCTTCTCCGCACTCGACCAGTCCTAGCGGGGCCGGGTCCACTTCCAGACTCAGCAGGGCGTTTCGCAAGCCCTCTCCACTCGACGCCTGCAGGACGAAAACAGGGGGCAGAAAAGGACGAGGCTCCACGATGATCTCGCCGTTGCGTGCGGCCTGACTTTCACGGCCCTGCCAAAGGTGGCGCTCAACCAGATTCCCGGCCCCTCGGATTTCAAGCCGGGCTCGGCCGGAGGGGTCTGTCAGGAGTTCGCCTCGAGCTACCGCGGGCCGATCCCCGATCTGGACCAGCACATCGATCTGCATGGCCTGTCCACGGCCCGCCGACGCATTGGTCTTCGCAATGGCCTTCTCGATCCGGTCGCGCTGCGGAACAGCGCCTTGTGCTCCCGCATCCCAGAGGAGTCCGAACCCGAGTAGCCAGGCCGCAAGGGCCGCAACCCTGCGTGGCCCCATCAACCAAGACCCCCGGAGAGTCGGGAGCGGCCCGCATACTGGGCCCGATCACCCAACTCCGATTCAATTCGCAGCAGTTGATTGTATTTGCAGATCCGGTCCGTCCGGCAAAGCGAGCCGGTCTTGATCTGGCCCGCACCGGTCGCCACCGCGAGGTCCGCGATGGTCGTATCTTCGGTTTCGCCTGAGCGATGGGACACGACCGCTGCAAAGCCCGCCTCCTGGGCCATGCGGATCGCCTCCAGGGTCTCCGTCAACGTGCCAATCTGATTCACCTTGATGAGGATCGCATTGGCGGCCCGCTCTTCGATTCCTCGCGAGAGAATCGACGGGTTCGTGACAAAGAGATCGTCGCCCACGATCTGAAGACGGTCTCCCAGTTCAGACGTCATCCGACTCCAGCCCGACCAATCGCTCTCCGCCAGACCATCTTCAATGGAAACAATGGGATACCGCTTCACCCAGTCGGCCCAGAATTCAATCATCGCTTCAGGCTCGAGACGACGATCTTCTCCGGCCAGGACGTACTGACCCTCTTCGAAGAACTCGGTGGATGCCGGATCCAGCGCAAGGGCAATGTCTTCCCCTGGCCGATAGCCGGCTTTTTCGATGGCGTGGAGAATCAACTCCAGTGCCTCATCGTTGCTGGCAAGATCCGGCGCAAAGCCCCCTTCGTCCCCCACAGAAGTCGCATAACCTTTTTCAGACAATACGCCGCGCAAGGTGTGGAAGACCTCGGCCCCCCATCGCAAGGCTTCCGAAAAGGTCGGTGCCCCCAGCGGATAGAGCATGAATTCCTGCACGTCCACGTTGTTGTCCGCGTGCGCGCCTCCATTGAGAACATTCATCATGGGGGCCGGCAGGAGATGAGCCTCGGCTCCGCCGATGAATCGGTAGAGGGGCACTCCCGCATCAGCGGCCGCGGCATGCGCCGCCGCCAAGGAAACACCCAGCAGCGCGTTGGCACCAAGACGGGCTTTGGTCTCTGTTCCGTCCAAGGCGATCAGGGCCTCGTCGAGGGCGCGTTGCTCCGCCAGATCCGCAACCGAAAAGCCTTGTACGGCCTCTGCAATTTCGCCGTTCACGAAACCCACCGCCCGCGACACGCCTTTCCCACCGTAACGATCGGCATCGCCATCGCGGAGTTCAAGCGCCTCACGACTGCCCGTGGACGCACCGGAAGGCACTGCGGCTCGACCACAGTGACCTGAACTCGTCCAGACATCCACCTCCACGGTCGGGTTGCCCCGGGAGTCCATGATTTCCCGTGCCTCTACTCGATCGATGACCACTCGACTTCCATCCCCGCTCGACAGCCACCGTGGGCGCAAGCACTATGCCTTTTCGCAGACGCGCCAAGGCCTTCTTCATCTGGGGCGATTCGTAGTGACTCGACCCGAAGTCCCAATCTAGCAGTCAGAAGCCCGCCAGTCGCCTGAACGACGTCTTCAAGACCCGGAGCCAGGAACCCCCATACGGGGAATCACAAGAGGCAGACCGTCCGGGCCCTCGACCACTTGGACTGGAAGGCCAAAAGCCTGCTCGAGCCACTGTGGCTTCATGACCTCTTTCGGCGGACCTTCCGCCAGCACACGCCCCTCCGACAGGACAAGAAGCCGATCACACACCCGAGCGGCCAGAACCAGGTCGTGGCTCACCACCAACGCGCCGCCCCCAGCGCGAGCAAAATCACGCACGACTTCAAGCACGTGGATCCGGTGCTGCAGATCCAGAAACGCCGTCGGTTCATCCAACAACAACCAATCCGGCGACTGGGTCAGGGCCCGCGCAATCAGGACCAACTGACGCTCTCCGCCGGAGAGCTGATCGATTCGGCGCCCCATCAGGTGCGCGATGCCAAGCTGGCTCATGGCGCGAGAGGCCACATCCAGGTCGGCTGGCGAATCAAATCCAAAAAGCCCCTGATAGGGCGAACGGCCCATCAAGACGATTTCTCCGGCTGTAAAAGGGAAGGGGACATGCATATCCTGAGGCACCGAGGCGACCTGCCTTGCGAGGCTTCGCTCCCCGTGCTCGGCCAGAGGCTTTTGATCGAGACGAATCTCGCCCCCTGCGAGATCCACACCGCCGGTGACCGCTCGAACCACGGTGGTCTTCCCAGCACCGTTGCGGCCCAGAAGGCCAACCACTTCACCGCGTGCAAGCGCGAAGCTGACGTCATCCAGAACAAGCTGCTCCCCGAGTTGAACGCTCACACCCTCAAAACGCAACTCCGACGCGGACTCCACGGGCTCACGACTCACGTGCGTTCTCCCAGAACCGCAGCCGGCCCGCTTCGCTTGAGTAGGTAAAGGAAGAAAGGGCCCCCGAGCAGCGCCGTAAAGGCCCCGACCGGCAACTCACGACCGTCCAACACCGTGCGCGCCACCGTGTCACACACCAGAAGAAAAAGTGCCCCCGCCAAGGCCGATGCGGGAACCAGCAGACGGTGATCCGGGCCCAGCAGAAGTCGTAGAAGGTGGGGGATGATCAGTCCCACAAAACCGATGAGACCGGCTGCCGAAACCGCCGCCCCCACCATCAAAGACGAAGCCAATAAAAGAAGAAGCCTCTGCCTCTCCACCGCAACACCCAGTTGCCGGGCCGCTTCTTCTCCCAACGTGATCACGTTGAGACCCCGGGCCAGAACCATTGCACAGCCCAGACCCAGAACCAGGAAGAATGCGAGCCACGGAACCACGTCTACGCGCACGGCCGAAAGATTCCCGATCAGCCACAAGAAGACTCGACTGCCTTGCATCATTCCCGCCAGTGAGGCGATGAACACAATCGCGGCCGAAGCAAAAGCGTTGAAAACCACGCCGGTCAAAAGAAGTCCGTTGGGTAGGATTCCCGATCCTCTTCCCGCAACCAGATAAAGAAGGCCAATGGTGAGAAGGCACCCCCCGAAAGCCGCCGGGGGCACAGCCCCGTACCCGAAACCGAACGAAGCGCCCAGGGTCAGCATCGCCACCGCGCCCAGCGCCGCTCCACCGGAAACCCCCAGAATGTACGGATCCGCCAGGGGGTTGCGTAAAAGCGCCTGGAAGATGACACCGGAAGTCGCCAGCGAAGCCCCCACCAGCAAAGCCAACACGATTCGAGGCAAGCGGATCGCCCAGACGATATCGATGGCGGCCGGGTTGGCGGAGTCCCCCGAGAGAACCCCCAGGACATCGGTGGTATCGATCTCACTCGGACCCGACAACAAAGCCATCCATGAAGCCAGGACCAGCATCAAGACCATGATCCCAAGGGTGAGCGAAAAGCGCAGAACCGAGAGCGTCTTCATGGGCGACTCTCGCGTTCCAATCGGGCCGCCAATTCCGGACCGTATACCGCCTCCAGGAGCAATTGCGTGGCCCGATCCAGATATGGCCCCGGCATCGATACGACACTTGCGTCCAGATCGATGACACGCCCCTCCTTCACGGCCGGGATACTGGACCAGCGAGACCAGAATGCCACCGGATCATCCAACTCGGGACTCAAGTCGATCAAGACCTCCGGCGCGTTCTCCACCACCCACTCTCGACCCACCCGAGGATAGGGCTCATCAAAAGTCGCCGCGGCATTTGACAAACCGAGCCCCTCCAGGATTTCCTCGAGAAAACCTCCGCGGCCCACCACATAAATAGGGTCGCGCTGAAGAACGACGAGCACACTTCGCGGCCTTTGGTCCCGCGTCAGTGCGCGCGCCTGTCTTGATGCGCGCTCGATCGCTTCGATTCGCTCTTTGGCCGCGGCTTCTGTGTCGGTCAAGCTCCCGATTCGAGCGATGTTCTCGAGTACTTCGTCGAAGCGAATGTTCTGGAAGCTCTCCACTCGAATCCCAAGACCACGCAACCGGGACTGCAAGCTTCGCTGCTCGGCACTGGGCACGAGAACCACAAGGTCGGGACGAAGTGCCACAACCGCTTCCAGACTCGGATTGAAAAGGCCTCCGACTCGCGGCAGATCCTTCACCGCCTCGATCTGGCGAGCCGAATAATCATCCACACCCACCAGTCGCTCGGCCGCACCGAGCGCCACAAGGATGGATGTCAGCGAAGGGTTGATGGACACGATCCGGTCTGCCTCCGCCGAGGCGCCGGAGGCGGACACAAATAACCCGAGCGCCACCACCCAAGGGCAGACGCTTGATCGAAAGGACTGTGCGATCCAGGCTCTCACACGCATCCGACCAGTCTAGAGGATGTGGACGCCTGGCAGGGCGCCGGGTTGGCGGCCCAGCGCCGGCCACGGCCCTTAGCCGCCACCCCCCGAAGACGCCTTGGAGCCCCGGCGACCTTCCTGGCGAGCGGTGGTGGGGCCCACCAAAACGACATGCGGACGCAGAGTATCGAGCATCGATTCTCCCACCCCCTTTACATCAGCCAGGTCCTCGATGCGGTTGAACCGAGTCCGCTTTTTGCGCTCGGCCAGGATGGCCTGCGCCCGAACCGGACCAATGCCCGGCAAGAGCTGAAGTTCCTCCGCGCTGGCCGTATTGATGTTCACGGCCCCCACGATCGAGACCGCCCCCCAACCAACTTCCGCTGAGGCGATCAGCCACAGCAAGCCGATAGCCAGGGAGCGAAAAGGCGCTCCTCGGCGACCCGAAATGGGCCGTGTTTCTTCTATCATGGATCTATTCTCCGCGGGACCGCGGGGTCAGATTCCTATCGGGGCCATTGGGACCGCCGGTTAGCGGTCCCGAGCCACCGCAAAGGCGGCCGCAGCCACCAGAGCCTGCTTGGCGGGGCCGTCGGGAAAGGCCGCAATCGCTTCACTCGCTCGGGCCACATAGTGATCGGCTCGGCGAAGCGTATCTTCCACACCGCGGTTGCGGGACACGATCTCGGCCACTTCATCGCTCCCCGAGGGCGCTTCGGCTTCCACCGACGGCAGGGCGTCATTTTTCGCCGCCTGCTTGAGAACCGCCGCAATCTGCTCCGCTTCGGAACTCGAACACCGCTTGAGGGTCAGAAGCAAAGGCAGTGTGACCTTGCCTTCGGCGAGGTCCGCGTAGCGCCTTTTGCCCAGGACGCTTGAATGAGTGTCGTAATCGAGCGCATCGTCTTTTAACTGGAAGGCCAGGCCCAGAAAGCGGCCATAGTCGGACAAGCGGCGACGCTCGGCGCGGGTCACGCCACCGAGAATGGCCCCGGCCTCACAGGCACCCGCCAGCAGCACCGCACTCTTGCGCTCGATGATGTCGAAATACTGGGTCTCGGTGACATCGGTCTCGAAGCTGCCCTCGAGCTGGAGCAATTCTCCCTCGGCCATGCTCTGAATCGACCGCGCAAAAATCTCTAGAATCTCCGCGTCGCCGTCTTCGAGGATCATCGCGGAAGCACGGGCGTACAGGAAATCCCCGGCCAGTACTGCTCGGCGATTGCCCCAGACTGAATTCGCCGAGGGCTGGCCGCGACGCAAGCTCGCCATGTCGACGACATCGTCATGAATGAGGGTCGCCGTATGGAGCAATTCAATGGCAGCCGCCACCCCGATCCGGCGAGGGCCCGTGTAGCCACAAAGCTCCGCCGCCAGCAAAAGCAAAGCCGGCCGCAGACGCTTACCGCCCGCACTGAGCACGTGGTCACCGAGCGTGGATATGAGCTTCACGCCCGACACCGATTGTTCGTGCAGTGCCTTCTCGACCAGGGCCAGCGGCTCCGAAATCCGTTCAAACACCCAGGAAAAAGCCTCCGGAAGTGAGGCCGGCGCAGTATCGGAAGATTCGGTCGATTTGAATGAGGGGGGTGTCATCACTTTTTGACCTTAGCGGTGGGTCCAAGGGGTGTCAAAGCGAGGCACCTCAAAAAGTCATTACAAAACAAAGCTTTAACGCGCGTTCACGCTTTGTGATCTCAACTCGTCGCGCGCAACCAGGCGACCGCTTCCGCGACGTTAGAAATGGGAACAAGTTCGCAATCTATATCGCCCAGGTGTTCGGGGACCGGGGACGGCACCAGGATGCGACGAAAGCCCAGTCGAGCGGCTTCACTGATTCGGAGATCCGCGCGTGCCACGCGCCGCACCTCCCCCCCCAATCCAACCTCGCCACACACCGCCACATCGGCTGCGATGGGGATGTCGAGACGACTCGACGCCACCGCGAGGCACAAGGCCAGATCCGCCGCGGGCTCACTGACCCGGACTCCACCGGCCACGTTGACATAGACATCGCGTGAAAGAAGGTCGACATCGCTTCTACGGTCAAGAACCGCCAGCAAGAGCGCAACCCGACCGTCCTCGATCCCCATGCAGGTCCGACGCGGAACCCCATAGGCGGCCGTGGCAATCAGGGCTTGCACCTCCACCAGCATGGGGCGGGTGCCCTCCAGGATCGGAACGATGCAAGAGCCGGGCGAACCCGCGGATCGTTCCGCCAGGAAAAGCTCACTCGGATTGTCGACCCCACTCAGCCCATGGGCCTCCATGTTGAAGACCCCGACTTCCTGAGTCGAACCGAAACGATTTTTTTGAGCGCGAAGCAGGCGAAAGGTGTGCTCCCGGTCGCCCTCCAACCCGAGAACCACATCCACCAGATGCTCGAGTACCCGCGGACCCGCCAAGGAACCGTCTTTTGTGACGTGGCCGATCAAAACCAGAGCAGAGGATCGCCGTTTCGCCACCGAAGAGAGAAGGGCCGCCGTTTCCCTGACCTGGGCCACACTGCCCGCAGCCGATTCCACGCGGGCGGTCTGCAAAGTCTGGATCGAATCGATCAAGACGAAATCCGGAGCCAAGCTCTCCCAGTGACCCACGATATTCTCAGCACCGGTCTCACCGAGCACCTGAACACCCTCTGGTATTTCGCCCAACCTCTCGGCTCGAAGCCGAATCTGCTCCGGGCTTTCTTCTCCGCTGACATAGAGGGTCGAAACACCCCGGGCGTCCAGTTGCGCCGCCGCCTGAAGAGCAAGGGTGCTTTTGCCTACACCTGGCTCGCCTCCAAGGAGCGAGACAGACCCTGGCACCCAGCCCCCGCCAAGCACCCGGTCGAGTTCCGCGACCCCGGATTCGAGCCTCGGCAACGTATCGGGCTCGATGGTGCCGAGTGTCACTGGCTTCTCGGAGCCAGCCGAAGGACCTACTGACGCCCCCGAGGGACCGGCTCGGGCCACTTCTTCGACCAGGCTGTTCCATTCGCCACAATCGGGGCAACGTCCCAGCCAACGCGGCTGCTGAGCCCCGCATTCCGTGCAGGCATATGTGCTTCTTGCCTTCGCCATGGGGACAGCATAGGACGGATCGGCCTGTAAACCGTAACGAAAAGCATGGTTGACAGAGATCGCCTGCCCGTCGTAGCTTCCCCGGGCCATTAGAAGAGGATCGGGCCGGGCAACGGGCACGGACCCCCAACCTCCTTTCAAACTCCAGAAGGTCTTACACCTTGTTTGACACCTACGCGAAACTGGCCGAGAAGGCCCTCACCGATCAGGCACCCACCGCCGAAGAAGCCCTCTGGATCCTCGACGGCGAGGACGTGGATCTTCTCTTGCTACTGCAAGCCGCCTTCGAGCCCCGCCGAAAATATTTCGGACGCGAAGTCACCGTTCAGGTTCTGAACAATGTCCAGAACGGACTCTGCCCGGAAGACTGCGGGTACTGCGCGCAAAGCAACGTCACCGAGGCCGAGGTCCGGGAGTATCCGATCAAGAGTGATGAAGAAATCTTCGCCGAGGCCGAAGACGCCGCACGGGGGGGCGCCTACCGATACTGCATGGCCCTTTCGGGACGCGGTCCTTCGCTCTCGCGCGCCAAGCGCCTGGCCAGTCTCATCCGACGCCTCAAGAAGGAATATGGAATGGAGATCTGCCTTTCCGCCGGCATCATGGGTGACAAACAGGCCGAAGTTCTGGCCGAGGCCGGACTGGATCGGTTGAATCACAATCTCAATACAAGTGAAAGTCACTACGAAGAAATCTGCACCACCCATGATTGGAACGACCGGGTTCAAACCCTCGAAGCGGCTCGCCGACAGGGAATTGAAACCTGCAGTGGAATGATCATCGGTCTGGGTGAAACGTCAAAGGACATTGTCGAAGTCGCTTTCAAACTCCTTGAACTCGACACGCCGTCGATCCCCATCAATTTCCTGATCCCCATCGAAGGCAATCCGGTTCAAGAAGACGGCTCACTTACGCCCGAACGCTGCCTGCGAACCCTGTGCCTCATGCGCCTGGTGAACCCCAGAGCGGAGATCCGCATGGCGGGGGGGCGCGAAGGTCACCTTCGCGGCCTGCAATCACTTGGGCTCTATCCCGCGAATTCACTTTTCGTCGGCGGCTACCTGACCACACAAGGCGACCCTTTCACGGAAACCTACGCGATGATCGCCGATGCGGGCTTCACCGTGCAGCCCCAGGCGGGTCACGACCAGCCGGCCCCTCGCGAGGAAGATCGCATCCGCTTCCAGATTCCACGAGGCGGCGACCTGATCAAACCTGATATCGCTCGCATCACCGAATAGGAGTGGCCCGTGTCTGTCGACGCCATTGCCACTGAAGTCCTGGGCGAAATCCGGGAGGCGGGCACCTACCGCCGGATGAGAAGACTTGAGGGGGCCCAAGGGCCTCGCATGGATGTGAACGGACGCTCGGTTCTTCTTTTTGCCGGAAGCAATTATCTGGATCTCGCTCACCACGAAGAAGTCAGCGAGGCCGCCGCTCGAGCCGCCCGCGATCAAGGCTGTGCGTCCGGTGGCTCACGCTTGATCAACGGGAATCTGGCTGAACACGAAGCCCTCGAAGAAGAGCTTGCCCATTTCTTCGGACGAGAGGCCGCCCTGGTCTTCAATACCGGTTATATGGCCAATGTGGGCCTGATTCCGGCCCTCGTGCGACAAGGCGACCTCATCATCTCCGACGCACTCAATCACGCGTCCATCATTGACGGGGCCAGGCTCTCCAAGGCGGACGTGAAAGTATTCCCTCATGGAGACCTCGACGCCCTTGAAGAACAACTCAGGTCGGCGAGTCAGTCCGGTCGAAGGATTCTCCTCGCCCTCGATGGCATCTACAGCATGGATGGCGACCTCGCCCCCATCGTGCCTGCCGCCCAACTCGCCCAGGAGTACGGAGCCATGTTGCTCCTCGACGATGCACACGGGACCGGCGCCCTGGGAGAAAAAGGTCGAGGCAGCGCCGAGCACTGTGGTGTCGAGGACGAACAGGTCCCGATCCTGATGGGTACACTCGGCAAGGCCATCGGCTCTTTCGGAGCCTTTGTGGTGGGAAGCCACGCTCTTCGAGACCTCCTGATCAACACGGCACGAAGCTTCATCTTTTCATGCGCTTTGCCGCCACCTCAGGTCGCCGCCGCCCGGGCCGCCTTGCGGGTTCTCCAACGAGAACCCTGGAGACGACAACGCCTTCAGGAAAATGCGAGCCTGCTTCGCGAACGCTTGCAAGGACACGGGTTGTCTTGCTCTCCCTCCACCACCCATATTGTTCCCGTGGTGATGGGCGAGAATGCGCTCACCATGGAAATCTGCGACGCCCTGCTTGAAGCGGGCTTCTACGCCCAGGGGATCCGTCATCCATCTGTGCCGAAAGGCACTGCTCGACTGCGCATCACTCCGATGGCGACCCACACCGAATCAGAAATCACGGGAATCGCTGAAGCCATCGCCAAGCTGGTGGCCCGCTATCCCGCCTCGGCGATCCCCGCCTCCCAACCCGGAAGTCAGTAGGCATGCCGAAACGCACCGGGATCTTCGTCACCGGAACCGACACCGGGGTCGGGAAGACCGAAGTCGGACGGGCCGCCGTAAGACTCCTCCGGGACGAGGGCCTTTCGGTCAGCGTGATGAAGCCCATCGAAACAGGTGTCGGTCCAGAAGGACCCCTCGACGCACTGGCGCTTCGCGAAGCTGCTGGCGTCCCCGATGCCATCGACCTCGTCTGCCCTCATCAATTCTCTCTTCCCGCAGCCCCGAATGTGGCGGCCGAAGAGGAGGGTCGAAACGTCGACCTTCCACTGATCATGACCACCTACGAAACCCTTCGCGCCCAAAGGGACTTCATCTGGGTCGAAGGCGCCGGCGGCATCCTGGTCCCGGTCACCGACGACTCCTCGATGGCCGACCTCGCCAAAGCACTCGCACTGCCCGTTCTCCTGGTGGCTCGAGCCTCTCTTGGCACCATCAACCATACGCTTCTTTCTCTGGCCGAAATCGACCGACAAAACCTCGAGTGCGTAGGCGTCGTCCTCTCCCACTCGGCCCAACAAACCAGCGAAGCCGACCTCAAAAACTTGCGAACCCTGAGAAAGACCCTCGGCCCCCGGCTCATCGGTGAACTTCCCACCCTTGAGGAGGGCTGCGATGCACCGGACGGCTGGCTCCGCCCCGAGGCGCTCCTGGGCTGAGCGAGCCCTCTTCTCCACCCCAGTCAATGACGCGCATTATGACGCACTTGATGACGCACATGCCCAACGCGCGTCAATTATTGCGTCATTTCAGCATTCTCTCTCAAAGTCGTCTTTGTCGCGTCTTGCGGCGAATCACAACCGTGGCCTTCCTCCAAGATCGACTTTCCGTGGATTTCGACTTTAAACGAGTATAATCGGATACTTATAGGTTCTTTCAGACTTTCGAACGACGAGTCACCAGAACCTGGGCGGGCAAAACGAACTCGTATTCAGCCAGACTCATACCCCTTCATCCCTCCTGCTGATATTGACGCGCGTCATAACTTTGCGTTATTTACGATGCTTCGAGAGCTGGCCTTCGGAGACCCCTACGGGACCGAGCGGACCTCAAGCCAGGACCGGTTTTGAGCGATGCATAAGGTTCATGACGAGCCTGGATCCCACGCAGAGCAAGATCAGTGAAGAATTGAAGGGGCTCGAAGCCTCCCTTCAACACCTTAAGCTTGAGTACGAGCGGTACTTTCTCGGCCAAAGGCCCGGTGAGCCCGCTCGGGAACGGGCCGAGCTCGCCCGAAGGCTCCAGCGGCCTGGCTCGGAGCCCATACGCAACACCGCTTCCCGGTTTGCCCTCAATGGACTCAAGGACCGTTTCCAGACCTTTTCCCGTAAATGGGACCGCACCCAGGGCGAAATCGAGGCCGGCACCTACACCCGCCATCGCTTCAAAGCCCGCCTTCGCGAAACTCAATCCGCCCCCAAACCGACTCGGCCGGCCGCCATGAGCGAAGAAGACGCCCTGTTTCAGGCCTACCGCGAAGCCAACGAGGCCTGTGGGAAGACGAACCAGGGCCTGACCCCGGAACGCTTCAAGCAGGCGCTTGACCGACATCGCACGCAGTTGGGCCGGCAGTTTGGCGACGCGCCCATTGAATTCGACGTCCAGATCGATGAAGGGCGTGTCCGGCTACGGGCGCGAAAGCAGACCCACCCCGGGACGCACTGACTCGTTTTCGCTCCGGGATGGCGTTGGAACGCCCACCCCTAGCGAGACGCCTCGGAAGCGCGAAGTCGCTCAGGGGTTCCCGGCAAGCGGCCCAGGTTCTTGGCGAGATAGACGCTCGACCCATAACGCTGAGGGTCGAAGACCAGGAAGTCCTGCAGACCGTCTCCATTCCAATCACCAAAACGGATCATCCCCTCGGTGGGCATATCCTGACTGACGCCGCGCTTTCCGATAGGCCCATCGGGTCCACCCGGGTAGAAGACCAACTCCTCGCCTCCTCCCGACGTCAGGAAGTCGGGAAAACCATCCGAATTGAGATCGGATCGGACATTGGGGAAAAAACCTTTCAGGCGAAACGTCGACGTGCTGAAAGGAATCTCGAGTTTCTTCTTCTTGTAGGGCCGAGTGCGAAAACCCTTTTTCTCTTCTGCGTTGTAGACGGAGAGCTCCACGTCAAACTCACGACTGAGGAGAATCTCGATCAACTCAAGCAGACTGAAATCCAGTTCGAGCCGGACCAGTTCCATCTGTCCGTTCCGATCAAGATCCACCAATGCATTTGAAGCCAGGCTGGCCCCGCTCTTGAGCGTCTGATCCGGTTGGCCGATCTCCCAACCGTTGCCGCGGTTCCGATAGTAGTAGGTGATGGTCTCTGCGTTGGAGAAACCGCCCTTCGCATAGGAGAGGATCAAATCAATCCTGCCGTCGCCGTCCACATCCCCCACGTCGGCAGTCACGCCGCCCGAGCCACGGACGTGGTCATCCTTGGTAATGAGGTTGAGGGCCTGCTTGCGACTCGCCTCGTAGGGGAAGCCACCGTCTTCTTGTTGGAAGTAGGTGTGCAATTCGTGCCGAGTGGCCACCGCCACATCTTTTCGACCGTCGCCGTTGATATCTCCGAGTAGAAGCTTGGGCACATCCAGGAAGATCTGGAAATTGCTTTCCACCGAGATCAACCCTCCCGTCGGCATGATGAAGTAGTTGGCCCGTCGCGGAATCTTCATCTGGGCTCGCACTTCACCATCCGGCTCAAGCAGGGTCAGTTGTCCAATCTGCTGCACAAAAAGCAAGGGCTCTGGTCCAAAGCCCTCATGGACCAATTTGAAGAATTCGAAACCCCGTTCATCGGCCCCCACACCCGTGGTCGTCGGACCGGAAACATCCAGATCCCAGCGCGGAGCGATTTCGGCTGCCAGCGAAAGAATCGTAAGACCACCGGGGCGAAGCAGGATCAACTCGCTCCCGGGACTGTTGGGCCGGATATCCGCCAGATCGTATACCGAAGACCACTTTGGAATCGCCCGCACATAGCTCGGCTCTTTGGGAAAGACCCCGTCCGGACTCTGGAGGTAGACACGCGCTACGCGCTCTTCGTGCGGAGGCAGACCCCGAAGAACCACCACAAGGAGATCCATACGACCGTCGCCATCGAGATCCGCCAGGTCGGCCGCCGCACTCCGGTCCCGGTTCTTGACCTCCGTGACCTCGAAGTAGGGATCATCGGCGAAGGCTGGAAGGGCTACGAACGAAAAGCCACAGAGAAGTGCCACTGCACAGAGAGCCCAGGCAGGGAAACCCAATCGACTCCGAGCAAAGAGGATGTCCTGCATTCTCTTTCCTTCCTCGGATCTGCGTTTCAAGAAACCCGCGGTGGCCGATCGCTAGCGAAGGCGGCTTCCGACGTCGATCTGTGTGCTGAGTCGAACGATGGTGTTTTCCAGCCGCTCTCGATGCTCCTGGGTCTCGATGGAAGTCAAGAGGTCGGCCAGTTCCTGCTCGGCCTCGGCCCGCGTGTGGTGAGCCTCGTCGACATTGATTTCATGGGACTTGAAGCACTCGTCTACGAGAACCACCACCTGCTTGGCGGTCACTTCCGCAAATCCATCGCTGATCGCAGCCCACTCCACACGGCCGTCCGTCAAATGGATTTCCATGGCGCCCGGCTTGAGGGGAGAGAGGAATTTCTCGTGCTCTTCCAGCACGCCGAAATAACCCTCGGTTCCCGGCAAGACGACCTGATCGGCCGTCTCCGAGAAAGCCTCTCCCTCGGGCGTTACGACTACGACTTCAAGCGACATGTGTTTGCTCCTGGTAGGACCGACCCCACCCTCGACTACGCGAGGGTCTTGGCCTTTTCGCGCGCTTCCTCGATGGTGCCCACCATGTAGAAGGCCTGCTCGGGAAGATCGTCGTGTTTGCCATCCAGGATTTCCTGGAAGCCGCGGATCGTATCGTCGAGTCGAACATAGACACCGGGAGTGCCTGTGAACTGCTCCGCCACCGAGAAGGGCTGTGACAAGAAGCGCTGGATCTTGCGCGCTCGCGCCACTGTGACCTTGTCGTCCTCCGACAATTCATCCATACCCAGAATGGCAATGATATCCTGCAGATCCTTGTACTGCTGGAGAGTCTGCTGAACACCTCGCGCCACCGCGTAATGTTCTTCCCCAACCACCTGGGGATCAAGAATCCGTGAGTTCGAATCCAGCGGATTCACGGCAGGGTAGATACCGATTTCCGTCAGGGCCCGATCCAGAACCGTATTCGCATCAAGATGCGTAAACGCTGTGGCCGGAGCCGGGTCCGTAAGGTCATCGGCGGGGACGTAAATCGCCTGGACCGAAGTAATCGAACCCTTCTTCGTGGAGGTAATCCGTTCCTGAAGCTCGCCCATGTCGGTGGCCAGGGTGGGCTGGTACCCCACCGCCGAGGGAATGCGACCGAGAAGAGCCGACACTTCCGAACCCGCCTGGGTGAATCGGAAGATGTTATCGATGAAGAGCAGAACGTCCTTGCCCTCTTCGTCCCGGAAATACTCGGCCGCGGTCAGTGCCGTGAGCCCCACGCGCGCTCGGGCTCCCGGGGGCTCGTTCATCTGGCCGTAGACCAGCGCGGCCTTGTCGAGAACCGTGGAACCATCCGACAATTCCGCTTCCATCATTTCATTCCAGAGATCGTTGCCCTCACGGGTTCGCTCGCCCACACCGCCAAACACCGAATAACCGGCATGCTCTTTCGCGATATTGTTGATCAGCTCCATGATGACCACCGTCTTGCCCACACCGGCACCCCCGAAGAGGCCCACCTTGCCGCCCTTGGGATAGGGGGCCACCAGGTCCACGACCTTGATTCCGGTTTCGAGGATCTCGACCGCCGTCGACTGATCGACAAACTCCGGCGCAGGACGATGGATCGGGTAGGTCATCTTCGCACCGATGGGTCCGCGCTCGTCCACCGGCTCACCGATGACGTTCATGATCCGGCCCAGGGTTTCCGGGCCCACCGGAATCGAGATCGGCTTGCCGCTGCTGCGGACTTCCTGCCCGCGCATGAGACCGTCGGTGGTATCCATCGCAATGCAGCGCACGGTGTTCTCACCGAGATGCAAGGCCACTTCCACTACCAGATTGTCTTCTCTGTCGTCGATCCCCACATTGCTGGTCAGCAATGCCGTCATCATCTCAGGGATCTCGCCGGGGGGGAACTCCACATCGACCACCGGTCCCATCACCTGAACGATTTTTCCCGCTTCCATGCTCTCTCCTTGCGATGGCTTGAGGACTGCGAAGTCGCAAGTCCATCACGCCTGATTGTCGGGCTCGTCGCCCGTGCGTTCATTACTCGAGTGCCTGTGCACCCGTGATGATCTCAACCAATTCACTTGTAATCGCCGCTTGCCGTGCCCGGTTGTATTCCAGGGTGAGGCGCTCGATCAATTCTTCCGTGTTCTTGGTTGCATTCTCCATGGCGCTCATCCGAGCCGCATGCTCTCCGGCCTGATTCTCCAGCAGAGCTCGGAAGACCTCGACTTCCACCGCTTTCGGAACCAGCGACGCCAGAAGGGTCTCGGAGCTCGGCTCGATCTCATACGGGGCCGCATCGAGATCCAATTCGGCTTCGACTTCCGCTTCGACCTTCTCCGATACAAAGGGCAGGAGCGGAACGATTTTCGGTGTCTGCGCGATGGCCGAAATGAATTCGTTATGGAGCAGAACGACCTGATCCACCTCTCCATTTTCAAAATCGGACATCAGGCGTTGGGCGATCTGTTGCGCCTCCAGATAGTTGACTTTGGGCCCCACAGGCCTGTCATCACTGATCTGACTCGGGCGATGCCGGCGGAAATACTCTGCCGCCTTCTTTCCCACCACGGTAAAGCGTGTCTCGATACCTGCGGCTTTCCATTCCGCCACGAGACGCTCGGCCTCCTTGACGATCTGGGAGTTGAACGCGCCCGCGAGACCCCGGTCGGACGAGATCGCCACCAGTTCGACGGTGGACACAGACTCTCGCTCTTCGAAAAGAGGATGACTGCTGCCCGCTTCCGCAGACCCGACTTCCTGCAAGGTCGCACGCATGCGAGCCGCGTAGGGGCGGGCCGACTCGATGGCGTCCTGGGCGCGGCGCAGTTTCGCCGCAGACACCATCTTCATCGCACTGGTGATCTTCTGTGTCGACTGGATACTCGTGATCCGTCGCTTGATGTCACTCAGGGTTGCCAAGGATCAAGCCGCCTCTGTGTCGGACGACGAAACCGCCGTCGTGGGTTGGAAGACGCCAGCAAATTCGTCCAGCGCCCCTATCAGTTTCTTCTCCGTATCATCCTGGAATTTTCCTGAATCCCGGATGGACTCGAAGATGCTCCCGTAATTGGCATGCATCCAGTCGAGCATCTCCTGCTCATAACGGCCCACATCCTCCAGACCGTAGGCCCGAATCCAGGAATCCCGATCCTTCTGCGGGGTCGCCGAATAGATGGCCACCACCTGATCCTCCATGGCGAGCGGAGAGTACTGAGGCTGCTTGAGCATCTCACTCTGTCGTTCCCCGTTGGCCAACTGCTCCTGGGTTGCTTTGTCGAGATCACTCCCGAACTGTGCAAAAGCAGCCATTTCCCGATACTGGGCCAGACTGAGTTTGAGTTGACCCGCCACCTCCTTGGTGGCCTTGGTCTGCGCGGCACCCCCCACACGGGAAACCGATAGACCCACATCCACCGCAGGCCTCTGACCCGAGTTGAAGAGATCCGTCAGCAAGAAGATCTGACCGTCGGTAATCGAAATCACATTGGTGGGCACATACGCGGAGATATCGCCCGCCTGGGTCTCGATGATGGGAAGAGCCGTGAGACTCCCTCCGCCGTCTTCATCGGACAACTTGCACGCTCGCTCGAGCAACCGCGAATGCAGGTAGAAGACGTCGCCCGGATAGGCCTCGCGTCCCGGCGGACGACGAAGAAGCAGGGAAAGCTGCCGATAGGCGACGGCCTGCTTGGAGAGATCATCATAAACGATCAGGGCGTGGCGACCGGAGTGCAGGAAGTGCTCTGCGATCGAGCACCCGGAGTACGGGGCTATGAACTGAAGCGGAGCCGGATCGGAAGCCGTCGCGGCCACCACCACCGTGTATTCCATCGCTCCGTATTGAGTCAGCTTGTCCACCACCTGAGCCACTGTGGATTGCTTCTGACCAATCGCCACGTAGACGCAGAAGACATCCGTGTTCTTCTGGTTGATGATGGTGTCCAGCGCGATCGCGGTCTTGCCTGTCTGGCGATCACCAATGATGAGCTCTCGCTGACCCCGCCCGATCGGCACCATCGCGTCAATGGACTTGATGCCCGTAGCCAGGGATTCGTGAACCGACTTCCGATGCACGATGCCCGGCGCCTTGATCTCAACGAGTCGGGTTTGATCGGTTTCAATGGCACCCTTGCCATCAATGGGATTGCCCAGTGCATCCACGACGCGACCCAACATCGCATCCCCGACCGGGACCTCGATGATGCGTCCCGTCCGGCGAACCAGACCGCCTTCCTTGATGCCGTGTGAATCGCCCATCAGCGCCACGCCCACGTTGTCCTCTTCGAGGTTCAGCACCATGCCTTGCAGGCCGCCTTCAAACTCGACGAGTTCTCCAGCCAGGGCGTTTTCAAGACCATAGACACGGGCGATTCCATCACCGGCATTGAGCACTGTGCCCGTTTCGGCGACGTCGATCTCGCGATCGTAGTCCTTGATCTCGCTTTTGAGGATGTCGGTGATCTCACCGGGCTTGATTTGCATGTTCAGGATCCCTTCATGAGATGGGTGCGCAACGTATCGAGTTGCGTTCGAAGACTTCCATCGAAGACCAGGTCGCCCACTTTGGCGACCGCGCCTCCGATCAGAGTCGGGTCAAGTTTGAATTCCAATGTGACGTCGCGACCCGTTCTCTCGGAAAGGGCACGCTTCAATCGTTCCTGGCCAGCCTCATCGAGGGGACTGGCACTGGTGACAAGGGCAGTCATGCGACCTTCGTCTTCATCGACGAGCTGACCGAATTCATCGGCAATTTCGTCCAGCGAAATCAGTCGGCGCTGATCCACGAGATAGAAGATGAAGTTGCGAAGCAGAGGTGAGATCTCGACTCGATCGGCGATCACTCCCAATGCGGACTTTCGCTCCTTGGCAGGATAGAGCGGAGTCAAGAGAGCCCGATGCAACTCCTGGTTCTCTTGAAAGAGTTGATCCATTTCATGAAGCTGCGACCGAATGGCCCCCGTGCTTCCTTCCTCTTTCGCAAGAGCAAAGAGAGCCTTGGCATATCGAACCGCTGCTGTGGTTGCTTTCATGACAATCTCAGCCGTTACTACCCGAGGTCGAAGAAGCGTCACCGTCTTCCACCCGGGAAATGAATTCATCGAGCAAACGCGCTCGATCTGCGTCTCCCACCTGTTGTGAGAGGATGTCCGCCGCCATGTCGACGGCCAGCCCTGCAGCCTCGGCGCGAAGTTCACGTTGCGCACGAAGCAACTCTTGATCGATGGCCGCCGTCGCGTCCGCCTGGATCCGGCCTGCGCTTCGCTGGGCATCCGCCAGGATCCTCTGGCTTTCCTCCTCCGCTCGAGTCCGGGCCTGGCTTTGGAGTTCCTCCACCTCGCCCTGTAGCGCGGACAGCTTGCGTTGGATCTCCTCGTTGCGCTCTTCGGCTTCCGTCAACAAGGCCGCTGCGGCTTCAAGGTCGCCCTTGATCTGGGCGCGTCGACCCTCGAAATATTCAAGCACCGGCTTGCGGGCAAAATACACGATGGCGCCCACCAAGATGGCCAGATTGAGAAGCTGAAAGAGGAACTCCTCCCAGCCCGGCGGCTCTTCCCCGCCTGCCGCCCAGGCGCCACCGGCGCCAAAAAACACCACAGCAAAAATCAGGGTGTGCTTCACGTGGTCGCGAACTCTCTTGAATGAAATCTCCATCAGAGCGCCCGCCCGAGAATCTTCTGCGCCGCAGAGTCGGCCAGATCACGTACGTGACCCCCCATCTCGGAGCGCGCTTGTTCAAGCGAAGTGTTCAACTCGGAGCGACCGCGTTCGACTTGCTGCTCCGCCTCCGAACGCGCCGCCGCCGTGACTCGCGCTTGTTCTTCGCGTGCCTTTTCTACCGCCGCTTTTCGACCCTGTTCCGCAACGGAACGCGCCTCGGCGATTTCACGGCGATAACGGGAAAGGACCTCATCCGCTTCTTGAGAAAGTTCAGCTGCCTTATCGCGCGCACCGGTGGTTCGCGCATGGCGCTCATCGAGGGTCGCAAAAATCGGTTTATAGATCAGCGCGTTCAAAGGGAACGTGATCACGATGAACAACACGATGAGTGCAATCAGGGTTACGGGATCCGGGATCAAGACAAGATCCGCCGCCGCATACACCGGCGCCGCAACCAGGAATGTCAGAAGCACAAGCATCGCGACAGCCATACGTCGACGAACCGGAACGCGATTCCTTGCGCTCTCTCGAATCGACACGGGTTCCCCCTGCTGCATATCTTCTCCTGCTTCCATTCCTCGGACTCGACTCTCTTTGGATTTCACTCTCTTCACCACCCGTGCGGACTTGCGTGCCGGTCTCGCAAAGGACGGGTCTCGATCCCGTGCTTCCTCAACTCAGAAAACCCGCACTCTCTTCATGGCCCATCTTGATTCATCATTCTTCGGAACCGATTCGCTCTTGTCTCAGTTCCTGCAGCAGAGATCGGAGAACATCCGCGTGCTGGCGCACAAAAACTCGCGCCGAGATGGACCCAGAGGCGGGTCGAGTTTCGCATACGTGGCCACAGGTTCAAGCCGCAGAAGCACTCTACGGCAACTCTGTGGAAGAAACTCCAATTCGACATGGGCCCTGTATGCGTGCTCCATCGGCCACAAAAACCCTCGGGCTCTTCAGGGTGCCACGAAGCGTTGCACCTGTTTTGAGCCTCGCCACGCGAAGAGCCACCACATTCCCCTCCAGATTGCCCTCAAGCTCAAGCTCATCCACCGTCACGGGCCCTTTCACCCGGGAATCCGGCCCCAGCCGGAGACAGCCACCCTCCGCCTGGATCGGACCCTCGATCTCGCCGGCCACGCAGACTTCACCCCGAAACACCAGACGCCCCTCAAACCGGGACCCAGCCGGAACCAGGGTCATGGGGGAGCGAGCCATCAAACTTGATCCAACAAGAGGTCGATGACACGAGTCAGGTCACCCTCGTCAAAGTAGTCGATCTCGAGGTGACCCTTCTGGCCTCCTCCTTTGAGCCGAACCCGGGTCTGGAATCGCTGCTCAAGAATTTCGAGAACTCGCTTCAGATCAGGGGAAAGAGGCTCCGACGGGGTGGTCCGGCTCGCCTTATCGGCCGAGGACACCTCCCCACCCAGCTCCCGTGCCACCTTTTCCGTCGCCCGAACAGAAAGCCCCTGCCGAATGACCCGATCCCTCAGCTTTCGACGCTGGGCAGGCTGATCCACCTGCAAGAGGGCCTTGGCGTGCCCCATGCTGAGTCGACCCTGTTCTATGTCCTCCTGGAAGTCGGGTGTGAGATCCAGCAGCCGCATGTGATTCGCCACTGAAGAACGATCCAAGGAGACCTTCTGACCGATTTCCTCCTGGGTGGCTCCGGTTTCGGCCAGGGCCTGGAACGCGTAGGCGAGTTCCACCGGGTTCAGATCGTTGCGCTGAACATTCTCCACAATCGCCACCTCCAGGCGGCTCTGTGGGGTCAGGGACTTGACGACCGCCGGAATTTCCTTGAGTCCAGCCGCTCGACATGCGCGCCAACGGCGCTCTCCCACCACAAGTTCATAGCGGTCGCCCACAGACTGGACGACGACAGGCTGCAAGACCCCGTGCTGAAGGATCGAAGCCGCGAGGGTCTCAAGCTTGCTTGGATCAAAGACTCGGCGGGGCTGGCTCGGATTGGGGTCCACCTGGTCTACAGGGACCCAGGTCACGCCCTCGGGCGCGG
>NZGT01000045.1 GCA_002691025.1 Spirochaeta sp. | reverse complement strand
TTCTTGTCGGTGACCGCATCGTCTGCCGTCACCGGCCGATTTCGTGCAGGCCCTCCCGGAGTCGGCCGGGTCTTGCGATCGTCGAGTTCGGTCTCCAGTTCCTCAATCAGCGGGAAGAGGTGGTTCAGGATGGCGTGGTGGTGATGATGATCCCGACCCGTGATTCCGGCGTGCCTTGAGGCTCCAGCCACTTTGGTACCGTCTAGGGGTCCTTGTGAAAGCGGATCCATTCACACCCATCGAGAGAGGTCTCCCACTATGGAACTCGACATCATCGCGCATCCCCGCTCTCTTCAAGAATCCCAGAGCCATGCACAGGAACTCGAAGCCGCGGGCTTTGGCTCGGTCTGGTGGACGGACTCGGGGCGTTCGGCGTATCTGGCCTGCACCGCTTCGGCCATCGGGACCACGCGTTTGCAGATTGGCACGGGCATCGCGGTGGCCTTCGCGCGCAGTCCCATGGTGACCGCCGGGATCGCCTGGGAGCTTGCGGCCGCCACGGGCGGGCGGTTTGTTCTCGGACTGGGAAGTCAGGTCAAGGCTCACATCGAACGAAGATACAGTTCGGAGTTTTCACCTCCCGGCCCTCGCATGAAGGAATACGTGGAGTCCGTCAAGGCCATCTTCCGAGCCTTCCGGGGCGAGGAAAAACTCTCCTATTCGGGCCAGTACTACAATTTCTCCTTGTTGCCGGGGGCCTGGAGCCCTGGGCCCATTGATGTGCCCGATCCGCCTGTTTATATCTCCGCGGTCCTG
Organism: Spirochaeta sp.; assembly: GCA_002691025.1. Lineage (GTDB taxonomy): Bacteria > Myxococcota_A > UBA9160 > UBA9160 > UBA4427 > MED660. Next base: position 8,954 of record NZGT01000045.1, on the reverse strand, counting down.
CCCTATATGAGTCGACTGGTGGGCGAAGTGGCGGACGGCATCCACGTGCATCCCTTCCACTCGCCCTCCTATGTGCGCGAGGTCCAACGCACCGCCATCGAAGAGGGGTTGGCTCGCTCGGGGCGTTCCCTGGAGGAGATCACGTTCTCCTGCCCGATCATGACTTCCGTGGGGGATCGCGACGAAGACCTGGAGGCGACACGCGAGCATGCGCGTCTGATGGTTTCGTTCTACGGCTCAACCCGGACCTATTCGCCCATGTTCGAGCATCACGGCTTCGACGGACTCTCGGAAGAACTCCACGCTCGCCAGAAGCGGGGTGACATCGGAGGCATGAAATCCTTGATTACCGATGACATCCTGGATCACTACATCGTGACGTCGAATTGGAATGACCTGGGTCCGAAGCTGGTGGACCGGTACCGGGATCTGGCGCCGAATGTACGCGTGACTTCCTACACGGCCGCCGAGAACTGGTCGGACCCCGCGGCTCGCGAGAAGTGGGCCCATGTGGCCCGCTCCATGCGCGAGGCGGGGTAAGCCGACTCAGTCAGCGCACCTTTCGGTGCGCGAACCGCTCTCAACCCATGTGGTAGAAAGCGGCTTTGTTCCCGTCCGCATCCCGGAAGTAGCCGCCGTAGAAGCCGGGCATCCGTTCTCCGGGAGCCCCGTCGTCGCTGGCCCCCATTTCCATGGCGCGGGCGTACATTTCGTCGACTTTTTCCCGCGAGCCGGCCGGAATGGCCACCATGTTTCCGTTGCCGTGGGCCGCGGGATTTTCGTCAAAGGGGGTGCAGATGGCCAGGAAGTTCTGGTTCGCTCCCTCGCCAATAAAAGCGATTCGTCCCATGTCCATCAAGATGCTGGCCCCGAGAGGCTCCAGCAGCCCCGCCCAGAAGGCTTTGGCTTTTTCCATGTCACTCACACCGATTGTTACGTAACCGATCATTTCATGTTCCTTTTCGTTTGTTGTTTGATTCAGCTGGCCGCGCGTCGTGTCAACTGCGAGATCCGCTCCACCAATCCCTCCCAGAGTTCTCGCGGCATGTTGTGTCCCATTCCTTCAATCAAGAACAGTTCCGAGTTGGGAAGGGCGTCGTGGGTGTCGAGTCCCCCTTCGACGGGCACCAGGGCATCGGCTTTTCCGTGTACGACCAGAGCCGGAATGTCCAGCTTTTCAAGGGCTTCGCGACGGTTTCCGTGGGCCGCGATGGCGGCCATCTGCCGAGCGGTGCCTTCCGGGTGATAGGCCCGGTCATGGAGGATTCCGGCCATTTCCCGCGTCACCTCGGGGTCCACGGGATAGGCGGGCGATCCAATGACTTTTTCGGCGGCGACGGATCGCTCGATGGCCGCTTCTCGATCCGGCGGGACCGGTGTAGTCAGGATCTGGACGGCTTCGGGAGCCGGCGGCGGCAAGTCCGGGTTTCCGGTGGTCGACATGATGGAGGTCAGGCTCTTGACCCGGTCCGTGTGCCGGATCGCCGTGGCCTGGGCGATCATGCCTCCCATGGACGCTCCGCAGACATGGGCCCGCTCCAGGCCCAGGGCATCGAGGATCGCCACGGCATCATCGGCCATATCATCCAGACTGTAGGGGGCCTCGGGTGTGGTTCCCGTTCCGAGGCTCGCGAAGAGAGCCATCATGTCGGGGAGACCCAGGTCGTCGCACCAGGTGGAGAGACCGACATCCCGGTTGTCGAAGCGAATCACGAAGTGTCCTTGCTCGGCCAGCATTTCGCAGAACTCTTCGTTCCAGAGCAACATCTGGCCTCCCAGTCCCATGATCAGGAGGAGCGGTTCGTGATTTTCGTGACCAAAGGTCTCAAATTCCAGTTCGATTCCATTGGCTTCTGTTCTCGGCATGAGGTCCCCTTTGTTTCGGCTCGCGAGGGGCTGAGTGCCCTCGGATCTCCCGGAAAGCAAGGCTAAGCAATTGGCTCTGGGGGGGCAATCCGGAATTGTCTCCCTGTGGCGGCAGCCGGCGCGTGATCGTCTAGACTAGGCGCGGAATCCGAAGGCCGTAGTGGCCTGGCCAGGAGGCAGGGCATGACATTTTTGATCACGGTGGCTGTGATTGGAGTCGTGGTTTTCGGGATCTGGCGCTTCATCGGTTCGCTGGACAGCCAGAAGAAGACCCGGATCAAGGACAGCATCACGGATGTCTTTGTCCAGGCCGAGCGGAAGGGGCGATTTCCGAGATACCCGGCCTTCGAGACCGAATACCTGCACGAGTATCCCGACTTCAAGAAGATCGAGGATCAGTATCCAGTCATTCGTGAAGAGTGCGAGGCTTTGCTGGCCAGCCGGAAAAAGCTGGTCCCCATGGCGTCTTTGGGCGGGGGCTATACGTCCGGCGATACCCATGCGGCCCAGTGGAACACCTTGATGTTCAAGTCGGGTCAGTTCATCGAGGAGAACTGCGCCCTGGCTCCCCGGACCGCTGCTGTGCTGCGCCAGATCCCGCGGGTATACACCGCGTTTTTCTCCGTCCTCGAGCCCCATCAGCACATCGCGCCTCATTACGGCTACTACAAGGGGTTCATCCGGTATCACATGGGTGTGGTCATTCCGCGCAACAACGAGGATCAGAGCTGCTGGATCCGGGTAAACGCGGATCTCGCCGACAATGACGCCGATGACAAAACACTGATTGATAAGGGTGAGCGCTACTACTGGCGCAACGGCGAGGGGGTCATGCTCGATGACACTTTCATGCACGAGGCGGCCAACGAGTCTGACGAAGTCCGGGTGATCCTCTTCCTCGACGTGGCCCGCCGGATGCCCTGGTATCTGGAACTCTTCAACCGGCTTGTGCTCTTCATCGTTCACCGGGACGGGTCGGTGAAGAGTATTCGCGAGGCGGCTCGTATTTCCGATTCCTAGGGCCATCGGTCGGGGCAAGGCGGCCTCGGCTCGGTCCCCCGGATCTCCGGGTTTTCGCACACGAGATCTGGAATCGGGGCCCAAGGCGCTTCCCGTCGTCCGGGATCGGTTGTAAGGTCTGGGGGCTCGACTGACCCCGGGTCACGTCTGCGCTTGACCCGCTCTGAAACCCTGTTGACCCGTCTTGAGGTGGGAGAATCAATGTCCGGCGACTGCACCCCCGAATTGCGAGAAGAGATCGAAAACACCATCCGCTTCCTGGCTGTGGATGCCATCGAGGCGGCCGGTTGTGGTCACCCCGGTGCGCCGATGGGGTTGGCCGCGGCGGCTTTGGAACTCTTTGATCATCACCTTCGTTTTGATCCGGCAGAACCGGACTGGCCTTTGCGAGACCGGTTTGTGTTGTCCGGTGGCCACGCTTCGATGTTGCTCTACAGCTTGCTTCACCTCTATGGGTACGATCTTTCGCTGGAAGAGATCAAGAAGTTCCGCCAGTTCGGGTCTCAAACGCCCGGACATCCCGAATACGGCATGACGCCCGGAGTCGAGGTCACAACCGGTCCGCTTGGGCAGGGCTTTGCGCATGCGGTGGGCATGGCACTGGCCGCTCGACTGGCTCGTTCCCAGATGGGTGGGTCGGTTGAGGAGGGCCACGTGGCTCCCGGTGATCACTTCGTCTACGGCATCATGGGCGATGGGGATGTGATGGAAGGGATTTCTTCCGAGGCCGGATCCCTGGCCGGACACCTGGGGTTGGGCAATCTCATCTTCCTCTACGATGCCAACGAGATCACCATCGACGGTTCCACGGATCTGTCGCTCAGTGAGAATGTTGGACTCCGTTTCAGTGCTCAGGGCTGGCAGGTCCAGGGGCCCATCGACGGCCAGGATGTAAGAGCTCTTTCGCAGGCCCTGAAGTCGGCTCGCTCCGATGTGGATCGTCCGAGCCTCATTGTGCTCAAGACGGTGATCGGTCTGGGAAGTCCGGGCGTGGCCGGCAAGAACAAGGCACACGGCGCGGCGCTGGGTGCGGAAGAAGCGGCCCGCACCAAGGACCACATGGGCTGGCCCCAGGAGCCGTCTTTTCGCATTCCTGAGACGGTCCAGAGCTATATGGCCGAGCGACGGAACGCCAAGCAGCAGGAGCGCGGTGAAGCCGATGCCCGTCATCAAGCGTGGCGCGAAGCCAACCCGGAAGAAGCCGGGCTTTGGGACTCGGCACGAAGCCGGAAGTTGCCCGCGGATCTGGTGGACCGACTCACCGAGGGAATGGCAGCCAAGTCCGATGCGACACGAAAGCATTCGGCCGCGGTGCTGGAGAGATTGGGCGAGGCCGTTCCGTATATGGTGGGAGGTTCCGCGGACCTGGCCGGGTCTGCGGCTCCGCCCATCTTGAAGTCGCTGGGGCTGGTGGGGCCGGGCGCCGAAGAAGGCCAGGATCCCTTCGCGGGTCGCAACATCTTCTACGGCGTGCGCGAGCACGCCATGGGGGCCATCACGAATGGCATCGCGCTCGACGGGACCTTCATTCCGTACTGCGGAACCTTCCTGATCTTCAGCGACTACATGCGACCGGCCATTCGCCTTTCGGCCTTGATGAAGATCCGTTCTCTTTTTGTCTTCACCCACGACTCCTTCTATGTCGGCGAGGATGGGCCGACCCATCAGCCCGTCGAGCAGGTGGATTCGTTGCGTTTGATCCCGGGGCTCGATGTATTCCGACCGGCCGACGGTCTGGAGACCGCCATGGCCTACGCCTGGGCGCTTGAGCGGGCGGAAGGCCCGACGCTGCTGGCCCTGACGCGTCAGGGGCTTCCCGTGTTGGATCGACCGGCGGGTTTCGAAAATGAAGACATCTGGAAGGGGGCCTATCTCGTGCGCGCCACCGAGGGCAAGCCGGATCTCATCCTGCTGGCGTCCGGGTCTGAGGTGGGCCTGGCCTGCCAGGCCGCCGAGCAGTTGGCCGAGCGTGGCCAGTCCGCGCAGGTGGTTTCCATGCCGTGCCTGGAACTTTTTGATCGCCAACCCGAGGCCGAACAGTTGGCCTTGATTCCCGATGACGGGACCCCGGTCGTGGCCATTGAGGCGGGGCGGGGCGAGAGCTTCAGGCGCTTTGTGGGACGCAGTGGGCTCATCATTGGCATGAAGACCTTCGGGGAGAGCGCACCGGCGGGCGATCTTGCCGATCACTTCGGCTTTACGCCGGAAAAGGTAGTCAGCCGTATCGAGGCGCATCTCGGCCAGGGTTGATCGTGGGGGCGTCCTGAAGCCTTTGAATCCTCGTCGGATGGTCTCAAGGCGGCGGGCCCTCCTGGATCACGCTTTCTTCGGCGGGGCAGGGCGAAAAAAAAGGGAGCCGATCCATGACCTGGAAGGTCGGATCGACTCCCTCAAGTCGAGTCAGGACGAGATCACGATCTCGCACAATCTCCTGCAGTAGCCGGTCGGATTCTTGGATGCCGCCTCTCGGGCCTTTTCAGGCTATCAGGGGGCAGGATCGGAATCAGCGATAGCTTCGCTCGGATGGCAGCGAGGCCCGGGTGTCGAGTGGGCTCAAGTGGCGTACTCGGATGTGGATGACACCGTCCGCGTGCTGGAGTGGGCCCGCCACTTCAAGCAGGCTGGCCGCCTGCAGGGGAAGCCGGAATCGCTCGACCTGATCAGGAGTGAGAACGGCATTGGCCAGACCACTTTCGTCTTCCAGGGTCAAGAAGACGAAGCCGCCTGCCGAACCCGGCCTTTGGCGTACGATGACGTGCCCGGCGAGACGAACGGCCTGGCCGTCAGGGATCTGCTTCAAATCGGCTGCTTTCTGGAACCCTCGTTTTTCGAGTGTGGGCCGCAGGTGGTTCATGATCTGGGGGCCAGTCGTGAGTCCGGCCAGTCGGTAGTCGGCGAGGGTCTGTTCCAGAGCTGAAAGTGGAGAAAGAAAAGGCTCCGCCTCATTCCTGGGCATCTGTCCTGCAAAGAGGGAGTTGCGATCTCTTTCCATGCCGGAAACCTGCCAGAGTGCGGCACGACGCGAGCGGGGGGTGCCTTCCAACGAACTCAAAGCACCCAGTTCAGCCAGATTCTGGATTTCGTTTTCTTGAAGGGGAACCCGTTTTACGAGGTCGGCGAGATTCTTGAATTGAACGTCCGATCTCTCGGCTTGGATCCAGTTCCCGGTGGTTTCGTGCAGACCTGACGCAAAGCGAAGGCCAATTCGCACAGCGGGAGCCTGGGCATGTGAAGAGCCGTCTTCCAGGCTGCAGAGCCAGTCCGAGTGCATCACGTCGATGGGCCGAACCTCGACGCCGTGGCGCTGTGCGTCTTTGATCAGTGTGGCCGGATTGTAGAACCCCATGGGCCAGGCGTTGAGCAGGCCTGTGAGAAACGCAGCTGGATGATGGCATTTGAGGTAGGAGGACGCGTAGGCGATCAGGGCAAAGGAAGCAGAGTGGGATTCAGGGAAACCATAGAGGGCAAAAGAAGTGATCTGACGGATGATGTCTTCTTGCGCATGGGGTGAGATCCCTTTTTCCTGCATGCCTTCTCGCAATCGGATTTCGAGTCTTTCCATGCGTTCCGTGGAGCGCTTGAAACCCATGGCTCTTCGCAACTCCTCGGCCTCTCCTCCTGAAAAGCCCGCGGCGGTCATGGCGATGCGCAGGAGTTGTTCCTGGAAGATCGGAACGCCTAGAGTTCGCTTGAGGATGGGTTCAAGGCAGGGGTGGGGGTATGTGATGGGTTCTCGGCCTGCTCGTCGGTTCAGGTAGGGGTGAACCATCTTGCCGACGATGGGCCCAGGTCGGATGATGGCGATTTCCACCACCAGGTCGTAGAAAGTACGTGGCTTCATGCGGGGGAGGGTCGCCATCTGGGCGCGGCTTTCGATCTGGAAGACGCCCACCGTGTCGGCTTGTTGGATCATCTGATAGGTGTCGGGGTCATCGGCGGGCAATCGGGCCAGATCGATTTCGATGCCTTCGTGGCGTCGGATCAACGGGATCGCTTCTTCCAGAGCCGCCAGCATGCCCAGGCCCAGGAGGTCGATCTTGATGATGCCCTGGTCGGCGCAGTCTTCTTTGTCCCACTGGACCACGCGACGGCCCGCCATCTGGGCAGGCTCGATAGGGACCACCTCATCGAGTCGATTGTCTGCGATCACGATGCCGCCGCTGTGCTGTCCCAGATGGCGGGGAAGGCCCCGGATGGATTGGATCAACTCCAGGAGATGAGTGATCCGGGGAGCCTCGGGATCCACTCCGGCTTCTTTCAGTCGTGTCTGCACATCGGCGGGGGAGCTGTCTTCGTCGAGGCTCGAGAGTTTCCTGGATAATTGATCCAGGGTTTCGGCGTTGAGCCCCAGCACCTTGCCCATTTCACGTACGGCCATCCGGGTTCGATAGGTGATTACGTTGGCCGTCATGGCTGCACTGTGTTCGCCGTACTTCTTGAATACGTACTGGATGACCCGTTCTCGCTGATCACCGGAAGGCAGGTCCAGGTCGATGTCCGGCCACTCCCCTCGTTCCTCTGACAGGAAACGCTCGAAGAGGAGCTTCATGCCCACCGGATCAACAGCGGTAATGCCGAGTGCGTAACAGACGGCACTGTTGGCCGCGGAACCGCGTCCTTGGCAGAGGATCTTCTCCCGTCGGGCAAAGTCAGTAATGTCATGCACGATCAGGAAGTATCCGGCCAGATCGAGCTTTTCGATGATCCTGAGTTCATGTTCCAACTGTCTGAGGACCGGAGCGGGCAGGGGGGCTCCGTAGCGGTTCCGTGCCCCCTTCAGGGTCAGGGTCTTCAGGTATCCATCCTGGCTTTCGCCGACAGGCACGGGAAACCGTGGGAAATGATATTCGAGATCCTGCAGTCGGAAGGCACAGCGTTCCGCCACGGTCCGGGTGGCCAGGATCCATTCGGGGTGATCGCGAAAGCGTTCGATGACGGCTTCCGGCTTGTGGAGATGGCGTTCTCCGTTGATCAGCAGACGTCGGCCTGCTTCATCCAATGTGGTCTTTTCATGAAGGCATGTCAGGGCATCCAGAAGAGTGCGGCCTTGGGGGTCCGCGCAGCGGACATCGCCACTGGCCAGAATCGGGATTCCCCGACTTTCGGCCATGTCACTGGCCCGGGAGGCCGCTCTTTGAGCCGATCGGTCCAGGTGGCGTGATACATCCACCCAAAGAGTTTCCGGATCGGGTCCCAGAAGCCCGCGGACCCGATCCAGTGCCTGGGGCGAGATGTTTTCATCTCCGCGTATCAGGACCGTGAGGTCCTGGCCGTACTCCTCCAGATCCTCTTCGCTGATCCGGCATTCGGTTTTGGCTCTCCCCTGATGCCCTCGGGTCAGGAGTCGACACAGGTGCCGCCAGCCCTGGGCAGATTCGACCAGGAAACGCAGGCGGAGGGGGTGAGGGATTTCCTGGAACTCCAGGTCGATCTCGGCTCCGACGATGGCGGCGAGGCCTGCGCTCCGCGCGGCTGCATCGAAGCGTGGGATCCCGTATACGCCGCCCGAGTCGGCCAAAGCCAGGCTGGAATAGCCACATTGAGCGGCCCGGAGGGCCAGATCCTCTGGGTTCGAGGATCCTTCCAGGAAGGAAAAGGCGCTGCGTGCACGCAGTTCGACATAATCGGGGGTAGCGGGGGACACGCCCCTACTTTCGCCTTGTTTTCGCCTTTTGTCACCCCCCTGGATCCTGCTTCCTGGAGGGTCGCGCGCGAGTCACGGACTTCCCGATGCTCATGGCTCAGCGGTGAAGGTCGCTTCTTCTATTTGTCATCGACCCGCGTTCCGGTTTCTTCCTCAGCGGGAGTTGAACCTGTGAAGAGACCCAGGAAGCGACCAATCAGGCGCAGCGGTTGGAAGAGCGCGTAGCCCCACCGGTAACTGCGGGAGGAGGACAGGTCCTGGAGAAGGCGCTGGTGTTCCGTCAATTCCCCAGAGAGTTCATCGATCCGATGGGTCAGGATCTTGTTGTGCGTTTCAGCGGCCTCCTCTTTCTTCCGGTGGGTCAGGAGTTCACTCGCCATGGCGGCCACTTCGGATTGAGCGACATCGAGCCTCTGCTGACTCT
>NZGT01000044.1 GCA_002691025.1 Spirochaeta sp. | reverse complement strand
TTCACCACGGAGTTGGGCGATGGCACAGAAGCCGAGGCAGTGGCCTATGCCATGCACGAGCAGGTGGCCCTCTCTTTCTCAAACCTTCAACAACCGAGCTTTGCGGTCGAGAAGAAAAACGACGGTCGAATCATCCTTCACTACGAGAGCATTCGAGACGGCTTGTCCGATTTCGTGATCGGCCTGATCGAAGGATTGAGCGAGCATTTCAGCCAACCCGTGAAAGTTCAGCTGATTGAAGCCAAGGCGGACGGTGCTCACCATGACGTCTTCGAAGTGAGTCTGCACGCGTGATCGACTCCCAGGCATTCCGGAAGCTTTTCCCATTTGGATTTGCCATGGATCCCAGCCTGAGGATCACCCTGCTGGGGCGATCCCTGGAGCGCATGACTCCCGGATGTGCGGGTCAGGAACTCTCTGAGTGCTTCGCTCTTCAGCGACAAACAGATAAGCCGTCATCCGACATGATCACCGCCCTCTTCAATCACCCCGTCCAACTTCTCGTCAAAGGAACCGCTCTTTCACTCGCAGGTGAATTTGCACCCTGGAAAGAAGGGTTCCTCTTTCTTGGCTCTCCCAAAATCGACCGTCTCACCGAGCTCAGTCAACTTGATTTGAAGATCAGTGACTTTTCGCCCCATGATGGTGTCATGTCTTCCTTGTTCCAGATCCAGAAAATGGAGGTCATCTCCACCGAATCGCTCATGGCGGCCCAGGATCTGGCTCAGCAGGAAAAGATCTATCGACAAATCGTTGAGGAGTCGAACGACATCATTCTCGCGCTGACCCCGAGAGGCGAGATCGCACTGGCCAACCCGGCTGCAACGACTCTTCTTGGGATCTCATCCGGCGTCACCCGGGCCGACGACTTCCTCTCAGAGGCGAGTCGCACGACCTGGAACCATGCCGCTCGGGCCCTCGCGGAAGGTGCACCCTCGGTCTGGGTGGAGTTGGTTCTTCAGGACCCCCAAGGTCGTGCCGTTTCTGTAGAAGGCCACCTTGTCCGCAGCCTGGCTGATCAAGGCGAATCCGTGCTTGGCTTCCTGCGCGATGTGAGCGCACGAAAAACAGCCGAGCAGAATCTGGCTGCGAGCAACGAACAACTTCGTCGAGCCCAGAAGATGGAGGCCGTCGGTCGCTTTGCGGGCGGCATCGCCCACGATTTCAACAATGTCCTGGGAGTGGTAATCGGTGCGGCCAGCGCTCTCCAGGAAGACCTTCCCCGCCAGGATCCGAGGAGTGCGGATCTTGACGTCATTCTTGCGAGTGCGGAGAAGGGGGCCGCTCTCGCTCATCAGATCCTGCAATTCAGCCAGCGCAACCGAACCATCAGCGGAACCACCGAACTGGTAAGTCAGGCAGAATCCCTTCGCCCCATCCTCGAGCGAATCGTGGGCCCGGGCGTCGAGTTGGTCATAACGAGCTCGTCCGACTTCATCCATGTCAACTTGGATGCCATCCAATTCGAGCAGGTTCTTCTCAATCTCATTGTGAATGCCGAATATGCAATGCCCGATGGAGGTCACCTTTCGGTTGAGATCGAAGCCGAGCCTCACCAGGGTCACGCCCTGGTGCGAATCCGGGATTCGGGACTCGGAATGGAAGCGGAAACACTTGATCGGATTTTCGAGCCTCTCTATTCCACCAAGCCCGCCGAAGACGGAAGCGGGATGGGTTTGAGTATCGTCTACGGGATCGTCTCCGAGGCAGGTGGGCGCATCGAGGTCGACAGCAAGCTCCACCTCGGAACCTGCTTCACCGTTACGCTACCGCTATGCACTGAAAAATCGGACTTCGAAGAATCCTTGAAGTCAACATCGCGTCTCACGGAGCGTGTCGCTGAAGTGTCCCAGAGAGCTGTTGTCGTCGAAGACCAGCTCCCTTTGCTCAGGCTCACCACTCGCGCCCTTGAGGAAACCGGTCTTGAGGTGGAATCCTTCCCCGACATCCAGGGTGCCCGTGCATCACTTCAATTCACCGACAACCCACCCGACATCTTCCTGACCGACGTTTCCCTCCCTGATGGAAATGGACTTGATCTCGCTGAGGAACTCGCTCAGGAAGATCGATTGAAAAAAGTCATCATCATGACTGGCAATGCGGATCTTGCCCGGATCGACCAACTCACTTCCCGCTTCGACTGGGCATTGCTGATGAAGCCCTTTCGCCTCAATCAGCTTACACAGCTGGCGAAGCGACTCCTCGAAGAAGACTGAGCCCTACGTGGCACCTCTGCCAACTCTTCTCCTTGAATGGATGGCAGACAGGAATTCCCAGGACACACAGCGCACCCGGACGGGCTTCGCACCGGTCAAAGCGGAATCCAACGGCTCCTCCTCAGACGGCTGCAAGTCCTCGGCGACGCGCGACAGCCGGAGCCAAGGCATTCTGTTCAACCTCCAGGCGGGGGACGGGACCTGTCGGCGACCGCATCTGATCTGGCGTGAGCTATCCTTGCCATAAGCCACTTGTTCCACAAGGAGATCCATCCATGTTCCATGTTGGTCGACTACACGTTCTTTTCCTCTTTTTTTGCGCCGTCACCACAGTCAGTTGCGCCACGCCGATCAAGACCCATTTTGATCGAGACGCCGCAGCCGACTTCAGCCAATACCGGACCTTTGCCTGGGTAGGACCGGAACCGCTGGCCCGAGCCAAACAGGGCTCAACGTCGCCAGGTTTCATCAGCGCTCTAGATGACCAGAGGCTGAGACGAGCGGTGGACCGGACCCTCAAAAGCAAGGGGTACACACAGGTTCCTGAGGCCGATCAAGCCGACCTCGCTATCGCCTACAGCGTCGGGTCCGAAGACAAGGTCCGCGTCCAACAGAGCGTGAGTGTAGCCACCGTCCACCCCTACCCCAGCCGCTACCGATATGGCAGTTGGTACACAGGGTCCACGGTCAACGTCCAGCAATACACCGAGGGCACATTGAGTATCGAGGCCTACGACCAGAAAACGGAGCAGGCCGTCTGGGTCGGCTGGGCGTCAAAGCGCCTATCCCGAAACGACGATTCCCAGAAGTTGATCAATGAAGCCGTATCCAAGATCCTCACCCCCTTCCCGCCCGCACCCACGCGCTGAGCCGCGCGCACAGGAGCATGATGAGCCACAGGGTGACCTGCAATGGGCATCCCCTTTCGTGAACGCCTCGATGGAAGAGAAAACGTCACATGAGCGCCATTGGCCTTAGGTAGGGAACGAATTTGAACAGATGGGAATTCATCGAAAGCGGATCCATCCCGGGAACTGAGAGCTCGCTCGATTTGTACCGCCGAGGGGACGAGTTTGAAATCCGGATTGACACTCGGCAGCTCATGAATACTCGACTCCACGGCTCGGAAGAGGCGTTGTCCGACCTGGCTTTTGATCGCATGGGCCATCAAGACGGCACCCGGGTCCTGGTGGGAGGCTTGGGTGTGGGCTTCACCCTGGCAGCTGCGATACGTCGTTCGGGTTCGACAGGGCGTGTCGTGGTGGCCGAATTGGTCCCGTCGGTCATTGAATGGAACCGTGGGCCCCTGGGTGACGCCGCCGGCAGACCCTTGGATGATCCCAGAGCATCGGTGTACTGCGGGGACGTGAGCGATCTCATTCGCACGCCGCCGGCCCCCTGGCACGCGATACTCCTGGATGTCGACAACGGGCCAAGCAGCCTGACCCGAGAGAGCAACCACTGGCTTTATTCGCCTCGTGGGCTCGACGCCATCGTCAACGCACTGGTCCCCGGTGGTGTTCTGGGGGTGTGGTCCGCGAATCCAGACCGAAGCTTTACACGTCGGCTCGAGCGAACTGGCTACCGGGTTGAATCCATCGAAGTCCGCGCCAGAGGCAAGAAGGGCGGCAGAAGACATCTGGTATGGATCGGCCAAAAAGAGCCAAACCGCCGTAAGAAATCAGGGGCTTGAAAGAGCCCGTCTCATGAGGCCGCACGGCGTTTTCTTCATACGCATGGGCCTACTCTTCACAGGAGTCGGGCGCGAAACGTCCGGCCTTTCACAGGCCGACCATTCAGTATTTCCAGTGCCTTACCGCTTATCTGTCGCTCGATGGCAATGTATGCAACCTGATCAAAAAGATTGATCTTGCCCACCTGGGTACCGTCAATTCGACCTTCGCTGGTCAACGCCCCTACGATATCCCCCGCTCTGACCTTTTGCCTTTTACCGCCATCGAGCTCGATCGTAACCATGGGTGGTTTCGTCGGCTTCACTTTTTGCCTTGCCCGATCCGGGAGTGAAGGTTTTTCCAGCGTCTCCCCGAGCAGGGACTCGAGCAACTTGACCCGATATGACTCTTTCCCGGTGTAGATCGCGCAGGCCACACCCTTGTTCCCAGCGCGGCCCGTCCTCCCGATGCGATGAGTGTGCACCTCCAGATCACGAGAAATCTGGTAATTGATGACCACATCGAGGCTTTCGATATCAAGGCCCCGGGCCGCAACATCCGTTGCCACCAGTACCGAGAGACTCTTGTTGGCGAACTGAACCAGCCGATTCTCGCGCTCTCGTTGGTCCAGATCACCGTGAATCGCGGCCGCAGAAAAGCCCCTCTCTTCCAGCGCATCCGCCACATCTTTCGTGGTTTGCCTCGTGTTGCAAAAGACGAGACTCGAGGGGGCACTACGCTCAAGTAAGACAAGTTCGAGTGCATTGATCCGATCGCTCTCGGCCTCAATCCGATAGAGATACTGCTTGATCGTACTGGCTTCGTGGATGCTATCGATTGCGAGTCGTTCCGGGTTTTCCGTCACGCGCTCAGCCAATTGCTCGATTCCAGGCTGAAAGGTTGCGCTGAACAGCAAGGTCTGACGCGCGGATGGGATGTATGCGGTGATCTCGTGGATGACCGGCTGAAACCCCATATCGAGCATGCAGTCCGCTTCGTCCAGGACGAAGGTCTTGACGTGCCGGAGATCCAGGGTCCTTTTTCGCAGATGATCCTCAACCCTACCGGGTGTCCCGACAATGATATGCGCCCCGTGTTCCAGCGAGGCCCTCTGAGGGCGGAAGGGCACGCCCCCGCAGAGAGTCAGAACCTTGATATTGTGGATCTTCCTACCCAGGCTGCGAATCTCCTTTGCGACTTGATCGGCCAGCTCGCGGGTGGGGCACAGGACAAGAGCCTGGACGTAAAAGGACCTTACGTCGAGTTTCTGCAAAACACCCAGGCCAAAGGCCGCAGTCTTGCCCGAGCCCGTTTTGGCCTGACCGATGATGTCCTTGCCGGCCAGGATCACAGGCAGACTGAGGCGCTGAATTGGCGTCATGGCCGAATAGCCGAGGGAATCCAGATTCGCGAGTAGATCAGGATGCAAAGCGAGACTTGAAAACTCATGATCGCTCAAGAGAATGTGACCTTGTGCTTGGGTATAGGGGACATCTTTGATTTCTTTTCCACTCGAAGCGGTCAATGAGCCAGCGTGACTCGAAAGTCGGAGGATAGGACACGACGCAAGTAATAACGCGTACTCAGCCTGCCCGCCCCGCCCTGCCTGGCGACATGACCGAAGAGCCCGTGATCCAGGCCGAACAGGACCTTCATGGATTGCGAGCACCCTATCGGGGTCCGACCGAAGTCACCGAAGCCAATAGAGCTGACCGGTTCCTCAGAGTCCTCTCCCTGGAATCCATGCCCCGATCAGGTCGAACTGCGTATATACTCGGAGTCGGTAACGTGATGCAGGCGCCTTCGATGGGGAATTGGATGAAAACCAGATTTTCCATCTCCGCATTTTTCCGATGGGGAGCGCTGCCGCTTTTGGCTGCGATGCATCCCGTGAAGATCAGCCTGCTGGACCCTCCGGCAGACCGCGCAACCGCAGCCCCTGGGAATCCAGCATGACAACCAAACCCAAGGCACTCCACACTTCTGAAAACAACTCACCCGCTTCAGCCGGCCAAGTCGCTTTTGTAGCCGGATCTTTCCTCGCTGGGTTCCTCATTTCACTCGCCCTGCTCCATCACCAGATCGACTCACAGGTCTTTCACGAAGGAACGCGCTCGAACGCGCAACCCGCGCTGAATGTCTGGTTCGACTCCAATGCCCCGCTTGTCTACCTGGCCATGACGGCCACAGACACAAAAATGCAGATGACGAACCGACATCCTCTTTTTCCGTATTTCGGGGTACTTCCCGTCAAGGCGATGTGGCTCCTCGGAATATCTGAACCGGTGGCCGTTTGCCTGGTTCTTGCTTTCGGCGTCGGGCTGATGTCCGGATTGTTCGCACTCATCCTTGCCCTGACCATTGAAAGCCTCGCTCTCGCCTGGCTCTGGCAGCTCTTCTTCCTGTCGACTTCTTCCTTTGTCTTCTGGTCAGGTATCTGCGAACGATTCCCACTGGGGAGTGCAACGATCCTGGCGGTTACAGCGGGCGCTGCTTACTACAGCAAAAAGGACCGCATGCCGGTGGCGGTAGCGGTCATTCTCAACGTGATGTCCATCAGCATCACACTGACCAACTGGATGTTCGGGCTGCTGCTTTCCTGGAACTTCTTCAAGATCAAGACAGCCCTGAAAGTGAGCCTCTATGCCCTCTCGGTCACATTGGTTTTGTGGCTCATGGAGCAGCTCTTCATCGAACAGCGAAACAACCTGCTGTACGTCGATTCATGGAATCAGAAATTCATACTCGGCACATACGCCGGAGGCGTGTATCAGAAGCTTGTTGCCCTGCTGGGCCACACGGTTGTCATTCCCAGTGTCCATCTTCACGGCTTTGCTGACGGTGTCACGGCCGAATCCCACCAGATGCTTGGCGTGGCTCAGTCGACCCCCGGAAGCGGCAGCCTGCTAGGACTTCTCCTCATCATCGCCTGGATCTTGCTTCTTGTAACGGGTCTGCTCTCGTGGTGGCTCAAGACGGAGAAGAACAGGTTTGACCATTACCTTTCACTTGCCATCCTCGGTCAGATTGTGCTGCACATGCTCTATGGAGCTGAGCTCTTCCTCTACGGACTGCACATCGTGCCTCTGGTCCTACTCCTGATCGCTCGCGGCTTGAATGAGTGGAAGGGAACCGCGCGCCAAACCTTGATCTCAAGCCTTTGTGTCTTTGTGCCTCTATTGGCCTTTCACAACATCACCGGGTACAACCAGGCCAGAGCGCTATATCTGGAACGCTATGAAGAACGCCTGAATTCACTGACGCACAATCCCCTGCCTGACGAAACCCGGGAACGAGAGAGGGCTCAGCGCCCTGCCCCGTCAGGGAGCATTCACGAACCCAAGGGAGACTGAACGCCCCGCCCCAGGCAGCTCTCGGCTTGGGGAGACGAGCTTTCAGGAATTTCGAGAGCCAGGGCGGCGCTGTGCAAATACAATACTTCCTCGCCGTTCTCAAACACGCTCCAAAAGGGTCCAGACAGGCCAGGTCAGCCTGAAAGGTCAAGGGAATCGCGTGGCCAACCGGGGCTGGCTTTCACGACGTGGCTGGAGTTACTCTTGGGACCCCACCTGGAGAAAACAATGAGCCGTCAGTCAAGAGAGAACCTCAGCATTCAGGGCACAGTGGCGCCGGGGTTCGAATCTGTCGAACGCCTCTTCGAGCACGAAATGCGAACCGGAGCCGAGGAGAACACGCAGCTCTGCGTCTACCACCAAGGCAAAAAAGTCGTCGATCTCTGGGCATCGGTCACGAGAGACACCTCTTTTTCGGCCGATTCCCTCGTCAATGTATTCAGCAGTGGCAAAAGCCTCGAGGCCATCGCCATGGCCTCACTGGTCGGGAAAAACCTTCTCGACTATGGGTCCAAGGTGGTCGAATACTG
>NZGT01000043.1 GCA_002691025.1 Spirochaeta sp. | reverse complement strand
TCGACGCCCATGCGGCCGCTCGGGCACTTTGTGCATGGGGCGCTCACGTTGCTTGAATTGACCCAGCCCGCAGGGCAGTTGAAGCAGAATGTGGCGCCGGGGGAGCTGATCTGGCCCGGGGGGCAGTTCAAGGAGTTGTATCAGATCCGGCATGATCTGAAGGAATGCGAAAAGGAAGAAAAATCCCGCAATGTAGAAAATGCCGATGGTGAACCGGGGCCTGAAACTCTGGCCTTGGCTGCGCTTCTTTCTCTGGGGCTCTTGAGGAAGTCGACTCATCTGTCGCTGAGGCTAGGTTGGACCCCTCTCAAGGTCAATCTCTACCGAGAGGTTCGAGAGGCACCGTGGCTCGAAAGGGGTACCCTCACAGAGTGAAGCAGCCCGCAAAAACAGGAACGGATCAGCGCGTCGTCATTATTGATGGCGCTAATTCCATCTACCGCGCTTTTTTTGCAATCCCCCACCTGGAAGCCCCTGACAAGACGCCGACCAACGCGGTCATGGGCTTTGCAACCATGTTGGGCAGGGTGATTCGAGAAGAGTCACCCACCGCCATCGTGGTCGCTTTCGACCCTCGCGGCGGGAGCTTTCGTCGCCGGATATTCGAGGACTACAAAGCGAACAGGGAGGCGCAGCCTGAGGATCTCTCGGCGCAGATCCCCCTGGTCAGGGAGTTGGTCGAAGCGTTTCGCATTCCCATTCTCGAAGTCGAGGATTTCGAGGCGGACGATGTGATCGCCACGTTGGTGAAGCAGTTGCCCGAGAATGCGGTGGCGAGCATTGTCTCTACAGACAAGGACCTGATGCAGCTCGTGTCGGATCGTGTCGAGTTGGTCGATCATGTAAAGAATCGGCGCTTTGGTCCCGCTGAGGTGGAAGAGAGGTTCGGGGTTCCGCCCGATAAAATCCTGGATGTGCGCTCTCTGGTGGGCGACCCGAGCGACAATATCCCTGGCGTGAAGGGCATCGGTGAGAAGGGTGCGGCCAAACTCATCAAGGAGTGGGGAACGCTTGAGTCGCTTCTGGACCATGCTGATGAGATCAAGGGGAAGAAGGCCAGGGAAGGGCTCCTTTCCCAGCGAAAGGAAGCCGAGCTTTCAAAAGAGCTTTCTACGTTGATCCAGGACGTGGAGTTGTCAGTCGGTTGGGATTCGCTGGAATGGCCTGGCCAGGATATTCCGAAGCTCCGCACTTTTTATGAGAGGATGGGCTTTACCCGACTCATTGCGTCCCTGGCTGAGACGACCTCGGAGGCTGATGATGCCGTGGCGGTTGAACCGCTGGCCGAGCCTGTGGAAGTAGAGGTCTTGACGGATCTCAAGATTCTGGTCAAGAAAATCGAGACTTTGCAGAAGAAGTCGGAACCGGTGGCGCTCCATCTGCTTTCCAGCGATGGCAGTGCCGTGGATTCGGAAGGCGTCGGGCTGGGTGTTGCGATGTCGGATCATTCGGCGGTGTATGTCCCGATTTCGGGTCAGGGTCTGGAGGCGGCTCGGCCGGGCGTGCCGCCTGAAGAGCTGGTTGAAGCTCTTGGCCAATTCTGGGGAGGAAGCCAGCAAAAGTCGCTTGATTGGCTTTCGTCCGAGACCAAGAAGATCCAGGAAACCCTGAGTCGGCTGGGCCTGGTCCTGCCTTCTCCGGCCGATGACCTGGGCATTGCCGGATTCTTGTTGGATCCGGCGGGATCGCAGGAACTCTCGGTTCTGGCCGCGAATATTCTCGGACGCAAGATCGAGAGCTGGGAGGATGTGGCGGGGCGAGGGGCCAAGGCTATTGCCGCGGAGGCTCTCCCGGTGGAACGAGTGGCGGCCTGGGTTTCGGAGCAGGTGACCGTGGCTCACGCCCTGGTGTCTCCTATGCGGGAGAGGTTGGAGAACGATGGTCTTCTGGAGCTTTATCGTGATCTCGAATTGCCGCTGACCTCTGTTCTGGCTCGCATGGAAGAGGCGGGCGTTCAAGTCGACGAGGAAAGACTTTCGGCTCTTGGTGTTGAGTACAGGACGAAGCTCGAAGCCATTGAGACGGAAGTCTACAAATTGGCCGGAGAGAAATTCCTGATCAGTTCTCCGAAGCAGCTTCAAGTCATCCTCTTCGAGAAACTGGGATTGCCCGCAATCAAGAAGACGAAGACGGGCTATTCGACTTCGGAAAGCGTCCTGGAGCAGCTTCGGGAACAACATGAGCTGCCGGGTCTGGTTCTCGATTACCGTAAGCTCGCCAAACTGATGAGTACCTACATCGAGGCGTTGCCGCGGCTCGTTTCGGAGAAGACGGGGCGTATCCACCCTCGATTCCACCAGCTCGGTGCTGCGACCGGCCGCCTTTCGGCTTCGAATCCGAACGTGCAGAACATTCCGATCCGTGGAGATGAAGGGGCACGAATCCGGGAGGCATTCGTGCCCAGCGAAGGCAGGGTCATGCTGTCGGCCGACTACTCGCAGGTGGAGCTCCGGATTCTGGCCCATTACGCCCAGGATGAGACCTTGATCAAGGCCTTCCGGGAAGGGGACGACATCCATCGGTTGACGGCGGCGGAAGTCTGGGGCGTGAAGCCGGAGCAAGTGACAGCGGAAGAGAGGGCTCGCGCGAAGGCCGTCAATTTCGGGATCATATACGGATCGTCGGCTTTTGGTCTTGCCAACCAGTTGGGAATTGCGACTGGGGAGGCGCAGGAAACCATCGATGCCTACTTTGATCGATATCAGGGTGTTCGAAAGTTTATAGACGACACGATTTCATCATCGAAGGAGAAGGGCTACACCTCGACTTTCCTGGGGCGCCGCCGCTATCTGCCGGATCTGCGGAGTCGCAACAGGACTCTTCGTCAAGCGGCTGAGCGCGTCGCGGTGAATTCAGTCATTCAGGGTACGGCCGCCGATCTCATCAAGAAGGCAATGATCGGGATTTCGGCTTCCTTGGCAGGTCGCAGCTTCTCCGAAACGATGATCCTGCAGGTGCATGACGAGTTGGTTTTTGAAGTGGGGCAGGATGCTCTCGAATCGCTGGGGCAGCTCGTCGCAAAAGAGATGGAAAGCGCTCTGACGTTCCGTGTTCCGCTGGTGGTGGACCTTGGCCACGGCGCGAACTGGCGCGAGGCGCATTGAAGCCAGAAAGGCACTTCCGGAGGATGTTGTGAAGAATCTGTTTTCAGTTGAGGGCAAGACAGCGCTGGTGACCGGTGGCGGCAGTGGCATCGGGGAGATGATTGCGCGAGGTCTGGTTCAGGCTGGAGTGAAGGTCTACATCGCCTCGAGGAAGCAGGAGGTATGCGAGCAGGTGGCATCGGAACTTTCCGAGTGCGGCGAGTGCATCGGCCTCTCGGCGGACCTGCAGGATCCGGCTGAAGTCTCCCGTCTGGCGGAAGAGGTGGTTGGCCGAGAGGGAAAGCTGAATATTCTCGTCAACAACGCCGGTGCGAACTGGGCTGCCCCCATGGCAGACTTCCCGAGTGAGGCCTGGGACAAGGTACTGGGACTCAATGTCAGGGCGGTTTTTGAAATGACCCGGGCTCTGGTGCCGGCGCTTGAGGCGGCTGCCAGCGAAGAAGATCCCGCTCGTGTCATCAATATCGGTTCGATTGATGGACTCACGCCGCCCTTGCTTGACACATTCTCCTACTCGGCCAGCAAGGCGGCGGTGCATCAGTTGACGCGTGTCCTGGCCAAGAAACTTTCTGAAAAGAACATCACCGTCAATGCGGTGGCTCCGGGTCCTTTCCAGAGTCGTATGATGAAGGCGACGCTGGATCGTTTTGGGGACTCGATCAAGAAGAGTGCGCCTCTGGGTCGAATTGGTCGGGCCGATGACATGGCGGGGATTGCCATCTATCTGTCTTCTCGGGCCGGCGCCTATGTCACCGGTGCGGTCATCCCTGTCGATGGCGGCATTTCCACTACTACATGAGGTCACTATGTCGGACGAACTACTGATTGCCGTTTTTGTCGACTTCGAGAACCTTGCTCTTGGGGTGAGGGATGTGAAGGGAGGTCGGCTGAAGATCGATCTCGTCATCAAGAGGCTGCTCGAAAAGGGCAGGATCGTATACAAGCGTGCCTACTGCGATTGGAGTGGCTACCGGGACGATGTCCGGGACTTCCACATGAATGGTGTCGAGCTTGTGGATATCCCGAGGAGCAAAGCGAGCGGGAAGAACAGCGCCGACATCCACATGGTCGTGGACGCACTCGATCTCTGTTACTCCAAAGATCATATCGACTGCTTTGCCCTTCTGACGGGGGACAGTGATTTTTCTCCCTTGGTTTCAAAACTGAAGGAGAACGACAAGCGCGTGATCGGGTGTGGGGTCAAGCAATCGACGTCAGGCCTTCTTATTTCGAACTGCGATGAATTCATCTACTACGATGATCTGGTTCGCGCTTCTGAGAAAGCGGCGCCCAAGCGAGAGCGATCGAAAACCAAGTCCTCGCAAAAAGAGAAGAGTGCAAAGGCTCCCGCCAAAGCCAAGCCGTCGAGTTCCTCCAGTGAGTTGGGCGAACGAAAGCCCGAAGCCATGGACCAGCTCCTGGCCATCGTGGAATCCCTCTCCCAGGACTATGACGTGATCTGGGGTTCGATGATCAAGCAGGCGATCCGTCGAGTCTATCCGAGCTTCAATGAAAGCTATCTGGGCTATCGGAATTTCGCTGAACTCCTTCGACACGCTGAAGAAGAGGGCGAAATTGAACTCGATTTCGATGAAAGCAGGGGGAACTTCCGGGTTCGCCTGCTCGACTGAATTGCGGCCCGGTCCGGTTTTCTCAGCCGAGGGCCTTTCGGAACCCGGTGGCCGCGAGCGATAGGCTCACGAACAGGGCAGAAAAGCCATTGAGAAGAGGAACCGGCGGAGCCTCTGATGCCGTGGTCGAAGATGTGCAGTACGGGTCATTCGGATAGTCGATCAGTCCATCGGTGTCGTCATCAATGCCATTGTCGCACTTGAGCGCACTGGATTGCTCGGAGGCGTCGGCGGCATTGTCGCATCCCGGGTCCCCGCCGGCATCGATCTGGCCATCGAGATCGTCATCCAGGCCATTGGCGCAATCGGGTACTGAGATCACGGAGAGGATGTCAGCTCGATAGGTGGCAATGTCCGCTGCATAGGTGACATTGGTATACAGCGCAGTACTGGCCGGCTGGTTCTGGAGCTTGCTCGTCGCGAACATCGTTCCAGCGAGCACCCAACCCGTACTGGTTTCGTGGAAGACGCCTCCTCCGGAGTCACCCACAGTGGCGATGGCCTCGTGCGTGGTATAGGTCGGATCATTCGGGGCGTCGAAGGCCAGGGTGAATGATTCGGTATCGGAGAGGGTGATGGAAGGGGTGTCGATGCGGTTCGTACCCCATCGTTTGACGAAGGGGTACGCATAATTCCATCCGCCCAGTCCTGACCAGGTGAGAGCCGTTCCCCGGCTACGCCCATTTCCGATCAGGGTGAGTTCTGCATTCGTGGGAGGAGCCTGGGTGGCCAGGCTCATGGGGGGAAGGCCAGAATCTCCGACGAGTTTGATCAGGGCCAGATCGGGTGTGTCACCCTGGCTCGAGGGAACCCTCTGGAATGATCCGGGAACGGATGGGTATGTCACGCCGTTCAACTCGATGTCTCCGCTGCCGACATGGTAGGCGGTGAGCACCCATCCATTCTGGAGATAGACTCCGGCGAGACCCTTGATATCCGCGATGTGACCAAAGCCCGGATCATTGGCAGGCGCTGTCACGTTTCCAGTGCCGTCTCCCGAGTCAATCAAGACAGCCATCGCTTGAGGTGGTTGCATCCACAGACTCACGAGGGTGAGGGTCAGTGCAAGAAGATACCCGATGAACCGAGGTCGCTTATTCGGACCTTGTGATGTCATATGTTCCGGTCTTTCGATACGAACGGGTGGGCTCTTGCTTTGCACAGGGAGCTCCTGTGAATCGATGACTCCGCTTGCTTGTGTGAGCCATGCTTCCTGACAGTCTAATCGGAGGCGCCAGCCAGGGGAGCCATTTTTCAAGCCAGCGGAAAATTCGGTCTTCCAGGCAATGTATTTTGAGTATTCACATACATATTGGTATGTCAATTGATATACTACGTCCACCTATGGAAACACGAAGAGACGCCGCCAAGAAAGAGACGCGTTCCGCACTTATTCGTGCGGCTTTGGAGCTTTTTCATCAAGAAGGTTTTGATGGCCCCAGTCTCGATGCCATCTGTGCCCGCGCCGGATATACGCGGGGCGCTTTCTATGTGCATTTCAAAGATCGTGAAGATCTGGTGGCGGCGACCATGGCCGACACGCTCGAGCGAATCGTGGGGAGGGTGATCGATGCGGATTCCGAGAGCGAAGCCAGTTTGTTGAAGACCGTGATGTCCTATGTCGAAAGCACGCTCACTCCCCAGGCCACAAGAGCCCAGGGCGAAGGGCCACGCTTCCACCAGTTCCTCGAGGCCTGCCACCGCTCGCCTCGTGTTCGAGAGGTTTTTCAAGAGACCATCGGGAAGGTGCTATCCCCCGTCGGTCAGTTGGTGGATTCAGGGCAAGCGCAGGGAGGAATCCGGAAGGATATTCCTTCCCAGGATATGGCCGGGGTCTTGATACTCATGGCCATGGGGGCTCTCGTGGCTGTCGATGTCGGGCTGGAGATGAAGCTCGAAGAGACACGCGATGCGGCACTCCAGCTTCTGCAGGCGCCCTGATTCCTGCCGGACGGCCTGTGATTCAGGCGGCGTGGACTCCATGATCCAGCGGGAGGGCCACGCCATTGATGCTTCTGGCCGACGGAGACGCCAGGTAGGAAATAGCCTCCGCGACCTCCTGGGGCTCTGCGCTCTTGGTCCCCAGGCTCAAACGTTTGATGAGTTCGAGGTCGGCATTCTCGGGGGGAGCAAAGTTCTGGATCAGGGGCGTTGAGACCGCTCCGGGGCAGACGCAATTGACCCGGAGTCCCCTCTTCAGGTATTCCACGGCCATGACCCGGGTCAGGTTGACCACGGCGGCTTTGGATGAGCAGTAGGCGGCACAGTAGGCCTGTCCCATCAGACCAGCCAATGAAGCGACGTTTACGATGGCGCTTTCCTTCGACTTCAACAGGTGGGGAATCGCAGCCCGTGAGCTGTAGAACGTACCATTCAGATTGATTCCGAGGACCCTGTCCCAGACCGCGTTGTCGGTGAGGTGGGTGTGCTCGATGGCCAGCACGCCTGCCACGTTGGCCAGTATGTTGAGTTTTCCGAATTCGTCGATGCAGGTCTGGATCATGGCATCGACGGCCTCTGAGTCAGCCACATTGCACTCGATGGAGATGGCGCTTCCGCCGGCGTTCTGGATGTTGGATACGGTTTGATCCAGGCCCTCCGGATTGATGTCGGCGCACGCAATGCTGGCGCCTTGTCTGGATAGAAGCTCAGCCGTCGCGCGGCCGATCCCCGACCCGGCGCCAGTCACCAGAGCAACGCGATCTTGAAAGATGCCTTCTTCCATGATGACTCCATCTTGATCCGCGCTGCGGATATCTAGGGTTGATCGTTTTTACTGAGTAGAAGTTCAGGGTTTCGGGATTCGACCATTCTCCGAATACCGTCTTTCCAGTCCGTTCGTGTGGGGCCGACCTTCTCGATCATCCGTGTCGTGTCGATAGGGAGGCTTTTCAGAGCGCCGTCGGTCGGAGCTATCTGGGCTTCAAGGCCGGTGAGTTCAGAGAGGTAGCTACACCACTCCTCGATGCTTGTGGCCGTATTGCCTCCCCAGTTCATGATGGTGGCGGGCACGCTTGCGTTGGCCAGAAGGGCGGGAAGCATGCCTATATAGTCATCCTCATGGATCAGGTTGTAGTAGCAGGGCCCTTGCGTATGAACCGGGATGGGAACGCCTGCCTTCATCATCATCAGGTGATACCAGGGCCAGCCTCCGTTATCGCCGTAGGGCACGCTGAATCGCGCGATGATGGAAGGGATGTTCCACAAGCGTGAGCTCATGCGAACAACGGATTCCGCGGCGATCTTGCAGATACTGTAAGTGGGCATCATGCATCGATGATTGTCACCGAGAGGGTCTGTTTCGCGCAGGGGTTCGTCTGTTTCGTCATGGTACACCCCGGCGGAGGAACAGTGGAGAAAGGCCTTTACGCCGCGGCAGTGTGACATGAGGAAGCCCACACCCTCTGCATTCGCTTTGAGGTCATATTCGAAATCGCCGGTTTTGACCACCGCGAAATGAAGCACGTAGTCGAAATCCTGAGGGACTTCGTTCATCTCACCGTCCGCGAGATCGACGGCCAGGGTGTGTGCGCCCAGCGCTTCGATCTCCTGACGCTGCTCCGCTTCACGGAAGCGCGCCAGGCCGAAGACCTCGTTCTCGGCAGAGAGTGTCTTGACGACGGGCCGCGCTACCTGGCTCGTCGCGCCGGTGATGAGAATCTTCTGGTTCTTGAGGATCGGTATCGGCATGGATGACTTTCTTTTGACGGGTTTGCTAGCTGTGCTTGATCTTGACCTTCTCGCGAGATGAGAATTCCCCTCCCGCTTTGAGCCATCCCTTCACTGCTTGACCCGCGTCTCTAGACGGATTGTAGATGTCTTCCTCGGATTTGAAGAGCCCATTGCCTCCATAGACGAGTCGGGTCCAGCTTGGAAAGGAAAATGGTTCTCCGTCTGGATCGGTGGGATGAGGAAGCAGGTTCTGGCATTGGAAAACCAGGGCATCCTCTTCGGCATCATAGGCAAGCCAGTCTCTTGGGAAGACCATGGTGGCAAAGGGGGCCATGACATCACAGATCCACTGCCGGATGGCTTCTCGTCCATGGAATTCTCCATAGGCGTGCTCGATATAGTGAGCGTCTTCGGTAAATCGGTCTGCCCAGACACTCCAGTCGTTTGTCTCCTGGGCTTGAATTCGCGCTTCGTTGTAGAGTTCAAAGGCCTCCATGATTTCGGCCTGCGTATACTTGCCCATGGTTTGCGTTTCCTCCATGGACGAGCATAGGACACCGATCGACCCGAAGGGAAGTCAGGCGACGAAGAGCCACGTGAAGCCAACCTGGGTCGGACGTACGGATTTGAAGCCGGAGTGTGTCTCGCTCGCAACGTGCACCGCGGTGGCGGTGAAGGGCGTCAGGCCGTCCGAGGAATGGGCTTTCTTCGCTGGGCGCGTCGCAACCCGGAAGTCAGGGCCAGGGGCAAGAGGATTTCCAGCCCGATCAGTCCGCAGGAACTCGAACTGCCACCGGGGGAGGGCGGGGGAGATGCTTCTTTGGAGGTCTCTTCCTCTTCCTCTTCCTC
>NZGT01000042.1 GCA_002691025.1 Spirochaeta sp. | reverse complement strand
TGCGCGTTCCGACCCGAGCGCTAACCGCACGCCGCGTTCCGATCCCGAGTGCTGTCATGCTCCCCGCCGCCGTCGCGATCGCCATCCTGCTCTCTCCGGTTGTTGTGGTCGTCGTTTTCCCAACGAATGCGCAGATCCTGGCCACCATCGCCGCGAACGCCATGGCGGCGGTGGCGCAATGGATCCCGATACCTGGCTACCACCAGGGCCGGCCGTGGCATTGGTTCGCCATCCCTGGCGCAACAGGCAACGACGGGTATCGCACGTGGATCGTAGTCCGCGTCAGCCCGGGCTCGACGGAAGAAGAAACAGAGAAGCGCAGTGATACCACTCGAGCACGGTCACTTGACAAATATGACTGTATATGAGTCGAAAATTGCGGAGCGAGCCGCTACCAAATTACAAAACATCTGGCGAGGCAAGAAGAACCGGGAAAAATCGGAACATGTGGCTCGAGTGCAGGCCTTTCAACAGGCAAGGAGGGTAGCCACTCAGACCGCTAAAGAAAGAGTAGAGAAGGACTTCCGGAACAAGGAACTGCTCACGGGCGTCAAGCGCCACACCTGGGACGCGAAGGTCCGCATTTTTCAAACGAGAAAAAAAGCCGAGGGGATCGGCATGGACCGCGACGCGGCGGTGCGATCTCGGCGTTTTGAAGTGTTGCGGCGCCTTCACTTTGTTGATGTGACTCGTGTCGATCTGACGAGGTCGTGGGTGGTTTCTTTTCGGATTTGAGGCTAATCGTGATGCTCCGCGCAGGTCCGCTTGATGATGGAGGAGGCCTGCGACGCGGTCGCGAAGCAAGTCGGGGATAGGTTCGACGAAATGGAGCAGGAGCGAGGATTGGCACCTACTGGTGTGAACTTGAACGGTCCCGCGGCCCCACCTCCCAAGGATGTTAGAAGTTTACACCAGTCCATGACGGCCTTCGCTTCTATATTAACTAACCCGTTCTCTACTCAAGAGATTGAGGACGAGCCCATCGAGACGCCTAGGAGAGAGGAGAAGGCTTTGACGGTGGAAATCGATTTGGACGTCTACGGCCAGGATCCTGATGCGTATCGATCGGCCTACAACGCTCGCTCGAGGAACCGCATCGAGAAGATGCTCGTCGGCTGCTTTCCGCCCGAGTTGTTCGCCGATGGGGCTGGTGAGTCAGATAAGGAACGGTCCATAAGGCGGCAGTACGCGTCACCAGTACCGTCTCCTGACGACTTTATGAGACGCTTAAGATCGGTGAATCCCGTGTTTTCGGTACTGAAAACCGAGGAGATGCTGCTCGAATTGCCTTCCAAAAGACTTTTGTTAGGCTACATCGAGACGTCGCTCAAACCCGAAGGCGCCTGCCTCGGGACTTCAAGTGCGGAAAGTCACGTGTTCGGCGGTCATTTCGGGGCCCCTCGCCACCGCTACTCGCGACGGAAGCAAGCTCAATTAATCAGGACGTCGCCCGCGTTTCCCGGTCTGCTCATACCGGACGTGGAGACAGTACTACAATCAAGACCCATACCTACATTCTTGACAACGGAACTCAAGGAACATTTCCGGTTGCTGAAGGACGACATCGTCGTGGCCGAAGCGCTGCGGAAAGTCCTGGCCTCCGACTTCGAGTTTGGGCTACTCACTGCCAAAGTAACGGAACAGCACGCGCGCCACGACGCCTGGCTCCAGCGACGAGTCGTAGAGCGGGCCGAGAAGGGCGCGGAGAACGCCCGAACGGTCGTGGATCGGAAGGTGCGCGCGGCGATGGCGTCGGCCAAGAGGGGGACTACACCTCTCCAGTTGATTGACCCGACCGTCGACGATTTGCTGAATCGCTGTGATTTAGCTCTGAAGAAATGTGATGAAAACGAAGCGTTAGCTAGAGAGGCTCTCGAGAAGGAGGCGAAAAAGATACGACTCACGAAGCTCACGCGGAACTACTGGCTCAAGAGGCGGAGAGACGTCAAACGATGTCATAACTTGATCAAAGGTAGAAAACCTGGTGTTGACGTACTACCGGAAGATAGGGAGCAGTGGACGGAGCGCTACTTCTGTGCCCTGATTCATCCCGACGACGTGAGTGCACCGAACCGCTTGAAATCGAACCGGAAGCCTCTGAATCAACTAGATGAGTTGCGACTCACGGAACTCATCAGTGTCTGCGAGGGGTTCCTCGACGCGTGCGTCCGAGGCGCCACGACCGTGCTCCACGAGTGGCACCTCCCAATAAGCGAAAAGACGATCAAGGTCGTTTCCGAAAAAGATGCGGACTGTAGAGCGGAGGTCGGCGGTCGAGGCCCTAGAGTGTATAAATATGAGGCCTGGGGCGTGCGCTACGAGGTGGCTACCGACGAGCACGGCATCTTTAACGGGAGCGACGAGTACGCCGCAAAAGCGGCTGGGCATGAAAGAAATGGCTGTAGAGCATACTTACGAGAAGCTTTGGAAGTTGATAAATTAAGGGTGCCGTTGAGTGCTACTGTGGACTATCACGGCTTTCGAGTTATCTGTACCTCGGTGTTACCTACGAATTTGATCAAATATGGTGACTCTGGAGAAGTAAGAAGAGAACGGAGGGAATTAGTGCACGGCACGGATGACCGAGGTGAAATAGTACATAACGATAGCAGAGAGTGCAACAACCTGCTCGCGGGCATCGCTCGGAAATTAAACCTAGCTGCCCATAACGTGAAAGGAAGTAAAGACCTGAACCCGAAGACGATCCATGCGGGCGTCGATGTCCGAGCCTATAAGTTGGATGAGGAGAGATTTGGGTTGGTTAACTTGTGGAACTGCCTGCCTTCGGAGAACCCGGTCGGGAGCGAACATTTACCCGTAGCTCCCAGAGGTCATAGTATATTCTGGAGGATGCTGCGGCCGGAATACTTGAAGAGGTGCAAAGATCCACTAAGTCCTGATGGTGATTGTGCCATATCTTCGGCCACTGAGGACGGAGATTTACACGTCTCGCGCGTCATCGACGCGACGAAGCATTTGGTCGAGACCGAATTGACGCTACTAGCCGAGGACCTCGCGTCGCGAGGGCCCTTAGGTCCTCGGTCCAAAGATCTACCTGCTTTTGACCCGGTCGCGGACCCGTTCGCTCTAGACATACCTGTGGACAGAAGGAAGATGGGCTCGGGCTACGGCGACGCGGACCAACGACTAGGACCTTCTAGACTCTGGGGTTTGGATGTGACTGCGGAACTCCATCGAGTTGGTGTCAACTTGAGGCACATGGGTCTGTTGAGGAGAAAATTCTGGCGGCGACTCACAGGTACCGCTCGATGTGATTTTGGTAGTAACGTCTTAAGGACGTCTTCCGATTTCAGACTGGAGCTGGAGAGAGGTTCTAGGATATTAGTGGCCGGTCGAGTGTTTCGTGTTTCTATGTCAGAAGAGTTCTCGGAAGATAAATGTCCTCTGGAAGAACCTTTTGAAGGCCTGTCTACGAATTCTGAGGTAGTGTTCGCCGGGGAGGTGAGGGACGCTAGAAATTCAAAAGAAATGCGCATCGCGCTGCTCTGCGAGATGGTGTGTAGAGCCGCAAAATTGCTGTTGAGGTTCTATATGAGGCGGTCCGCACGCTTGCATGGCGCCGTCGTCGCATCTATAGGATCACCCTTCGCCATTGACCTGTTGAATGCCTTGACGGGCGGCCATCCCACAAGTGATGTGATCTGGCAGGAGGAAATCGTTCCTCGAGTGAACCAGTCGTACGGCGAGCGGGCCATCGACGCCGTCGAGGCGTGTACTGTGAGGACGACGTTGTTACCGACTCTACCTTACCTCATACGCCGCGTTTCCGCGTTATGCGGCCTGCCCATCAATGCGAAGGCACTCGAGGCCTTCGACGCAGCACCGGATGGTTTTGTATTTGTCTCCGCGGATTTGAACAAGGCCGATACGTCCGTCGCGTCGTTGGGCGCTTGTTCTGGGGCGAGACCTGCTTGTCAACCTGTGATTAAACATGGCATCTGTCACCTAGACGTTGCTCGTGGGTTGTTACTCGCACATAAAGCGCGGAGCTGCATCGGTGACTACAACAAGCTCGTGAAGAGGCACAAGCCGCCTCTCTACTTACCTCTGGATGAGCGACCGGGAGCACACCTCGCTAGGAACCGCGGCGACGTCGGTGGTTCATTAGATGGCTATTTCGCGAAGGGCGTGTATTGCGGCGTGCCGTTCCTCGAAGCTGCCGATGCTGCTGCAGATGAGGCAGTAAGAAGACCGGTCGAGGGCCCGAAATGCGCGCGGTTCGAACCGACGGAACACGGACACATTGTCTCATCTTATACCGCTCGAATATCGCCACAGAAGCCGTCCGAGCCCTTCTGCATGGAGTGCTGGGCTCTACTCGCGGAGGACGAAGGTTCGTATCGCATAGCAGCCATGACGGGCCGAGGCGCATTAGCCGTCGTCCAGACGCACGAGTGGTGCTTTACACTTTTTTGCGGCGCGGCAGAAGTTTTGCTCAAAGGCCCTAAATCCAGAGTGAACGAGTGGCAGCACGTCGTGGGGACCTACGACGGGACGATGATGCGTCTCTACATCAATGGCCGACCTTCTGCGAGGATGGAAGTGGCTCCTGAGGTGTTAGCGCAAAATGAGGACGCAAACCAGGGGCGCAAGGAAGAGCTCGAACAGATCCAGAAGGACGAGGACGACGCTAGGGGGTTGTGCAAGAAGCAGACCGACAAGCAAGCAAAAGTGTACATGCAGACGTCTGAAGGGATGCAAAGGATTAAACAAGCGGCTATTAAATTAGTCGAGCAGTCGGAGTTCAAGTACAAGATGACGGCGAACGCCAAGGAGCAGGGTCTACAGAGGTTGGGCAAGCAGGAGGCTCTCCTCAAAGCGCGGGCCGCTTATAGACAAGAACTGTACATGGAAAACGTGCAAAAAATAGCGTCCGAATTTCAGCGGCTGCGAGATGACGTGGAAGATCGGCGGCGGAAGGAATTGGATGCCGCTCTTGAGAGGTCTCGAAGACCGTGTGTTATAGGGGCGTCGATGGCGTCCGGAAGAGCTCGCCAAGGTCGGCATTTTTGGCACGGGTGCCTGGCTCACGTCGCGGTCTACGACAAGTTACTAAGTGCGGACGACATCGCCGTGCATGTGCGCATGGGACGGCAGGGCGGCGCGGAACGGGGCGCCGCCTCGACGTCTCGGTCGCGAGACGCTGCTCGACTCTTCGCTCTAGCTGCCGAACATTTCGAAAAGGCAGCACAGCACGAGCCGGATGATTTCCGCGTGCGAGAACAGCACGCTCTTTGTTTATGTGATCATTTGGCGTGCATTGATGCCTCTGATCACAGATCATTGCCTCCCGGTGCTGGTACCACAGCAGTCCCGATCGCCGGTCCTGCTCATAGAAGAGCTGCGGCGTTGTTGGACCAGGCTATCAGGAAGTTAGAAGGCTTAAATGCCGCCGAGACGTTAGGAGCTGTGATTCGTAGATTACCCGAAGGGCCGGCGCACGCGTTCCGATGTGTAGACGCCCTAGATGCGTTGTTGCGTGTGAGGCCGGACTACTTCGCCACTCATGAAATTCAACATCAGTCGAAGATGGCCTTGCCGTTGAAAGATCTGGCGCTGGTGCCCAAGCGATTCGGGCTAGGGAGTGCGAACGCGCATCCTCGCTTAGCTAGAGCCGCGGCCAGGTGCTATCGGTTGGTATTAGCTGACTTGAATCTAGCCGAGATCTACGGTGGCGTCGATCTATCCTGGGCGCGAGCTCTGAGGAATGACGAAGCGCTGTGCAAACTCGTGAGGGATGCGGAAGAAGACGAAGATAACAGATTGATCACGTTAGGAAAGCATGATGGAGGGACGTGTAGAGTGGGCGATGACGACGTCCGACTCGTACTCAACGCGAGAAGACTGGCCATATCGTTAGATTTAACAGCTTGTGGCGACGTGACGGACCTATGCTGCATGTTCGCTGCTAGACATAACACGTCCTTGCAATCGATCACGTTGGACGGGTGTGTGCAGTTGACGGACGAAGCTTTTGTGCATCTAGGACGAGGGGCCAAGCACGCTACGCTTGTTGCTGCTCAGGGCTGCGGGAAGATCACGAACGCGGGTTTTGGTCCTCTAGCTCGCGGCTGCAAACATCTCAAAGCGCTGAATTTGTCGTATTGTGGAGGCGTGAACAATGAAACACTCATTGTTGTGGCAAAAGCATTGAAGCAGTTGGAATTATTTCATTGCGCGTTCTGTACTGATGTGACGGACGCCGGAGTTTATGCTTTGGCCACCACTTGTGCCCAGTCCAAGTTGAGAAGTTTAGACGTGTCCTTCTGTGCTTCGTTGTCCGATGACGGTGTTAGTGCGGTGGCTGAAAGGTGTGCGGCTCTAGAATATCTGAATCTGAGCGGACTGCACCGCGTCACGGACGCGGCAGCGTTGCGGGTTACACATAACCTCTGGCGCCTACGAACTTTGTGTTTAGAAGATTTACACCTCATAACGGACGCGATCTTCTTTTTCGACGCGAAAAAAGATGGGAGGGCGGCCGCGCGGCAGCAGATGTGTGTGTGCGGCGTCCTTTGTCCGTTCACGCCATCGCCGCGACCCCGCCCGCACGCCATCACCGTTTTAAACACGCAGGCTCGGCGAGCTGCGCGAGATCCGCCTCGCGGAATGTGCTCGATTGACCGACCGAGCCTTTGCGGGTCTTTCCGCGAGAGCCCAACATTTGGAGAAATTACACTGTAGGGGTGTGGCGCAACTCACGGACGCGGGATTGGGCTATTTACGCTTCGAACCGGAGTTCAAGCAGCCACGGGGCCAATTCTTACAAGTCCTCGACATATCTCGCTGTAGCACCATAGGTGACCGGGCCTTCGCCGAGTTGTGCAAGGCCTGCCCGTCGTTGGAAGAAGTGGATGTTTCGTTCTGTTTACGTTTAACAGATAGAGCCATAAAAGCTCTGTGCGACAACTGCCCGGCCGTAAAACACCTAAGTGTGGGCAATTGCCGGCGACTCACGGATGCCTCGGCGTGCCTGATGGCCGATGCGCTGTGGCTGGAGGCCCTGGACTTCTCGAAGAGCGTGCGGTTGTCGGATGCGGCGCTGGAGGTTCTCGTTGTCGAGCTTGCTGGCTTGACGCGACTCGACGTCTCAGGTTGTTCGGGCCTGACCGATGCCGTTTTGAAGGTGATCCAGTTCCACGGGCCCCATTTGAAGCGCTTGGTGTGCGTGGATTGTGCGGGCTTTACTTCTGACCCTTTGTCGGAGTTGCGGGCCGCGCGACCCTCGCTCGAAGTCTGGACGACGGAAGAACATGTGGAAGATGCGGACAAGCCCCAGTGGGTCGCGGCGGACGCCGACCCGGACCACGGCGTGCCTCGTACGGTTCCGCCGCCGCCGCCTCCTAGGGATAGCGAGTCGGGAAGTGGCGTGACGGACGCGCAGGAGTCTGGTGTTATTACGAGGCAGTCGTCGGGGGCTTCGTAAGTTGGGTTCTTTGTTGTCGGTCGTGTTATGCGATGTTGGCTCTCGCCGCGCGGCCCGCGAGTGACAACCGAAGGAGCGCTACACGGAAGACCAACTCGACTACGTCGTCGACTGCAGTGTACAAATCACGCGACGACGACGCGACGTCGACTCACAGATTGATTTGCACATCCCCACTCCCCTCCCGTCGGGCGCCGAGCGCACGCGGTGACGTACCGTGAGCGTCGCCCCCCCCAGCGTGCACAAGGAGCTCCACCCGGTATTGCGGCGCTGCCTGCGATCGACCGCGCAAGGCAGGAGCCTGTTCAATGGGCAAGATAGCATAGTGCCGACGGGGTGTGCTATCCGCCGGGCGTCAGACATCCCTCCCCTCCCCCTAGCTCTCCCCTCTCGTAAAGTTCATTCCTTATAGAAATGCGCCATCGGGATTCAGGCTCAGGCTAGTTACGTCGCGGATTTTACTAGTGCCTTACAGTGCTAGCGCGATTATTTTTTCTAGTAGGTATTTAAACCAAGAAGCATCACAGGGCTAGCGGGGACGCCGCGCTTTGCCCAGAGAGGTCTAGGGGGCCGATTCGAGGCCGAGATACTAGCGGAGGCGTGCAAAAGCAAAGCCGGGCTCTCTTGCTGAGGCGGCCTGTATTCGCCAGGTGCCGAGAATTGAGGCGTGTTCGACGCTGGGAGGGTGAGCTCTGCTGCTTTGCTGCGCCCCTGCGCGAGCCGAGCAGCCCGGAAGCTCCGGCTGGTGAGATAAAGCCTTCGAAAGCGGAGAGCACGACGTTGGGGAGGACGCGGCCGCTCAGGCCCCTCAGCCGCTTCAGGCCGACCAGCGCGTAGCTGAGGTCACGCCTGAGGCGTCGCTCACACAAGATGGGCCCCCGAGCCTCCACAAAAAGAAGCCGCACGCCTTCCGAGGACGACGAGGGCCAGTCCACGGAGGAGGACAGCCCGAACCGCGTCCCGACCGAAGGTAGAGTGTCTCCATCAAATGATGATGTGAAGACCTATAACGACGACGAGCGGCCTACGGCTGTCGCGAAAGAATCCGACGCCGCACGGGCGACGCGACGGGAATATCGACGTTTGATAGCAGAACAGGACGGCTTCGAGGACGTGCCGTCCTGCGGTCGCTCCGACGCGAAATTCCACCAGGGCTCGGTCATGGTCGCCGTCGAAGGGCGCGACGCGTGGCTGAAATTGTTACCGGAGATGATGGCCATCTGCAACGAAGCGGCGCGGCGCCAACATCTGAAGAACAACCCCGACGCCGTGTGTTTTGACGAGCCTCTGAGCGCGGACTACTGCTACGAACGAGTTGCGTTGGCACCAGATCCTCTGAAGGGGTTTATTGTTCGAGAAAAGAAGGGCGCGAAACGCCTGCAGGGCTTCGTGCTCTTCCACGAGTTTTGTGGATTGGCCAAGAGTCTCGTTTTTGATTCGCGAGATCCGGCGGCGTTGTTCGGGAGCTATGGGAGTGATGGCTCCGTGCAACGAGTGTTTCATAGAGGCAACGACATCCGGACACCCTTGGATCTGGTGAAAGCTACGGACTTGGTAGCAGAAGCTTCCAACGAGGACGAAATCGATCGGTCGAAGGACGACGACGGTGATCTAGCAGATACACTCACTAAACAACCGAGAGAAACTAGAGACGCGCCGCGCAAGGACATGTTCGGCGGCGTGATCGTGGTCTGGCCCAAGCTCGTGGAGGTGTCGTTGTGTGGCGCTCTGGGGTGTGGCGGGCGACTCGTGCGAGCCGCGCTGGACCAGGCTAAAAGAGACGGGATGGAGTGCGTAGTGCTGCCTCGGCGTCGTATCTCGCCGTCCCGCGGTGCTGCGGCGCCTTCACGCCATCGACGCGCGTCGCCTTCGAGAGATGAGGTCGTGGGTGGTTTCTTTTTCGAGTTTGAGGCCGTTCGGGCCGCGAGATGACGATCGCGACGCGAGACCCACACGCAGGTCTTACAAGCGGAGCGGCGAGCTATCGGTTTTTATGAAAAACTAGGATTGAAACGTGTTGGAGCTGTTGCGAGGTTTAGGGACCGAGCCGACGCCCCCAGACTAGCTTATAGACATTGGTGCACGCGGACGGTCGACGAACCGTCGTACATGATGGCGAAAGCATTGACGCGGGGCGGCAAGAAGACGAAGCGGTCCGTGTCCATTGAATTAGATGAGGAGGTCTGTCGAGCTAGAGCATTGGAACTGGCCCATATTGCTTACCTCGCGAACGCGCACGCGCCCGGGGCTGCGGCGGCTTTTCGAGAATGTTTACTCTTAGCGGTTGGTTATGCGGGCAGTGCAGGATGTGATGATAGAGGCCTCGCACTAGCATTGGCGGATTCGCTACAAACCTTCAGAGGTTCGTCCGACCAAAAGCCGGATGCGCGGGAAGCGCGGAAGCGGTTGCGGACGGCGTTCCTCGAACGAGTGAACGATTCGGATGACGACTGCGGGCCGTCGAAGAAGAAGAAGGGTCGAAGGTCACCTAGGTTGGACTCCGGGGAAGTCGCGTTGCACCTCGCGGACGCGTTAGATGGGTACGCCATCGCCGAAATTGGTTCGCGGATTTGTCATGTTCGGGTGCGTTGCGATTCCATCGTGCAAAAGGTCAAATGTGCTGATGCGAACGGGCTTTTGAAAGTGAAGGTGTCGCGGGCGAAGATGATCGGGTCGCGCCTCATGACGGTGCAGGAGCGGCGGGTCCTGGCGCGCATTCCCGATCCTGCGGTCAGGAAGCGCGTCTGCCGCGAGGAGTAGGCCGGGGCTAAGAAGGAAGCTAGACTTTTTGTGTCTCTCGGTCGCCTCGCGTCGTCCTCGCGTCGACGGCGTAGTGCCGCGGCGCTCCCCTTGCGGGTCCGAAGGCGTCGTGGCCGGCAAATATACATATAAATCACGTCCGTGTGGCTAGCGGGCTAGTATGTCGACGCTAGTCGAGCTCATCTTCTAAACTTCTTTTTATATTTTTCCTCAGAGAGGATATTGTCAACGTCTACACAACAGAAACTAACGTGTCTCAATTATCTGCCACACTTTTATTATTCGTCGTCTTTTTCCTGGTATTCGATGCCTGCCAATCGACTTGTCTTGGAGTGCTACGGGGCTATAAAGATACAAGAACCCCTCTTTTCATAGCTCTATTGAGCTTTTGGCTCATTGGCCTACCTATAGGATGCATTCTAGGCTTTGGTCTGGTTTCTGACCCAATGGAAGTCTTCGGCTTCTGGGTCGGGCTCGCATGCGGCGTCATTTCCGCGGCTATAGGACTGAGTTATCGCGTCTGGTCAACAGCGACTAATCCGGATCGAATACGGCGACTCGCCAAAGGGTGAGGTGAAAGCAGCTAGTTATTACTTTCTAGCGAGTTCGTCATTAATCTTTAGTGTAATTCAAACATTTGATTTTAACCCCAAGCTGGCATCAAACTA
>NZGT01000041.1 GCA_002691025.1 Spirochaeta sp. | reverse complement strand
GTCGTGAGCAGGGCACCGCGCGTTCGGCGGGAGAGGTGGCTTCAAGTGCTAGACGGCGTGCGCCGTCAAAGAGCGGCATACGTACGTGTTCGACAAGACGTCCCAGGCGAGCTCAGTTTCGTCGGGGGGCCTTTGTGATGTCGGGGGGGTGGGCGCAAATTGAGCGCGTATGCGGCGCGCGGCGCTCGCAAGCGTTCGATAGTCGCCGCGGGAGTGAAGTTGAAGGCACTTACTCGGCGAGGGGCCTCACCTCTCTCGTGTTGTCCGTCTCCTTCTCAGCGGCCAGGCTTTCACGAAAGCCGCAGCTAGTGTCTTACAGGCCGCTAGAGAGCCTTCGAAGCCGCGCCCGGGGACGATACCCCCTAAACGCCGGAGCGCGCGAGAGCAAGTCCACCAACTAACTTACCCCCCCAGCCGCCCGAGGAGCCCTCGGGCTTGTTCCGCGACGGCCGCGTCGTCGAGCTTGTCCTCCGAAAGCATCTTTGATAAAGCTGTACGTACGGCCGCGGCGTGCGTCTGGATGGCCGGGTGGCCCTGGACGGCCAGATCAATGAAGAACTGAGCACACGTAGAATTTTCCCCGGCGTCCTCCTGCAGAGGTAACCGAGGTAGCACGAGCCCGAGGACCTGGTCGACGGGCGCACTTTGAACATCCGCAGCACAAACGCGGAACATGGACGCCAGCGCGTTGTCCGAGGCCGCGGCGTCCTGGGCCTGGCGTTCCGCCTTTGAATTGTCCGCCCTTTGGACCAGTGGAAACAAGGCGTGCAGCGCGCCCTGGAGATGGGGCTTCGCGTTCCCTGGAGCTCGTTCACATAAAGCACCTAACCCAAAGGCCGCGTTCCTCGCGACGTTCGCATGGGTATCGCCACACGCGGACGCGAACAACGGTTGTAACGTGCCAAAATGTCTATCGGCGGCCAATTCAGGCGGCAATTCCACACACAACTCCGCGAAGCAGCCCAGGGCCATGGCCCGGTCCGACGCGGATCTTGCGGGCTGCGCATACCGCGCAAACGCTCTAAACATGGCGTCCGTCGCTTCCGCACCTAACCTTGCACCAGCGACCTTCGCGACGCCGCCACATAAATCCGCCACGTTATCCATCAACACGTTGTCGTGGTCGTCATCGTCGTCCTCGTCGTGATCATCATCATCACCTAGTAAAGTTTGGCAGGGGGCCTTGCCGTTCGCCAGGAGTATCAACGCTTCCAACAGTTGCGGTAACCTACTCATGAAGGACGACGGCCCCGCGTCCTGGATCAATTCGTTCAACGACTCGCACGCGACCGCGGCGACGCTCTTGGCCGTATCTTCGGCAATCAACCGCAACAACAACCCGACGCAGTCCTGGACGTAAACGTCTAGTTGGGGAGGGAGCACTTGGTCCGTGCCCTTCGTCCAGTTTATCGCTTTCGGTTCTTTTTCGTCGTTGGGAGGTGCACTGTACGAAGGGTCCCTCGCGGGTCCGCCGTGCGCGAGACACGCGCCATGGACGAGTTGCTGCAAGGCTATCGCGGCTCTTTCGCGAATCTCGTGGTGGAAGTAATCCACGAGCACCTTGAGGCACTGCAACGCATTTTCGAGATGAGGCGCGAAGAGCCCCTCCGTGTACTCCGCTAAATTCCCCAACGCGACAATAGACGCTCTTTTGACGTTCATCATCGCGGTTCTGACAGTAACAACGGCCTGGCCCGCGAGGGAATCGTCGTCCGATTCTTCCCCTTCGTCGTCCTCCCACTGATCCCCATCATCCCCCTCGTCTAAGAAGGCCGCGTTGAACCCGCCCCCTTCGTCGTCGTCATCTTCCGCGAAGTCGAACGACGCCGCGTCCTTCCTCGCTGCTACGTCTAGTAAATGAGGTACTAGTTGCGGGAGCAACGGCCCAAAATCGGACCGCATCACTTTAGCGCAGTTCGCGAAGAAGCCGTAGGAGTACTCCGCTAATTCGGTGGAGTCTAACTCCAAGTTTGCGGCGGCGGCTCGCAAGGCCGTATCTCTGTATGGGGCGAACTTCTCGTTTCCCACTGCGAGGGCCACATGACCTAGGGCTTCCAAGCTTCTCCCGCGCAGCTCCCAGGCCCGTTCCTCGCCTAGTTCGACCATCGCGGCTAGTCGCGGCGCCGTGCCCTCGAGATAGGGACCGAACTTGTCCGACGCCGCGACCGCGGCACTTCCCACAGCGGCCGCGGCCATCTCCCTTATGCCTAATAACCGATGATCTAGCAACGGCACCAGGCGGCACATCAACGGTTCCAACAGCGGTTGCAACTGGTCCGAGTCCATCGATTCACAAAAAGTTTCCAGAACGTAACAAGCCGTGCCGACGACTGCGGCCCGCTGGTCGTTCAAGAACTCGAACACCACGGGAATGACGGCGTTGGAGTGCCCGATGATCTCGGGCTGGCAGTGCTCCGCCAGCTGGCCGTAGGCGAAGCACAGGCATTCCCGCGTGGGGGCGTCCGTTGCTTTTTGAGCCGCTTGGGCGAGCTTAGCTAATACGCTACCGAGGTGGTGCTCCCTGAGAGGATCCTGGAACCCCTCCGCGACCACACCGACAGCCGCAGCGCCCGCTCGCCGCGTAGAGTCGTCTGGCGCGTCTAGACATTGAAACGCGAGTCCGAGCGAAGGTTCGAGGGACCACTTGTGCGGGACATGTAACGCTATTTGGTCCAGCGTCGTTTGAGCTAACTCCTGGGACGAAGGACCTTCATACGCTTCGTCATCCGAGTCGTCGTCGTCCCCTCCAACTAGACCTTGGGCCACCCTAGCGGCTTGAGCCAACGCCTTCTCCTCCTGTCGTAGCCGCTGCAACGGCGTCGACACGAACAACGCACCAGCTCCTCCACCGGACTTGGCAGACGCATCCGCCCTAACCATGATCTCGCAGCACGCGTGCACGACGGGAGTGACGAGATTGGCTTTTCCTAACAACTTGGGCTTCCACTCGGCGATGCAGCCTACCACACTGGCGGCGCCGTCCCTTGTGGTTCGTTCCAGGTCGTCATCACTCGCCTTCATGACTTCTAGGGAGAGCGAGACCACAGTAGTGATATGAGGCGTCAAAACGGGCACCGGCGTCTGGGCTAACTCGCTAAAGCAGTCGAAGAACTGCCTCAGGACGTTGTCGTCCTTCGCTAAGGCTGCTTGTCTTGCTACTGCCACCATGGGCGGGACGAGGTCCCGGAATAATAAAGCTTCGTCGTCGGTGGACAGCGTCTGGACGAAGGCGCAGCAGGCCCGTAATGCAGCAACAGCTACCGGTCGCTCTTGATCTTGCAATGCGGTTTGGAACAAACCAGCTAGTCTTGGCAGTTCTGGGGCCAAAGCGGTTGCTACGGTTTCCGACAACTGCACCAGCAAGATATAAGCCAACTCCCGATGGTTCCAGTCCGCATGCGTGGCGCACTGCGAGATGAACTGGAGGAGTTCGGGCCACTTGTTCGATGGGAGTAGTATTTTTGCTAACGCCGACGCTAGGGCCGCTACACTTTTACGAACAGCTCTTTCGGGTTCAGAAGCCAATCTCTCAAGCAGCAACCCCTTCGTCCGCTCGCGCGCGTTCTTCTTGACCTTCTTCCAGAGCTTGCCGATCTTCTTTCGGAGTATGACCGCGGCGATCTGTCTAACGGCGGGATTCTCGCTCCGACTGACCTGCGTCGTCAGCAGCCCGACGCTCTCGGGCCTCTTTAAAACCGGCTTCAGGGCGTCTTCCGCTTGTTTGATGCGCGTCGTGTCCGGCGCGGTCAGGGCCGCGAGGATTTCTCCTAATTGCTGGTCGTTCTGTCCCAGAGCTACAGCCATGACGCGTTTCGGTATCGCACCACTGGCAGCGACTTTCTTGAGTCTCGCCGGCTCGCGCCGTCGCCTGTCCTCCCGGAGAGTGGAGGTGCTGCTATTATCGCTTTGTTGTGCTCGCAGCCGTGAGCGCGGTATTGATCGTGATTTGTGCTTCTCGCCTTAATGCAGCACAAATGCGCTTGTTTGCAGCAACTACAGTTTCACTGTGTGCGCAGACGCTGCGATGGCGATGCCTGCCTTGGCTGCTTGTGAATGAAAATGCAGCGTGACAAAACAAGGCAAAAAGTCGTCGAAGGCGCGTCAACGAGCTCTCGACAACACAGAACTCCCTCTCGCGCACCGTGGTTCGGGTTCGGGTTTGTCGTCCGGTCTGCAGTTTGGCGCACGGTCGTTCCGCCTGTGTCGTCGGTGGACGCAGTTGGCCGTCCACGCTGTTCGACGCGGTGTTGCCTAGTCGGACGCGCACGCGCCGCACCGCGCTGCCTCGGGCCGCGCTGGTGGGTGAAAGGGCTGCCCCAGCTCCAACGCTACCGGACGCGACGCTGCCTCGAGCTACCGAAGGTACAGCAAGGTGCCAGCTCGTAGAACGATGGCAGCAGTTCCATCCTTCCTGCGCACGGCCGACGAGACGGACCAATCCATAAAAGGGCCGACGACAGTACGGCTCCTCATCCAGTCCTACGAGCCGAGCCGCCGAAGCACCAACGGTAAGGGTAAGCCGTACGTCCGCGCGCACGTCCGCGGCACAGAGGGCTTCCAGAAGACGCGCGGCGCTTCTAGAGACGCGGACGGAACAGCTAGGTGGTTCGAAGCGCAAGAGCTTGAGCTGGATATCAGCCAAGGTAGGGTTGTGAAGCTCCAATTCGTCGACGAAGCTGGTAGATCGACGGAGGGAGAAGTCGCCCTCGGTCCTCTATTACAGGACTTCGTGCAATCACCCTACGGTGTGGTCAGAAGGTGTTTGACCTGTGTCGATCCCTTGGACGAATTGGAGGCGCTGGCCGACAACGAGGACGTGAAATACGCCCAGTCTGCCGGAGTGCTGCGGTTTGGCGTCGTATTTTTAACTGATGATAAGCCGCAAGCGCCACCGCCTCCACGAATCAAAGCGCGCGTGAGGATCCGCTTCGAAGCCTCGGATAACACTGTGGTCAAGGCATCATTATCTGCTTCGGGCAAAGCGGTGGAATGCTCGTTGACGGAAGCGAGGACCGTCGTCTTACGATCTTCTCATAGTGAAATAGACGTTCTATGTATATCGACATCAGAAGGTTCTCTCCGAGTGCCCCTTGGCTTATTACCAGATGGGCGTTACCCGACCGAAACCTGGTCGGTCGGCGCTGACGTCCAGCTGAGTTTGCGGGTCGAACGCGCGTCCGAGGAACGACCCGCCACGCCCGCGTCGCCGGGCGTCCCCGTCGAAGCCAAACCCAAGAAGGCGGAGAGGCGCGTCATCGCGACCTCGGCCAAACGCACGGAAAGGACCGTGCCCATCCGCTGCTCGTTGGTCGGCGTGCAAGAAGATTCAGAGTTGGTGGACTGCGACCGCTGGCGGCTCATTGCCAATATAGATGGCAAAGGGCCCCGCAGAGTCGACGGTGCTTCACTAGTTTTCGATGCGAAACGCCAAGCCTTCCTAGATGTCGCTCTAGGACGAACCACAACGCATTCCTCGTTTGTTGGGGATGGTTCCACGCAGATCCACGCGCCTCAGATCTCGTTAGATGCGTTGGTGCAGATCGGCGGCGAATGCGTCGTTTGGCTGCCTCTCAACGAGTCCCACGCCGAGCTCGGTCTGAAGCCGCAGATCGGCGTGCGCATACGCGTCAACGGCCCGAGGTCGTTCAAGCGGCGGCCGTTCCGCGGGTTCGTGCACTGCGTGGCCATTTGCCAGCAGGGGCCCGTGTCATTAGCGCTCGACGGCGAAGAAAGGGAGATGCCGCCCTGGCCCGACGCGGAGAATGGGGTGGTGCTCCCTTTACGGGTCGCGAATTCGAGCGACGCGGCTACTGTGCTACTGGATGTTTCGTTGGGGGACGCCGTCGGCTCTTTACCTCTTACAACATCGATATTAGACGGCGGCGACGTCGCGTCGGCGACTCTCGACTTGAATAAAGATGACGAATGTGTCTCCACAGCGCGCGTAACCGTGCAGGCGCTCCCGGGCGAAACATTACTATCTAGAAAGCTCGCTACTCAAGAACAAACACAAGTGGACCCGCGGCAGCTCTCGGTCAAGGTCAAAGGTGCGCGATTTTTAGAACACCCTAGGTGTCGGGGCCGCATCGAGGCCTACGCCAAGCTCGCTTTGACGTGTGGCGACGACACAACTACAGGAAAGGGATCAGTCTCCACGAGGGGCACGGACACGCACCCGCAGTGGGACGAGAATGTACCGATGAGCTTA
This sequence comes from Spirochaeta sp., assembly GCA_002691025.1. Taxonomy (GTDB): domain Bacteria; phylum Myxococcota_A; class UBA9160; order UBA9160; family UBA4427; genus MED660. Next base: position 2,025 of record NZGT01000041.1, on the reverse strand, counting down.
CCTAGAGCTCTGTCCTTGCTGCTAGATGCGCCGGATCTGAGGAACATGGAGCCTCCATGCCTATCTCTGACCGTCGCCGCGTCGACGATGCCTTTGAGTGACAGCGACATCGGCCACGCTTCTCTACGTATCCCGTGGCCGACGTTCACTTCCGGTGAAGAACAGGCTACTTTAGAATTGCGGGACCAAGCCGGGGCGTTCCGGGGCGAAGTTGACGTGAGTATTACTCTATCCTCCACAGAAAAAACATCGACGCCGTCGATGCTCTTCCTCTCCACGTCATGTAAGGCGCCGCTCTCATTGGAGTTGGCGGGACGCACGTGCACCTCTACTAATGCTTTGTGGCCCCTAACTGGGAAAGACGACGAAGCTTTGGTCGTCGAGCGTATTGATGGAGCGGGTCTCGCCGATTTAAGTGACCTCGCTCTACGGGCGTTGGCGCATCCCGGTACGGTCGAGACCTGCGAGGACACGCTGGGCCGAGGCCACCAGGCCTCGCATGTCAAATGCGAGGCTTGTGTCGTGCGACCGGCAACCGGTTCGTTGGAAGTGGTAGTGGAAGCTTTAGATCTAGACGAGCAGGCCTGCGAGCGGGCCGCGCGTTTGACGGACGGCGAGGCCGACGCGCCCTCATTACCGTCGCGCACGTTCTGCCGTTTATCTGTGAAAGGTTCATTAGGACATGGTGCTCATACACGAAGCAATACATCATTGGTGGGCAAGGCGGCCTTTGGAGGACCCCATGCGGAGAAGCTCTTACTGGAAATAGACGCTTCTACATTGGTCGATCCGCTGTTTGCGGGGCCGTCTCTCGAGATAGCCGTCTTAGATGAGCGCGGTGGATGGAGGAATAGAGTAGCGAAGGGCTCCGTTTCATTAGCACCGTTGATAGCTTTGTCTACAGAACGCAGTAAAGAAACGCGGGGCATCATTCTATCACTTGAAGATCCTGTCACGGGCGCGGCTCGCGGTTCGTGCACGCTATCTTGTGCGTTCAAGGCCGTCTCCATCCAAGTCCAGGGTGCGCCTACACCGTCTCAGTGTGCTTCAGCGGCTCTGCTGAAGAAGGCATTCTTCGATTGTGATGGAGGCCCGTCCCATCCGGTCCCACGTGCAGCGTTGTTGGCTTCGCTCAATAACGATGATGCGCCGTGGGCGTCTATTTTGGATCTCGTGCAAGCTACGTCAGAAATAACGTGGGATGTTTGGCGCGATGTGGTGGCGACGGTGGCGACGCGGGCGGACCTGATTGCTGCCATCCAGACGTCGTCTCTGAAGAGGACCGTGAAGCGTAAGCGAGGCGGCGGCCCCGGCGTTGTTTTTTCATTGGCGTTTTCTTCTGCTTCTCAGATCGCTCTCAAGTGTGAAGACGCCCAGAAATGTATAATAAGAGGAGCTGAACTACTGCTGCGGGGCGTCGACGGTCGAGTAGTATCAGTGGTAGGGTCGTCGTGCGCCGTGTCCGTCGGACGGGCCGGTTTTGATGGAGATGGTGTGAAGAAGCTACTGCATGAGGTCGATGGTGAGGCGCCGCTCGGCGCTGCGGTGTTGCGGACGCTCGGGCCTTGTACCCTAGAAAATATTAAAATCGGCGCCGGTGCCGACCGGATGAGGAGTGCCACTACTCAAAAAAGGGCGTGGGACCCGACGCTGACCCAAGACAGTGTGAGAGACGACGCCAAAACAAGGGCGGCCATCGCCGTGGCGCGCGACGCGCGACGGGCTCTCAGGAGAAGAAAGAAGGTGCTGGAGGCCGTGGTTTGTGCTGGTGGCGGGAAACGGGCCGCCGCGGCGCTGTTGCTTGCTGCGGCCGAAACGGTACGGACGCCGACACCCAAGAAGGGGAGGACGCCGCGGTCCTCAATCCGACGGACGCCGCCGTCCTCTCGAAGGCGGTCGCTGGCGTCGCATGACGACGCCCTCTCGCCCTCATCCGTCTGGGCGGCCCACGCGCGCGAGGGCGCCGCGATGGAGCGCGAGTCCCTCGTGAACGAGGCAGAAGCATTGAAAGCGCAGGCTGAAGAG
>NZGT01000040.1 GCA_002691025.1 Spirochaeta sp. | reverse complement strand
ATCTCGCCCTCGGCTTGCGTTTGAAGCGCCTCATCGCCCCCCGACTTGTAGGGGTACGGGGTTTCCTCGGGCCGATGGGCCCGGCGCGCGGCGATGGCCAACTGCACCACCTTGTCCCTTGAATCCACGTCTGCTTCCGAATAGCGACGGGTGTCGGGAGCCTGTCCCGGACGAGTCGCCGGCACGGGCGTCTCCGCTCCAAGCACCGAATCCCGGCGGAAGAATCCCCAGACAAACGTCGCCCGCGGATCGGCCGAAGCATTGGCAAATGAGCCATGCAGGCATTGTCGGTTGCAGACCACGACGTCGCCCCGATCGCAGAGCATGGGCACCGCATCCGGCAGGCGAGTGGATCCCTGATTGGCGGCCACTCGAGCGGGGATATCGATCCGCCCTTCCCTGTGGCTTCCGGGCACGATCCACAGCGCGTTGGCGGGCGTCGTCGGGTGGAGCTGAGCCATGAAGTTGAAACCGTGGATATCCGGATGCCAGTCCGGTCGGTCCCAATGCGTCGTGCCATCCTGATGCCAGGCCACCGCCGCGCCGAGTCCGGGCTCTTTCCTGAAAAGAGAGTCATTGTAGGGAACGAAATCCGGACCGTTCAGGGATCCAGCCACGTGAAGCAGGTCCGGATGCGCGTAGAGCCGAACCGCGGCCGGCATTTCCTCAAAGAGATTGAGGATCAAGAAGATGCTTTTCCGGGAAACCGGAGCCGCAGAGCCGTTGGAAGGGCTGTCCATGGCCACGGGGTGACGGCCATTGAGGAGCTCGGTGCCGCCCCACGGATCCGAAAGCGCCTGGGCCCAGAGGAAGACCGGGCTGCTTTCGACGCCGGCGGCGGGCTTTCCTGCGCGATCTACTGGACTCCCCTCATCGGCCGGAGCCCGATTGAGCAGGCCCTCGAGGTCCTGATCGAATTCGGACAACTCCGTCTCATCCAGCAACGAGGTAAATACGTAGAATCCCGCCTTGTCGTAGGCCTCTCTGATGGATGCATCGAGCTGGCCTGCGCCATCAAAGCGAAGGGGGCCTCGGTTTCCGAGTGCGTGGGCTCGCTCGGCTCCTGAAGCCCAATAGTCCTGTTCATCATTTTGGCGAGAATGGCTATCGGTCACGAATGGCTTTCCTTCCTTGTCTTCCTTCTCTCTCTGCCTTCACCCCCCTCTTCTGGGGGACATACAATCGTCCAAGATAGCGTTGGACCGGCGCGGGCACGAGTCCGGATGAGCGCTTCCTCACAGCACCACCGACTCATGATATCTTTTGCGCTTCCACGGCTCGAGGGAGAGGCAGACCGACTGCAATGCTGAACACAATCAAGACGATTCTTGGATTTCTCACCACGCTCATCACGCGTTATACGCCTTTGGACCTGTCCAGGAACTCGCTGGAGGGAATCTTCAATTTCCTTCCCATCAACCCGTCCATCACGACCAGCGGCCAGCCCACCGAAGCCCAATTCAAACTGATCAAGGAGGCGGGCATCCAACGGGTCATCAACCTGGCCCCGCACGGAGTCGAGAATGCATTGAAGGACGAAGCCGGCACCCTGCACGAACTCGGTCTCCCCTACGTCCACATCCCGGTGGACTTCGGCGATCCAACGGATGACGACTTCCATCAATTCTGCGCCGCCATGAAGGAAGCCGGAGACGAGCGGCTCTGGGTGCACTGCGCCGCCAACATGCGCGTCTCCGCGTTCATCTTCCGCTACCGACGCGACGTCCTCGGAGAAGATCCCGCTCTCGCCGAGAAAGATCTTCACCGCATCTGGCAACCCAGCGGCGTGTGGAAACGCTTCACCTTCATCGTGCTGATCGGGATTCTGCTGGGCGCACCGGCCTCAGCCCTCGATCCGATTCCCTTCGTCCGGACCCCGGACACGCAGTTCGTCGGGCTGCCCGACTACCCCTTCACACCCCACTACATCCAGGTCGAGGGCGACCTCCGACTCCACTACGTCGACGAGGGCCCCGCCGACGGGCCCCCGATCCTGTTGCTTCACGGTGAGCCCTCGTGGTCTTTTCTCTACCGAAAGATGATTCCGCCGCTGGCCGCCGCTGGCTATCGCGTCATCGCCCCGGACCTGATCGGCTTTGGCCGGTCCGACAAACCGACGGATCGCTCGGACTACACCTACACCCGCCACACGAACTGGATCAAGGAATTGGTGAGCGCCCTCGGTCTCACCGAGATCACATTCTTTGGTCAAGACTGGGGCGGGCTCATCGGCTTACGCGTGGTGGGCGAAAACCCTGAGCTTTTTGCGGGCGTGATTGTCGGCAACACCGCGCTTCCGGGCGGCCCGGCCATCACCATCGGCCCGCCCGATCACCCAAAGCCGGCCGGCACCACGTTCGCCGAGTGGCTCAACTACTCACAGACGGTCCCCGTCTTCGACACCGGGACCATCATCGACGGCGGCACTGAGACGCCCCTCTCCCCTGACGTCATCGAAGCCTACCGGGCTCCTTTTCCCGACGAGGACGAACTCTACCTGGCCGGTGCCCGGGTCTTTCCCACGCGGGTGGGGGGAGCCGGTTCTGAAACCGCCGCGGCGTGGGCGGGCCTGCAGGCGTGGACCCAGCCCTTCCTGACGACCTTCAGCGACAAAGACCCCATCACCTGGGGAGGCGAGCGTCGCTTCATCGAGCATGTCCCGGGCGCTGCCAGTGAACCCCACGTCATCATCGCAGGCGCGGGCCACTTCCTCCAAGAAGACAAAGGCGAGTCGGTCGCCCTACTGATGCTCGACTTCCTCGCGCGCAATGGGCCGCCTCCTGCGCCCGCCGTTCCGTCCACAGAAGCCTTCGGAAGCCTCTTCCTGGCTCTCTTCTTGTTGGCCACCGGCTGGATCACTCTGTTCCTCCGGCGCGCCTCCCCCCAGACCCGGTAGCATTCCGGGGGTGAGCCCTGGCGGTGAGAGAGCGAGAAGTCGCTACCCTTCCGAGAATGCGAAGGAAGCTCATCCCGTGGATTGTTCTGGTCTTCCTGCTTGCCGCCTGCAGTGACGGAGGCGGGAGTTCAGCCCCCGTCGAGTCAACCCAGGCCTGCGACGACGAACCGTTCCTCCGAACCACCGCGGACGGTCTTGAGTTCGTGCGCACGCCTGATTCCTGCTTTCAGGACCTCGCCGCCTGGCCTTACCAGACCCGATACGTGGAACTCGATGGGCTTCGCCAGGCCTATGTCGAGGAGGGGGCCTCGGACGGCCCCGTCGTTCTTCTCCTTCATGGCCAACCCACGTGGTCGTATCTCTACCGAACCATGATCCCGATCCTGGCGGACGCCGGGTTTCGGGTGATCGCCATGGACCACCTCGGGCTCGGGCGCTCCGACAAGCCCACCGACATCGCGTCCTACAGTTATCTCGGCCACAGCGACCGGCTTCTCCGGTTCCTCGAAGCCCTTGGGCTTCAGGACATCAATCTCTTCGCCCAGGATTGGGGCTCGGTGATCGGGCTGCGCGTGGCGGGTCTCCACCCGGATCTTTTCGCCCGGATCATCATCGGCGACGGCCGCTTGCGGGTTCTCGATGAGCCCCCTTACCCCGAGGTCCAGGACCCCGACGTCAGCGAAGACCTTCCGTCTCTCTTCGAGCAGGTTCCAGCGCAGCAGCCTTCTCTCTATCGTGGATGCCTGCGGCTCTTTCCCCGAAACGACGCCGAAGCCTTCACCCGGTGGATGATCTACGCCATGAAGGCCCTCTCCTTTCACCCCTCCGAGGTGGTGGAAGCCGGAACCTGGTTCGACATCCCGGAAGAAGACGAGGCCGCCTACGACGCCCCCTACCCGAGCCGCGCCTACATGGCCGGCATTCGCGTCTTTCCGTCGCTGGTCAATGACTTGCCCGGCGCCACGGCCGAAGCCCGTCTGGGGCTCGAGGCTTTTGAGCGGCCCTTTCTCACCATCTGGGCCGGAAACGACGGCGGCGGCCTCGGCGGATGCGAGATCCAGGACGAATTGATCTGCGGCATCCCCGGCGCACAGGGACAGCCCCACGTGCGACTGCCTGAAGCAAGCCACTTCCTCCAGGACGACCAAGGCCCCGAGATTGCCAACCGCATTGTCTCCTTGATCCAGAACGACGGCTTGATGACCGGAAACCATCAAGCCCAGTGTGATTGAGATACCCCCACCGAGAGAAGCCTGTATGAAACTGATCTTCGGATTGATCGCGTTTGTGACGCTGCTCATCTTCTTGGCGGTCCTCCTCCAGGAGTTTCGCTATCTCCGCATCCGCCGGAATCTCGCGGGCGATCGTCAGGCCCTCTTTCATTCAGGAGAGCGATTTCACGTGGTGAGTGCCCTGAAACTCACGCCGGAACAGACCCTGTTGAGCGCCGTCCGCGACTTTGTCCACGGAGTCGAGAAAGACGAGGGCGCCGAGGTGGTCTATGCCGGCCAGACCGTGATCAACGGGCGCACGTCGAGCCAGCTTCCTGACCATGACTGGGAGGCCTTCGTGATTACCCAGTACCCGAACCGCACCGCCTGGGAGGAGACCTCAGCAAGCCCATCTCGCCGCGAGTTGGAGAGCCACTTTACGCAGGTCTATTCGCTGGGCATGAAGCGAAGCGCCGGACTGAACCTGGCGATTCCGGCTCTCCTGCTAGCCCGAAGAGTTTCTCAGATCGTTCGCCGAGAGCCCGCTCGCTATCCCTTCACACCGGTCCCAGGCCTGAAAGTCGCCCTCGCCCAGGCGCCCGCCGAAGATCGAAAGCGCATGGAGACCTTCGCCGCCGCTCTCCAAGAAAATCTCGAGTATGGGCGCGACGGGATGGTCATCTTCAATTTCGCGAAAAACGGAACCTCCGAAGAACGTAAGGCCAATGCCGACTATGGAGGTGAGATGTTCGCTCTCTTTGCTGAGGTTGGCGCGGGCCCCATGCACCTCGGAAAATCCGTGACACTCGAGGGCGAAGCCGATTTCGACCAGGTCATCATCGTCCACTACCCCGGCGTCGAATTCTTCGGTGAGATGATGACCAGCGAGTTTTATCAGGGGATCTTCCCCGGCAAGCAACTGGGAGACGATCTCTCGTCACTCACCGTTCCCATTCTTCCTTATCTCTAGCCACCTGCTTCTTGAGACTCATGCCAAGTGAAAAGCCGAGAATCTTCGCAGGCAGACAGGCACAGCCAACACCGCAAACAGGACTCCTCATCGGGTGAATGCGCGCACCTCGAATCTGCCTCTGAATCAGCGAAAGCATTTTTTTGTCAAAACGCACGGGACGCAGCTCTCAGGTGCTTGACAGTTGAAGGAGCAAAGCGCATGGTTTTTCCAAGTTTCCGGAGACTCTATCTTGCCTAGCACCCGCCCCTTCCTATCCCCTCGCGATCACTCGGTCACCACCACGCCTTTCTTTCGTAGTATCTTTCGGGCTCTGTCCGTCACTCTCGCCCTACTCTTTCTCGGTGCCGGCGAAGGGACAACCGCCGAGCCCGAAGAGACCCTGCGTGACGTTCTCGTCCAGACATACGAGTCGAACCCCCAACTGGCGAGTCAGCGGGCAATATTACGCGCCACAGACGAAAAATTACCGCAAGCCAAAGAGTACTGGTTTCGACCCGTCATCGGCGCGACGGGAGGGGCCGAATGGGAATACGAGGAAAGTGGTCAAGGTTTCAATGCGGCGGGCTCCGGCCTGGTCTCTGTTCCTTATAAAACGCGATCCCTCACTCCCGATGTCAACATCAGCTTGGATTTTCCCCTCTTTCGTAGTGGCCAAACCGTCTACAACATAAAAGCGGCCGAAGCAGCGATCGATACCGGCCAATGGGATCTCGTATCCACTGAGCAGAGCGTACTCGGGCAGGCCGCGCATGCCTATGCGGACGTTGTTCTCTACCGCTCTCTGGTCAAAGTCGACAAGAGTGAAGTCAAGGCATACGTCCCGCTCCTCCAGATGGCCAAGGACATGTACCAATCCAGAACAGCCACCATCACCGACTTGGCTCAAGTAGAGGTTGAACTGGCTGAAGCCAATGCAACGCTGGCCAATGATCAAGGACTTCTTGAAGTGGCTGAAGCGAATTATGAAGCCGTCGTGGGTATTGAGCCTTCTACTCTCGCTCCCCTGCCGCGACTGGATCCCGCCGTCGTCACCTTGGAAGAAGCGGAAGCCTTCGGACTCAAGAACAACCCCCTGATTCGTTCCGCAGAGGCCAATGTTCAACAAGCTCACTATGCAGTGAGCTCACGAAAGACGGCTCTTCTTCCTACGGTCGGACTGAGCGCCAGTTTCGAAAACAGCTGGGACAACTACAGAGTCATTTCCCCAGCCTCCTCAGCCGGCACTGGCACTCAAGACATGACGGTCGGTACTGTGGGAGTGTCAGCCACCATCCCCATCTACTCAGGAGGAGTCATGTACTCCTACATCCGTGAAGCGCTGCAGGATGAAACGGCCAGCGAATTGAGTCTCAAGAATACGAAACGCCAGCAAACCTCGGCCCTTCGGGGGGCTTGGAAGCATCGAAAAGCCCTGGAACGCGTCGTCCAGTCCTACCTGGGTGCAGTGACATCGGCCAAGACGGCCGTCGAAGGCAAGACACGTGAATACAAAAACGGGACCACGACCATGCAGGAGGTGCTGCTGGTTCAGGAGAGCCTTTACGGTGTGCTGGCTGACCATGCCACAGCGTCAAATCAGCTATTCCATACCGAAGTTGTCTTGCTGCAAAACATGGGGATCTTGACTGCAGCCGGGTTCCAACTTCCCCTCACGCCCTATGACCCCAATAAAAACCTCGAAGAGGTCCGAGACAAGCTGATCGGCTGGTGAATCACCGGCTTTCTCCGCGAATATCGGGAGACCCACCGGCCTCTCGACACATCACGCACGAGTGAGTTTCGCCAGCCTCCTGCAGACAAGCCGAAGAATAGGCTGTTGCCGTTTGAGCGTTTTCGATCTGACCGCCGCACACAATTGCCCCATGATACAGGCCTCCTTCACACACCCGCACGGCTTCAAGCATCGCGCTTCAGGCATCGAGTGCTGTATAATCAGCCTTCATGCCTGAAAGTCACCAGTCAAAACCGAAAAAGAAAATCACCCAGGGGCCGGGCCAACTCGATGCCGCCCTGTCCATTGTTTCTCCGCAGGGTTGGATCTGGCTGGCCACGATCGGCGCAGTGATCCTTGGAATCCTGATCTGGGCATTTTTTGGAAAGGTCACATTCCGGGCGACCGGAATCGGGATCATTCTCAAACAGGACAGCGTCCTCTATGACATCAACTCCACTGCCGAAGGGATTGTGACCCAGATCGACGTAGAAATCGGTCAACTCGTCCGCCCCGGTGATCGTCTCGTGAATATCAGATTTCCAACTCGAGAGACAGAACAACTCGCCAACGAACGCGTGGTAAAAGAGCTTGAGCAACAAGTCGAGCGCCAGCAGGAATTCATGAAGAGTGACCTCCCGCGGCGCGAGAAGGATCTTTTCAAGAAAGTAGAAGCACGAGAAAAAGATGAGCAGTCCGACCAGCAATTGATCGAGTTCCTTACGTCTCTTCAAAAGACACAAATCGAAGAACTGAAGCAGGGATACATCACCCGCCAACAGTTGGAATCGACCCTGAACCAGCTTCACCAGAGTCAGTCATCCCTGCGGACGACACAAAACGACATCCGTACCCTTGAGACGAATCATGAGGAGTACATCAATCAACAGATCACGACACTCGAGCAACTGCGCCAGCAACTCACGGAGTCTCGCGGAAAACTGGCGCAGCTTGATGTCTCCCTGGAGGAGGGAGCCGTCATTACCAGTCCCATCTTTGGCACGATTGTCGAAGTCGATGTGAACCCGGGTGAAAGAATCAGTGCTGCGAAGCAACTCTTCGTCATCGAAGAATCGGGTGAGGGACTGCAGTTTTTGAGCTACTTCGACAACAAATACGGCAAGAAACTTCGCAGCGGCATGAAAGCCCATGTCTCGCCCCGATCGATCGAACGAGACATCTACGGAACGATCTCAGCCAAGGTAGACAAAGTGAGTCTTCTTCCGGTCACACGCGAGGCCCTGGAGCGCGTACTGGGTGACCCTGGCCTCGTCGCACAGTTGATCAACGGAGGCGCTCCCATACAGGCTCACGTGACCCTGGAGACCGACAAAACAACCCACACAAAACTACGTTGGACTTCATCGTCCGGGCCACCCCACGAAGTTACTTCTGGAACCATCGCAGGAATTGAGGTCGTCGTGCAGGAACTCCCGCCCATTGATCTCCTCGTACCTCTTTACGAAACGTGGATAAAGGGAAACGAGTGAACCTCCTGCATCGATGGAAAAATCACAGTTCGTTCTCTCGCGTTCCTACATTCCTCCAGATGGAAGCCGTTGAGTGCGGAGCAGCCTCTCTCGCCGCCCTTCTCGGCCACTATGGTTACTGGACTACGCTGGAAGAGCTTCGTTCAACGACCGGCGTCTCTCGCGATGGCGCCAATGCCGGCAACCTGGTCAAAGCCGCCAGAAACTATGGCCTGGAAGCTCGAGGCATGCGACTTGATGCCGAGTCTGCCTTGGAACTGGATGCGCCCTTCATTGCTTTCTGGAACATGAATCATTTCGTCGTCGTCGAAGGCGCGAAAGGGAACAACGTCAGGCTGATGGATCCAGCTTTCGGTCCAAGAAAAGTCACCCGAAAGGAATTCGAAGAGAGTTACAGCGGCATTCTCCTTGAAATGCATCCCGGGTCAGACTTCAAGCCCCAAGGAAAACCCAGAGGGATATTGGGGCTGTTGCTGCCCAGACTGAAGAATTCAAAGGATGGCGTCAGCGCCACCGTTCTAGTGAGCCTTTTTCTCGTCATCCCGGCTCTCATTTCGCCGGCCGTCATCAAGACCTTCATCGATGATGTGCTGAGCAGGGAATACTATGACTGGATCATCCCTCTACTGATCGGCCTCCTTCTCGCGGCCATCTTGGAGGGACTGCTTTCGTATTTCCAGCAACTCTACCTCCTCCGCCTCGAGATCAAACTGACAATCAGCACCGCCAGTGAACTCTTCTGGCATACTCTTCGAGTTCCCGTTTCGTTCTACAGCCAGCGCTACGTGGGAGACATCGCGTCCCGTGTCTCCTCCTGTCATCGGGTGGCTCAACTCTTGTCTGGGCCACTCTCCACCAGCACCGTGAACCTTCTTCTAGTCGGCTTCTACGCTCTGGTCATGTCGATTTACAGCATCCCCCTCACCCTGATCGCAATCGGCACAGCAAGCTTGAATGCCCTCTCTGTTCGATTGGCAAGCCGAAGACTGAGAGACTTGAATTCAAATCTTCTCAACAAAGAGGCCAAACTTACCGGAACGGCTATGTCCGGCTTGCAATCCATCGAATCCATCAAAGCCGCTGGAACCGAGTCGAACTTTTTTGAGGCCTGGTCGGGTTACCAGACTGCTTCGATCAATGAAGAACAGCGCCTGGGTCGGATATCGACAGTGCTGGGGGCTTCGCCCAGCCTCATCAATCAACTCACGACCGCTTCTGTTCTTGGCGTGGGGGGACTACTGATCATTGACGGCCACCTGACCATGGGTGGACTGATCGCCTTTCAACTGCTCATGGGTCACTTTACGGGACCCGTACAAAGCCTCGTTGGCTTTGGCTCTCAATTCCAGCAAATCCAAGGTGACCTCTCTCGTATCCAGGACGTATTGGATCAGGATCTCGATCCCATCTACAACGATAAAACCAGCCAATCCGAGCCATCGCCACACAAACTTTCCGGAGCGATTGAACTGAAAAATGTGAGCTTCAGCTACGGCCCACTGGACCCGCCACTGATTGAAGATTTCAACCTCTCCTTGCGACCGGGAACTCGAGTCGCCTTGGTGGGCGGGTCCGGGAGCGGAAAGACGACTCTAGCCAAACTCATGCTCGGACTCTATGTGCCCACGGGCGGTGAGATCCTTTATGACGACAAGAAAATCACCGAGATTCCTCGAGAGATCTTCACGAATTCCGTCGCGTCCGTGGACCAGGACATCTTCTTGTTCGCAGGGAGCGTCAGCGAAATCATTCGCCTTTGGGACACCACGATCTCACGAACCCAAATGATTCAAGCCGCTCGTGATGCCTGCATCCACGATGACATCGCTTCCAGACCCAATGCCTACCACAGCGAGGTCATGGAGGCTGGCGTGAACTTCAGTGGCGGGCAGCGACAAAGACTTGAAATCGCACGAGCTCTTGTTCGAAATCCGAATGTCTGCATTCTTGACGAAGCCACCGCCTCTTTGGATGCTCTCACAGAGAAGAAAATCGACGACAACATCAGACGTCGAGGACTGACTTGCATCATCGTTGCCCATCGCCTGAGCACAATCCGCGACTGCGACGAGATCATCGTACTGGACCACGGAAAAATCGAAGAACGAGGTACGCATGAGTCCCTGATGGCCAGCAATGGACGTTATGCCCAACTGGTAGCCCAGCAATGAGCACAACACCCAACGAGACAAATCAGAATGAATGGGCCGAGCCGGCGAAGACCTTCGTCCGCCAAATGGATCTAGAATCGTCGGTCACTACAGTGGGAACCGACTCGCCCCTTCGGCTGGATCACCGTGGCGCTGCGTGGCTGGTCCTTTCAGGTTGCATCATCATCTTCAGAGTCGACCATGAGACCGGCACGCGAGACCCGTTGTATCGCGTGGAAGCAGGCGGCCTGATTCTGGGTAAAATCGCGGCCGACGAAAACGTAGTACAGGACTCGCGCGTAATCGGCGTGCCCCTCAATGAAGCGCAAATCGTCGCTGTGGAATTCCAGGAGGTAATTGATACTTTTGCCGCGATTCCAGACAGTTCTGCGCCGGCTCAACTCGTAGAGGGTTTCGTGGTTGCGGTATTCGCATCCCTCAGAGTCAATCTCACCAACCCGATCGACGCTCGACGCATCCATCAAGAAAAAGAGCAGGATTTTTCGCCAGGGCAAGAGATCTTTTCTGATAAAGGCATCGTCTGGATAAAGGCTCCTCCTGAATCAGTTTCTCCTGGCACCAATGACGACTTCACTCCCGAAGCTTCCTATCCAACCGGTCCTGACTCTGCATGGGTACCCGTCATACCCATGAAATGGTGGAAAATCAGGAATGGATTCCACAGCGAAGTCATCACCACAAACCAACGACTGGCCCTGGGTTCCATCGAAACCGACATTGAGCAGTTCCACACCCTCTTTGTCCGTGCCTTTGCGGAATTGACGAATTGGCGAAAAGGAGCGGAATCGGACCGCATCGTCGAGACAGGACTCGCGACGCAGCAGGTTTTCAATGCATCACTGGACAGGCTCGGCGACACCTTACGCTACGACTCCAAGCTACAGACCGACGTCACCCAGACACCACTCGCAAGAGCCGCCGAACTCGTCTGCCGAAGTCACGGATTTGAGCTGGGTCTGGCTGAGGGTGCGAGCTTCAGCCTGACTGATGCCCTGGATCCCGTCACTGCAATCGCAGATCAATCCGGGTTCTTCTCTCGAGGCTTCAACCTTGAGGCCAATTGGTGGAAGAGTGATCACGGTGCCTTTCTGGCCTTCCAGGGCGACGAGCAAAAACCGGTCGCGGTTCTTCCAAAATCCAATTCCAAGGAATACATCCTGGTCGAGCCTGTTTCTGGCCTTACATCCACCGTCAACGCGGAGAGCGCTTCCCATCTGTCAGAAGCAGCCTTCGGATTCTTCCGACCCCTTCCCAAAACCCCCCTCACGCCCTGGTCTCTCGCCCGACTTGGGGCGTGGGGAAGCCGACGAGGT
>NZGT01000039.1 GCA_002691025.1 Spirochaeta sp. | reverse complement strand
CTGAGATTCGCAATCTGGGCGGCCTGCTCGGCGGCATTTCCGGTGTAGCGCTCGGGGGTCAGTCCGAGCAGTTCCCGGCGCGCGGCCTCGGGGATGTCGAGATTCTGGACGAACTTGGCCAGGAGTTCGGCATCGATCTGCTGCCCGCGTGTCAGGGCTTTCAGCTTTTCGTAGGGTTCTTCCACCCCGTGACGGCGCATGACCGTCTGGATTGCTTCTGCCAGCACCGACCAGTTGGCGTCCAGATCCTCCTGCATTCGTCGGGCATCGACTTCGAGCTTGGAAATTCCTTTGAGAGTGGACGAATAGGCGATCAAGGAGTGGGCGATCCCCACACCCAGGTTCCTGGCTACGGTGGAGTCCGTGAGGTCGCGTTGCCAACGTGAGATCGGCAACTTTTCGGCCAGATGGCTCATGATGGCATTGGCCATACCCAGGTTGCCTTCGCTGTTCTCGAAGTCGATGGGGTTGACCTTGTGGGGCATGGTGGAGGATCCGACTTCGCCCTCGACGGTCTTCTGCTTGAAGTACCCGATGGAGATGTAGCTCCAGAGGTCCCGATCGAAATCCAGCAGCACCGTGTTGAAGCGTGAGAGTGCGTGGAAGAACTCGGCCACGTAGTCATGGGGTTCGATCTGGGTCGTGTAGGGGTTCTGTTCCAGACCCAGGGACTCCACGAACGCCTTGCCGATGGAGGGCCAATCGAGTTCCGGGTAGGCGGCCAGGTGGGCGTTGTAGTTTCCCACGGCGCCGTTCATCTTGCCGAGAATGGGAACGTTCGCGAGTTGAGCCCGCTGCCTCACCAGTCGAGCCACCACATTGGCCATCTCCTTGCCCAAGGTGGTGGGCGAGGCGGGCTGTCCGTGGGTTCGGGCCAACATGGGTTGTTCCGCGTGGGCTTCAGCGAGGGCCTGGATGGCGTCCACCACCGCATCCATGGCCGGCAGCAATGTTGTCTGCCGAGCCTGGTCGAGAAGCCACCCGTAGGCGAGGTTGTTGATGTCTTCGGATGTACAGGCGAAGTGTACGAATTCGAAGATGGCTTCGAGTTCGTCGTTGCCCTGGAGTTCTTCCTTGATGAAGTACTCAACGGCTTTCACATCGTGATTGGTGGTCTTTTCGATTTCCCGGACCCGGGATGCGGACGCTTCGTCAAACTCCGACTCCAGTCGATCGAGTCTGGATCGCGCTTCTTCCGAGAACTCGGGGACCTCAGCCACTCCGGGCAGGGAAGAAAGGTGCTTGAGCCAGCGCACTTCCACGAGAACACGGGTCCGGATCAGGCCGAACTCGCTGAAGAGGAGCCGCAAGTCACCGAGCCGTGCCGCGTAGCGCCCGTCCACCGGTGAGATTGCTGTCAGGGTTGATATGTCCATCACTTTTCCTCAGGTCGGGTCTTCACCCGACAAAGCTGCGAGCGTTGCGAAAGAGCCGGATCCAGGGGGCATCC
This sequence comes from Spirochaeta sp., assembly GCA_002691025.1. Taxonomy (GTDB): domain Bacteria; phylum Myxococcota_A; class UBA9160; order UBA9160; family UBA4427; genus MED660. The sequence goes on along the minus strand of NZGT01000039.1, from coordinate 8,249 downwards.
TCGCCCCATTCAGGCGGGCTCCAGGAGTGTTGCACGGTTCTCCACACACGTTCAGGGTGGGGCATCATGATCGTGACGCGTCCATCGCGGCTGGTCATGCCGGTCAAGCCGCCCGGTGACCCGTTGGGATTTTCGGGATAGTGGAGGGTCGGGCGACCTGCGTGATCGAGATATCGCCCGATGATGAGTCCCGCTTGTTCGAGGTCCGCCGCGTCGCCAGCCTGGCTGAATTCCGCTCTTCCCTCTCCATGGGCCACGGCGATGGGCAGGCGTGCCCCCGCCATATCGCGAAGCAGCACCGAGGGGCTCTTCTCGACGGACACCAGGCTCAAGCGGGCTTCGAATCGCTCAGAGCGGTTTTGCACGAAGCGAGGCCAGTGGTCGGCGCCGGGGATCAAGGGATGGAGATTGGACAGCATCTGACAGCCGTTGCAGACGCCCAGGGAGAAGGTGTCTGTGCGAGCGAAGAACTGACTGAAGAGATCCCGGGCATGGGAGGAGAAGAGAATGGACTTGGCCCAGCCTTCTCCGGCACCGAGGACATCGCCGTACGAGAACCCACCGCATGCGGCGAGCCCCTTGAAGCCATCGAGTTCGATGCGGTGTTCAAGCAGGTCACTCATGTGGACATCCACGGTTTCGAACCCGGCCCGGTCAAAGGCCGCCGCCATTTCGATCTGTCCGTTGACGCCCTGTTCCCGCAAGATGGCCACGCGCGGTCGACTCGTCTGGATGGCGATGGAGTCGAAGTCGGCCGGCATCAAGTCAAAAGGGGTGTGGGCGCTGAGCCCGGGGTCTTCCGGGTCGATTCGAAGGGCTTGTTCTTCATCGGCACACTCGGGATCGTCGCGCAGGCGCTGCATCTGCCAGGTGGTCTCCGACCAGAGCTTTCGCGCTTCGACCCGGGAGCGGTGGAAGAGTCGCTCGCCTTTGTGTTCGATCCGGATCTCGTTCTTCGGGCTGGGGGAACCGATCGCATGGGTGCAGGAAGAAAGCCCGGCTTCGTGGAGGATGGCTTCGGCGGCTGCCAGTTTCTCTTCTTCGATCTGGACCACCGCGCCCAGTTCTTCGCTGAAGAGCATGGGGACGGGGTCTCCCGGAAGAGAGGAAAGGTCGATGTCCAGTCCGCAGTTTCCTGCAAAGGCCATTTCGCACAGGGTGACGAAGAGTCCTCCGTCCGATCGGTCGTGATAGGCCAGGAGGAGTCCCTGTCGATTCATTTCCTGGATCGCATCAAAGAAGCGTCCCAATTGCTTGACGTCATCCACATCCGGGGGAGCATCGCCGATTGTTTCGTAGACCTGGGCCAGGGCCGATCCGCCCAGACGATTCCTTCCTTCACCGAGGTCGATCAGCAGCAGTCGGCTTGGGCTTTCGGCTTCTTGTAGCTCGGGCGTCAGCGCACGGCGGATATCCGTGACCGGAGCGAAGGCCGAGATGACGAGGGAGATGGGCGCGGTGACGCTTTGCTCCTCGCCGTCTTCATCCCACACGGTACGCATGGAGAGGCTGTCCTTGCCGACGGGGACGGCAATGCCGAGGGCCGGACAGAATTCCATGCCGAGCGTCCGCACGGCATCATGCAAGCCGGCGTCTTCACCCGGGTGGCCTGCGGGCGCCATCCAGTTGGCGGAGAACTTGACCTGCCTCGTGTTCACGATGGGAGCCGAGACGATGTTGGTCAGGGCCTCGGCGGCGGCCATGCGACTGGCGGCGGCGGGATCCAGCAGGGCGATGGGGGTCCGCTCACCAATGGCCATGGCCTCGCCGGCATGGCTTTCGAAACCGGCCGCGGTGACGGCGGCGTCGCCCACCGGAACCTGGCAGGGGCCCACCATCTGGTCCCGCGCGGAGAGTCCGCCCACGGTGCGGTCGCCAATGGTGATGAGAAAGGTCTTGTCACCCACGGTGGGGAGCGTAAGCACGCGTTCGGCGGCGTCCTCCACCTTCAGTTCGGCGCCTGAAAAAGGGTTCTGCGCAAAAGGAATGCGCTCCACGTCCCGTTGCATCCGGGGCGGTTTTCCGAGCAGCACGGAAAGGGGAATGTCGATGGGCGTATCGCCAAAGTGGGTATCGGCGAGCAGGAGATGCCCATCGTCGGTGCATGTGCCCACCACCGCAAATGGGCACCGTTCGCGTTCACACAGAGCCTCGAAGGCCTTCAGGTCTTCCGGCGCAATCCCCAGGACGTATCGTTCCTGGCTTTCGTTGCACCAGATTTCCATCGGGGTCATGCCGGGCTCGACATTGGGAATCTGTCGGAGTTCGAAGCGGGCTCCTCGCTCGCTGTCGTGGACGAGTTCCGGCAGTGCGTTGGAGAGCCCTCCGGCGCCGACGTCGTGGATCGAGATGATGGGATTGTTCTCTCCTTGCGCAACGCAACGGTCGATGACTTCCTGGCAGCGACGCTCCAGTTCGGCGTTTTCCCGCTGGACCGAAGCGAAGTCCAGGTCTTCGTGACTGCTTCCAGACGTGACCGAGGAGGCGGCGCCGCCTCCCAGTCCGATCAGCATGGCGGGGCCGCCCAGGACGACCAGTTCGGTGCCTGGGGGCATGATGCCTTTGTCGACGTGATCGGGCCGTATGCTGCCGAAGCCGCCCGCCAGCATGATGGGTTTGTGGTAGCCGCGAACCTCATTTCCGGCTGGGCCGGGGATGCGCTCCTCGAATGTGCGGAAATAGCCGCTCAGGGCAGGGCGGCCGAACTCGTTGTTGTACGCCGCGCCGCCGAGAGGACCATCGAGCATGATTTCCAGGGCCGAGGCCATGCGTCCCGGTTTGCCGAAGTCCTTTTCCCAGGGACGAACAGCACCAGGGATCTTGAGGTTCGAGACCGAAAAGCCGGTGAGCCCGGCTTTGGGACGTCCGCCGCGTCCGGTGGCGCCTTCGTCCCGGATCTCACCGCCCGATCCGGTCGCTGCGCCGGGGAATGGGGAGATGGCGGTCGGATGATTGTGGGTCTCGACCTTCATCAGGATGTGAACCGGCTCCGGTCGGGCTCGGTAGGTGGCATCTTCGGGGTCCGGCATGAAGCGAGACGCGTTTTGCCCCGCCATCACGGCGGAGTTGTCGGAATAGGCCGACAGGACGCCGTCGGGCGACTGCTTCATGGTGTTTCGGATCATGCCGAAGAGGGTCTCGTCCTGGGTGCTTCCGTCGATGGTCCAGTCTGCATTGAAGATCTTGTGTCGGCAGTGCTCTGAATTGGCCTGCGCGAACATCATCAGTTCGACATCAGTCGGGTTGCGCCCGATGGCCGCGAAATTCTCGACCAGATAGTCGATCTCGTCATTCGCCAAAGCCAGGCCCAGTTCCCGGTCGGCCAGGACGAGCGCTTCGCGTCCCTCGCTCAGGACGTCGATTTCACTGGAGGGGCGGGGATCGGCTCGTTCGAAGAGGGCCTCGGCCTGATCCCACTCCTCCAGCACGGTCTGGGTCATCCGGTCGTGGATCAGAGGCCGGAGCCCGTTCCATTCCTCGGGTGCCACGGATCCTTCAATCCAGTAGGCGATTCCTCGTTCCAGGCGTTCGACCTTGGCGAGACCGCAGATATGGGCGATGTCCGTGGCCTTGGAGGACCAGGGTGAAATCGTGCCGATGCGGGGGACCACAAGGCGGAGGGTCCCATGACCCTCGGTCGCCTCGGTTTCGTGCACGGGCCCGTAGGTGAGCAGGCGTGCAAGGGTATCCGCTTCCTCCGCATCGAGAGGGCTGGATAGCTGGGCAAAGTGAGCAAACTCGGCCCGGACCTTTGTGACGGATCGGGCCTTCCCTTGAAGGGTTTCAAGTAGTTTCGCGCTTCGCGACGGTGAAAAGGCGGGGGCGCCGCGCAGATGGAGCATTCGACTCCTCTTCGCGAACCGGGGGGTGGTTCGACCAGTGACCGGGAGCTTCAGTGTACCGCCTCAGTGGGCTGTCACCAATGGACCAGTGGGGGAAAATAGAGCCTCCGCGGGGCGGGGCGGCTGGGCGTTCAGCCCAGCAGTCCCAGGGTGACTCCGCTTCGGCGCTCGGCGATTTCTTCCTCAGTCTCGATGACCGGGGTCTCATCGGGCTCGATTTCGAAGAGCCGCTCGCCCTTGGCGACGATCTGGCCATCGCTGTCTTTCATCAGGTCCCGGGTGAGCGTCCCCGCGAAGGGAGCCACGATCTTGTTGAACATCTTCATCACTTCGATGATGAAAAGCGGCTGACCCACTTCGAAATGTTGGCCTTCTTCCACCAGGGCGGGGAGATGGGGCGCCTCTCGGCAGTAGTAGGTCCCGGCCATGGGCGTCACGATTTCGTCCGAACTGGCGGGCGGCGGAGGGGAGAGGGCGCGGATCAGGTCGTCGGCGACCTCTGGATCCAGGTATTCCTTGGGAAACACAGGCTCCAGTTTTTCATTGACCGTGATCTCAGAGAAACCGGATTGGATTCCGATTCGGGGGATCATCAAAAGCAGTTCCATGCCCAGTTGATGGCCCGCGTGCGCGCTCTTGCAGCGCTCCCAGAGGTCGGCATCCCCACCGCTCACCGCGTCGCAGCTCTGGGCCGAGAAGAGGGCGTCGATGTCAGCCCAGCCTTCGGTTTTCGTCAAGCGACCGATCTCGGCATAGAACTCCATGGCGTCGGTCATCGCCTGGAGGTCGTCCTGCCAGATCATCTCCGAGGCCGGCTTGCCTTCCTCGAAGTCCATGTTGAGGTAGTGGTAGAGCTCCTGGAGCAGGTGAATCGGATTTTCGACGAATGTGACTTCATCGCCCTCGGCTTGCCAGAGGTGACCGTGATGTCGGCCGATGAAGCCCGCAAGGGCGTGCGGATCTTCCAGCAGGCGACCAATGGGGCGCAGCAGCAGGGTCTCTTTCTTGGCGAGCAGGGTCCGCGCGGCCGGATCTTCCAGCTTTCGCGTAGCGGCGGCTGCGGCCACACCGAGATCCACGTCCCGGGCGATGATCTGGAGAGAGCCCACCGCGGCCAGGTAATGGGTGAGGAAGCGGGTGTTGGGCTTCATCATCGGTTCGAGGCCGATCGTCCAGTTGATCAGTCCGTATTGGACCGGGATATTGGTTTCCAGATTGTCGCCCCGGAGTTCTGTCCGTCGCAGGATCTCGGAAAGGCGCTCGAGGTTGTGCTTGCGATCCTCTCCGTGACTGAGAATCAGCGTGATGTTGGAGTCGTAAGCACCGGCCAGGTTGTAGTACATGAAGGAACCCGTGTCGGGGTTCCGTGTACCGATTCCTTGGTCATCCCGGATCTCGAAAGAGAGGGGGCTTGACCATTGTCGGATCAGGCCACCCGCGTGGGGCTGCAAGGCAGCATTCGTGGCATTGACCCGGATCTCGGCCCCCGAGACATAGCGCGGTACTCGCTCGGGCTGAGGCACGCGCTTTCCATGAACCGCCAGGAGCGCCATGGCTTCGATCAGCCGGTCGAGATAGAAATACTCATCGGGATTGTCGGGATTCGTGAAGCGAAGCAGGTAGGCGAGTTCTGTCACGCCGTGCTCGACCTGGATGCGCGTATTCATTTCCATGAAGAAGTGATCGAAGCCTTCGACGATACACTCGAAGGTGGAAACGCTGTCCAGCCCCACGCCCTCCGCGAATCGCTCGGAATCCTCTTCCATGGCCTTCAGGGTCTGGCTATCGCGCTGAAGCGTTTCCTTTTGTACGCCTTCGTACTGCGAGACGGCCTCGGTGATCAGTTCCTGGGTCAATGAGAACTCGAGTTGTTTTTGTTCGCGCATCTGGATCGAGCAGTCTCGTCCACCCAGCGCCAAGGCCCATTCGCCATTTCCGATGACCTGGATCTCGTTGTGTCGCGTGGTTTCCAGATTCAATTCGATCAGGAAGTTCCGGTTCGAGCCGGGCTCAAGGACCTTCTGCTCCGCGAGGATCTCCATCACGGCTTCGGGAACGTCCTCTTCCGTTTGCGCGACGCGCTGGCCCTTTCCGCCACCGCCGCCAATGCATTTGTAGCGGATGCGCTTGCCCGGGTACTGCTCCCAGATGATTCGACTTTCCTTCTGGGCCGCGACCTGCAACTCCTCGATGGTGACCAACTCCAGGCTCTGGGAGTACCCGGCCTGAAGGAGGGCTTCGGCATTCTCTTCCAGCGTTCGTGATCCATCGAACTCCCAGTCGAGTTCGTGCTGGGCGCAAAGAGCCTCAAGGCCGCCCTGATTCTCCACTCGCGTGATCAGGGCCCGGCTGGAGATGTCGTCGATTCCGGGAATGACGGCATTGCCCAGGTTTCGAGCCAGTTTCTTGGCTTCGTCCTTGGCGCCTGCTTTTCGGATCACCGAGGCGGAGGGGCCGAGGAAACCGATGCCCGCATCTTCGATGGCCTGGATGAAGTCGGCCTCTTCCGCCATGAAGCCGTATCCGGCAAAGATGTGGGTGTACTGGTTGACCCGCGCGATTTCGACGATCTCTTTGATCCGCTGGATCTTCTCTTCCTGCCCAGCGCCCATGTAGTCGTTCACCCGATGGATGTTCTGCTGGTTGGGGATGGAGCGGATCTCGGGTGCGAGACATCGCGGGTAGACGATGGAGTCCTTCTCGGAGAGAAGCATTCCATACTCGCGGATTCCCATGGATTCGAAGATCTCGAAGGCTTCCATGCGAACCGGTCCGCGGCAGACCACGAGGACCTTCATGTCCTCCATGGAAAAAGAGCGCAGCCATTCAGAGTTCTCTTCGTGGAAGCGTAGGGGTCGTTGATCGGGTCCCAGCATTATTCGTGTTCCCTCTGAACACCGCCCATGGGGGTCGGTTCGTAGTGGCGAATGAGAAAGGAGAGATTGTCAGCCAGCACTCGACGGCTTTCGCCCGGAGTGACGAGACTTGAAACCGAGCCCAGGGAGAGGGCTTCTTTTGGATTCATCAAGTCTCTTTCGTAGCGGTCGGTGAGAAGAGCGAGCCCTTCGTCGCGAGCCTGATCGGCCTCCTGGGCCGATTGCCCTTGCTCCATGGCCTTCCGGTGGTCGGCGTCGAGTTTGCGGATTTCACTCTTGTAGACGAACTCCTTGCCCGCGGCGCCCATCACGGCGATTCGAGCCATGGGCATGGCAAAGACGCGGTCCGCTCCCGTGAAGTAGGAGTTGTAGCTCGCGTAGGCGCCTCCGAATGCGTTTCGGATGATCATGGTCATCCGAGGGGTCCTGACATCGATGATGGCGTCCAGCAGTTTTCGTCCGGCCAGGATGATTCCGCGGCGTTCTTGTTCTGTGCCCGGCCGGAATCCCGTCGTGTCTTCAATGAAGACGAGGGGGATGTTGTAGAGATTGCAGAACCGGATGAAGCGCGTTCCCTTGAGGGCCGCGTCGATGTCGATCTGCCCTGAAGCCACGGCGGAGTTGTTGGCCACGAATCCGACGACGTGGCCTGCGAGTCGGCCGAAGGCGGTGACCAGGTTCCGGGCGCGTTGCGGCTGCAGTTCGAAGAATTCTCCGTAGTCGGTGATCTGCTGTAGATAGAGGGTGATGTCCATGGGCGCGTTCATGCCCGCGGGCGTCGAGAAGGTCCGTCGGAAGAGCAGGTCCTCTTCCGCGGTGTGTCGGTCCGTCGGGTCGGAGGTCGGCTTGAAAGGCGCAAAACTCTTGTTGTCGTCCGGCAGGTAGGACAGCAGGCGGAGTGCTGTGCGCAGGGAACCCAGTTCGTCCGCCGTGGTGAGGTCACATACGCCGCTCATGCCGTGTACGCCCGGTCCGCCAAGCTCGTCGGCCGTGACATCTTCCCCCAGCACGCTCTTGACCACACCGGGGCCAGTCAGACCGATGAAGGTTTCGTTGCATTGGATCATGAACGAACCCTGACGGGGAAGGTAGGCCCCGCCGCCTGCATTGTGACCGAACATGAGACTGATGCTCGGCGCCAGGCCACTGATCTTGCGCAGCGCCGTAAAGGCCTCGCTGTAGCCATCGAGCCCCCCCACGCCGGCGGGCACGAAGGCTCCGGCCGAATCGTTCATGCCGATCAGGGGCATTCCGTTCTCGCCGGCCATGTAGATGAGCCGAGCCAGCTTGGCTCCGTTGGTGGCGTCCATGGAACCGGCTCGCAGCGTGAAGTCGTGGCCATAGACGGCGACGTCCCGCCCCCCGATGTTGAGGATGCCGGTCACGATGGAGGCTCCGTCCAGACCCGGGCCCCAGTTCTGCCAGAGGATGTTCGGCTCGTGCTCGGTGAGCACGCGAATCCGCTCCCAGACGGTCATCCGTCCCTTGGAGTGTTGGGTGCGTACGCGGTCCTCGCCGCCGCCGCGCAACG
>NZGT01000038.1 GCA_002691025.1 Spirochaeta sp. | reverse complement strand
GCATGCGCATGCAGGCGCGCATGTGCGCACGCCGCCCGTCCCACGCGTCGCAGGTGCAACGTCGACGCGACGGGTGCCGACGGCGGCACGGCTCTGCATCTGGCTGCGAACGGCTACGAAGTCTTTGCCGGCATGCGCAACCTCGACAAAGCGGAACGACTCCTGGAAATGGCCGCCCAGGCAAAGGCCACCGTCCACCCCATTGAACTCGACGTCAACAGTGACGCCTCTGTAAAAAAGGCCACCGGCGATATCCTCTCGGACTCCGGGCCCCTCGACGTCCTGGTCAACAATGCCGGGATCGGCATGAACGCCACGGTCGAGGATGTCGACATCGAAGAGGCCAAACTCGTCTTCGAAACAAACTTCTGGGGCATCATCCGCTGCACCCAGGCCGTCCTCCCCGCCATGCGGGAGCAGAAGTCGGGGCACGTGGTCAACATCAGTTCCATTGCGGGCCGGATCGCCGCCCTGGCCCAGGTCATCTACTCGTCTTCCAAGTGGGCCGTGGAATGTCTCAGCGAAAGCCTCGCCCAGGAAGTCGCGCCTTTTGGCATCCGCGTCTCCCTCATCGAACCCGGAGTCACACGCACCGCCATCCTTCCCAAGAATGTCGGACACCCGACACCCACCGCCTACGAGCCCGCCTACCGACGGATGCTCCAGTTCTACGCTGCGGGCATCGCCGCCAACATCAGCGCCGAAGAAGTCGCCCAGGTCATCCACGGAGCCCTGGAAAACGACACAGACAGACTGCGTTACCCCTGCGCTTGGGGTGGGGACGAACTCTGCGAAGGACGAACCCGGATGAGCGACGCGGAATGGGTCGAACTCGCCCGCCACGAAGAAGACGCCGATTACTATGCGGCCTTCAAGGATCTCTTCAAGCTAGCCATCGGGCCCGAAGGCGAATAGAACGACGCGCCAATCCCATCACCGGCCCTCCGATCAGGAAGCCTTGGATCGGACGCGACCCAGCGTCCACATTCCCACTCCGGAGACCAGAAGAGCCAGAAGCAAAGCGGCGTAGCCCGAGGAAAGCACCGGGACTCCCGTCGCGACGGTCACACACTCCCCTGCTTGCGCCACATTGATACCCTCGGCGCGAGCCGCGCAGGCATTGGCATAGGTAACGCCATCACAGCCGCAAACAGGATCCCAGTTGTAGGGACACGCCTGGGGCATGGCCTCGCAGGTTCCGGGAACCGAGTCCTCACATTGACCCGGTCCCACGGCACAATAGAAGAGCTCGCTACAGACATCGCCCGTTCCATTGGCGAGGCAATCGCTCACTGGGTTGCACTCTCCCAATTGAGCGACACCCGTCCCCGCGATCGTGGCATAACACGAGTTGGAATAGGTCACCCCGTCGCATCCGCACACGGGGTCATAGATCTCCATGCAGGCTTCGGGCAGAGCCTCGCAGGTTCCGGGTCCCGCGCACGAAAGCGGATCCCGCTCACAGAAATTGCCCGCCCCACAGTCCGAATCGAGCGCACACGCGTCTCCCGAACCCCATGCCACGCTGGAAACCAGGACTCCAAAGCAGGCGGTCAGGATTCCCATCCCGATGGCCCAACGGCGACTCTCCATCACGGAACTCTCCTTCCTCCAACCATCCCCGGAATGTCTTCAGGGCGAGGGGGCAAGACTCCCTAGGCGGCCAGATCCTGCCCTGGCAGAAGAGGCGGAACCGGGCATCCCAGTGTATCGGCGATCGCGCGAAAAAGCTCCGCTTCCTCGAGGGTGACCTCTTCGTCGGCTGAAATCAATCTGGCACAACTGAAGAGAAACCCCCTCTTCAACGCGGGCGTCAGCCCGGCAAGATCATCCAGAGCCGAGTCCAGGCCTTGAAGACCCACCTCTTGAAAAGGAATTCGTCGTAGCCCGGGCAGGCCCAGGATCTGGGTCGCCTCGACGAAAGCCCGCTGGCTCAACTCGTCCGGACTTCCGCTGGCCGTCACCAGAGCCGAGAAGACCGCCTCGATGGGTTGGTGCAGTCGGCCCAGACCACTGAAGCGAACCCGATTCGGACGCGCCCCATCAAAGAAGGGGCTCAAATGGGTCAAGAGAATCTTCTGAAGCGTCCACTCAAAGAGACTGATCTGATCATCGGCCTTCACCAAGGCCGCGACCACGGCGGTGAAGTTCTGATATTGATCGGGCGACAACTCACGAAGAGCAGGGAGCGTCAAATCAATCAAGGGAAGGCGAACCCCTTCATCAAGACCCGAGATCGCTTCCTCAAGCCCCCGCATCACCTGCCAGACACCGGGCTCCGCCGAGAGTGGCAACAATTCCAGTTGACGCGCACGGGCTTCCGGATCCCGATTGAGCAGAAGACCGTAGATGACCGCCCTCGCCCCATAGGGCTCATGAGCGGCCTCGATGATCGACTCCGGCAGGCTCTCGATCAATTGATGCGCATATTGAAGGTGGTCCTCGGTGACGTTCCCGATCTGGGCCAAGGCGTGTTCCGCCGGTTGGGCGGAAAATCCCATCGCCAAACCCGCCGCGGCCGAACTCCCTTGAGGCGCCGCCTCGCCACGTCGACGCGAGCCCTCCCGGCTCGCGCTCACAGCCGCCTCTCCCTGCCACGATGGATCCAGACGCCGGATCCGCTCGGGAAGCGGTGGATGCGTGGCAAAAAGGGAATTGAACCCGGAGGAAACCGCCCGCCCAAAGAACATATGACTCGACTCGGAGGCGTGAGGATCGAGAATGTCTGAACCGCCCTCAAAACCACCGATCTTCTTGAGCGCTCCGGCAATGCCCGACGGGTTTCGCGTGAACTGCACCGCCGAGGCATCCGCCAGGAATTCGCGCTGGCGGCTCACGGAAGCCTTGATCAGGTTTCCCACCAGGGTCCCGATGAAGCCCACGGCCATCATCACACCGCCGATGATCAAAAGCACCTGGGTCGAATTATCTCGGCTGTTCCGGCTCCGAAACGCACTGCCGTAGAGCGAAGAACGCAACAGGATGTTGCCGATCAATCCCACCACCAGGATCCCGAAAAGCACACCCATGAGCCGGATATTGAGCCTCATGTCGCCGTTCAGGATATGGCTGAACTCATGGGCAATGACCCCCTGCAATTCATCCCGACTGAGGTTCTCCACGCATCCCCGGGTCACACCCACCACCGCATCACTCGGCGAAAAACCCGCCGCAAAGGCGTTGATGCCCGGCTCCTGTTTCATCATGTAGACGGGCGGGGTCGGCATCCCGGACGCGATGGCCATTTCCTCCACCACGTTGAGCACGCGCTTTTCCACGGGGTCGGATGTGTTGGCGTGGAGAAGCGTCCCGCCCATACCTTCGGCCACCACCCTCCCTCCTCCGGAAAGAGACGAGATTCGGTAGAGGCTTGCGCCCCCCACCACCACAGCCGTCGCCACACCGATCTGGAGCATCAGGAAAGGGTCCACCCAACGGATCTGCCAGACCGTGGCTCCCGTCTGCGGATCCTGGCTATAGCCCATCAGGATCACGGCGGTGAAATAGAAGAGCCCGGCCATCCCCACCACGGCCAAACCAAAGAGGGACACCAACCGCTTCGTATTGCGGCGCGCACCTTCTTGAAGTTCAAAAAAATCAGAGGCCATGGGATCGGGAACCCGCTCTCAACCGGATCAGAACTCGACCTTGGGAGGCTCTGCGATGGCCTCGCTGTCGAACTCGAGCAAGCCCGCATCCGGACCGTGACCGAACGCACCCGCCAGGACCACCGGCGGAAACCCCTGCTTGTAGGTGTTGTATTCCGTCACAGCATCATTGAAGGCCTGACGGGCGAAAGCCACCTTGTTCTCCGTGGAGGTCAACTCCTCGGTCAGTTGCTGCATGTTCTGGCTGGCCTTGAGATCCGGGTAGGATTCCGACAGCGCCAGCAAACGACCCATGGCGCCGGACAGGGCTCCTTCGGCGCCCCCGAGATTCTTCATGGCCGCAGGATCTCCAGGGTTCCCCGAGGCGTCAGCCAGACCGCCCACCGCTTGATTTCGAGCCTGGATGACCGCCTCCAGTGTTTCCTTCTCATGGGCCATGTAGCCCTTGACGGTTTCGACCAGACTGGGAATCAAGTCGTGACGTCTTTTGAGCTGGACTTCGATCTGCGCAAAGCCATTCTCGTATCGGTTCTTGAGCGCCACAAGTCGATTGAAGACTCCAATCCCGTACATCAACAAGAGAACGACGATACCGGCCAGCACAAGCACCACGATCAGCCCACTCGACATTAGAACTCCCTCTCTGCGGGTGACTCCTCCAATGAGGGCCGGCCCGATCTTGAGTTATCCACGCGCAGGGTACTCCAGCCCGCAGGCAGTGTCAGATCATCGACTCGGTTTTATGCCCATCGAGGAGTGCAAAGCAAGAGCACCCATGCGAGAATTCCGGAACCCTTAAGGCAGGAAGAACGCATGAAGTACTCTCAGCGAATCTGGGTCGGCCTCCTGTTTTGCGCAGCACTGATGATCATTCCGGATTACGGCTCGGCCTCTCTCCGGCCGGCGCCAGACGGAGCCTCCGCCGATGAAATCGCAAAGAGGTCCGAGAACAATCTTCGAAGCGACCGCACCGTCATGACCGCTCGCATGACCGTGGTCTCGCCAAGGATCACGCAACCTCGGGAAATGGAATTCACGTCCTGGGAGGACCGGGAAGGAGAGCGCTCCTTTGTCCGGATGGACGCACCCAGCAAGGACAAGGGCACCGGCTTCCTCAAACTTCATCCCAACCTCTGGATGTATATCCCACGCGTGGAACGCACCATGCGAATCCCTCCTTCCATGATGCTCCAGTCCTGGATGGGAAGCGATTTCACCAACGATGACCTCGTTCGGGATTCCAGCGAAACCGAGGACTACAACCACAGGCTCCTCGGCATCGAAAGCGAAGTGGACACCCATCCGGGCCGGGAAGCCTACCTTCTTGAATACATTCCTCACGAGGATGCGCCGGTGGTCTGGGGCAGGATCCTCGCCTGGATCGACGTCGAAAGAGGCGTCGTCCTGCGACAGGAATTCTATGATGAAGACGGCGAAAAGCTCCGAACCATGCAGTTTGAAGAGATCCGCCAGGTGGACGGTCGCTGGCTCCCTCATGTCTGGAGGATGACACCCGAAAACAAGAAAGGTCACCAGACCACCATCGAAATCAAGAACATGGATTTCGACGCCGAAATCGAAGACGATGTCTTCACCAAGCGGAATCTCCGCAAGGGCACCCGTTGAACCCCCTGGAGTTCCGGATGGCCTGGCGAAGCCTCGGTCGGAATCCGCGACGCACCGGCCTCACCGTCGCAGCCACCTCCTTCTCGATCATCCTGGTCGTCTGCATGATGAGCCTGAGCCATGGCAATCATGAAAAGATGATCGAAGACGGGGTGCGAATGTCTTCGGGTCATCTGGCCGCCATGGCCCCTGAACACCTGGAGGAAAGGACGCTGGAGCAACCCCTGACATGGAATACGGGAATCAGCCAAACGCTGGCTTCCACGCCCGGCGTATCGGGCTTCACCCCCAGGCTCGATTCGTTTGCTCTGGTCTCCCAGGCCGACTCCACCCAGGGCATGCTGATCCGGGGGACCGATCCCGCCCGGGAGGACGGGGTCTCGGAAATCAAGAAACGGGTGGTGGAAGGCCGCTTTCTCTCCAGCGCGGGAGAGCGCGAAATCGTACTCGGCCAAAGGGGCGCCGAGACACTCGATGTCGCGGTCGGGGACGAGGTCCTCCTCTACGGGGTCGCCTACTCGCTGGAAAGTGCGTACGAACTCTTCACCGTGGTGGGACTCTTCCGGTTCCCGGACTCCCGGCTGGAGCGCGGCCTCGGCTTCATTTCGCTCGAAGACGCGCAGTCCTTCTACGTCTACCCCGACAAAGTCACCGAGGTCGCCATCCTGCTTGAAGACTCCGAGTCCGTCCCGGGAGTCCAGGCCGAGTTGAGAGAACGATTCGAAGGACTGGACATGAAAGTGCATGCCTGGCAGGAGGTGGTGCCGGAACTCGATCAATACGTCACCCTCGACAAGGGAGGGATGTACCTCATCCTGATCCTGCTCATCGTCGTCGTGGGATTCGGAATCCTGAATACGGTCCTGATGACGGTGATGGAACGGAAACGGGAGTTTGGCGTCCTGCTCGCCCTGGGTCTACGACCCGGCCAGGTCTTCCGGATCGTCTATCTGGAGTCCCTGCTTCTCGCCGCCGTGGGTATCGTGATCGGCCTGGCGGTGGCGACCCCCATCGCGCTCTATTTCCAGGCCCACCCGATCCCACTCGAGGGGGCCATGGCCGATGCACTCCTGGAGTTCAACATGGACCCCGTCATCATATGGAAGCTCAGGGCCTCCAATCTGATCGGTTCCAGCGGGGTCATTCTGGCCGTCGCCTCGCTCGCGGCACTCTACCCGGCCCTCAAGGCCAGCCGGGGCCAACCCATCGACGTGGTCAGGACGGCCTGATGCGGAGCAGGATGAATCAATGCTGACGCTCTTGCGCATGGCTTGGCGAAACATCGGACGCAACCCGCGCCGAACGGCGATCCTCCTCACCACGGTGAGTGTCGGAATCATGGGCACACTCCTGAGCATGGCCGTCTTGTGGGGCATGATGACCGGCATGATCGACACGGCCATCCAGACGGATCTGGGCCATCTCCAGATCCACGCCGAAGGCTACGAATCGGATCCCGAAATCTCACTGCTGTTGCCCGACGGAGGGCAGTCCATCCTCCGGGTCCTCGACGCACACCCTTCGGTGGTGGCGTATGCCCCTCGCATTCGCAGCGAAGCGCTGGTCTCCTCCCCCACCACCAGCCTTGGCCTTCGCCTGCTGGGCGTCGACCCTCTTCGGGAACCCTCGGTCTCTTCCTTGAAGAAGTGGATCACAGAAGGTCAATTCCTCTCGGGTCAAGCCCGGGAGGCCGTCATCGGACGACGACTCGCAGATCGACTGAATGTCGAGGTGGGTGACAAGATGGTCCTGTCCGCCCAGGACACCCAGGGCGACATGACTTCCCAATCCGTTCGCATCCGAGGCCTCTTCGAGTCCTCTTCGGCCGACTTCGACAAGGGGTCCATCTTCATCAACCTGGATCAAGCGGCGCGCATGCTGGGGACGGGCTCCGAGATCAGCGAGATCGTCATCGTCACACGAGACAGGGATGAGGTCACGGATCTTCAGACCCATCTCGCGTCGTCTCTCAACGAGGTCGAAGTCCAGAGGTGGACCGACCTGCAACCCTTCATCGCCTTCCTGATCGAGTCTTCGGGTACGGCCGCCTCCAGCCTCTACCTGGTGATCTTCGTCGCCATGGCGTTTGGTATCGCCAATGTGATGATGATGTCGATCTTTGATCGAATCCGGGAAATCGGTGTCATGTTGGCGCTCGGAATGTCCCGCGCCCGGCTCCTCACGCTGGTCATCCTGGAAGGAATCATGGTCACGACCCTCGGCACCGTCATCGGCCTGGGCCTTGCCGCCGCCATCGTCTTCTCTCTCTCGGGAGGGATCGACTTCAGCCTTTATGCCGAGGGTCTCAATGATATGGGAGCCGGTGCCCGGATCGTCCCCCGGTTGAATCCGATTGATTTTGTCCAACCCATCCTGATCTCGATCTTCACCGCCCTGATCGCCAGCATCTGGCCCGCACTCCGGGCCATCCGACTCCAACCCGCTGAAGCCACGAGGCATACCTGAAACCATGTCCATCCTCAGAGCCATCGCTGTGAACAAGACCTACTCCACACGGGGCGTCGAAACCCAGGCCCTCTCGGAGATCGACCTCGCCATCGAAGCCGGTGAGTTCAGTGCCCTCGCTGGCCCGAGTGGTTCGGGAAAGACCACGCTCCTCAACCTCCTGGGCGCACTCGATATCCCGACCACCGGCCAGATCCTTCTGGAGGAGGAAGATCTCGCATCGCTGAGCGCCTCTGCCCTCTCCGACCGCCGACTGCATAAGCTTGGCTTCGTCTTCCAGGCCTACAATCTGATTCCCGTCCTCAGTGCGGCCGAAAATGTCGAGTTCGTCCTGGAGCTTCAAGGCATCGACCCCAAGGAAAGGCGCGAGCGTTCGGAAGCCCTGCTGGAGCGCGTGGGTCTGGCCGACCTGGGTCACAAACGCCCGCTTGAAATGAGTGGCGGACAGCAGCAGCGAGTGGCTGTGGCCAGAGCCATTGCCAGCCGGCCCCGTATCATCCTCGCCGATGAACCCACCGCCAACCTCGATTCTGCCACAGCCCGCAGTCTCCTCGAGTTGATGCAGGATCTCAATCAGGATGAAGGCATGACCTTTCTCTTCTCCAGCCACGATTCACTGGTCCTGGAGCGAGCCCATCGACGCATCCTGCTTCGAGACGGCCGAATCGAAGGCGAAGAACAGGGTTCTCCCAGCCCATGAGACCCGGGCTCCGTTGTATCGCTTTCGCTTTCAGTCTCTTCTTCTGCAGCCTGGACTGGAGGATTCTCAGAAGCCGGTTGTTGAAGAGGCCAATGTTGATAGGGCGCATACGCGCCTG
>NZGT01000037.1 GCA_002691025.1 Spirochaeta sp. | reverse complement strand
TCCTGCGACGCCCAGTGGATGTTACCGGATTGATCTTGCATGGCGAGGTTTCCATCGGCTTGAAAATCGAGATAGCAATCCACACCCGTGCCCGCGGTACCGCTCTGCCAGAGACTCCCCCCCACCAGGGCATTGGAGACATTGTAGAGAACCAGGTTGCAATCACTCTGCATCTCGAGTTTTCGATTCTGGGTCTGTATGTACTGCCCGGCGGACAGGGTCAGACCCGACGCATACAGGATATAGGCGGCGTGGATGTTGCTATTCGCACCCCACAAGGCGCCGCCCCCACCGTTGTAGATCACCATGTTTCCGTCAGCCTGGAGGCGGAATTCCCCATCCGGCGTTCCCGAAGTACCCGATGCCCAATGGTATTGTCCGGCCGAATCGTAGATCACCCAGTTTCCGTCTGCCTGAAAGTCGGCATGACAACCGCTTCCCGCACCGGAAGTCCCACTGCGCCAGACCACGCCGCCCATGATGCCGTTTTCGAAGCTGTAGAGCACCAGATCGCAGTCGGCCCCCATTACCAGCTTCCGGTTTCGACTATGAAGGACCTGCCCCTCCAGAAGACTGAACTGCCCCGCTGAAAGAATGTACCGCTCTGGATAATTGGTGAAGGTCTGGAACAAAGGCGAACCGCCGATGTGGTAGATCACGGCATTGCCGTCCTCTTGCAACCGAAACTGAGCACCGCTCGTACTTGAACTCCAGACGGCCCCCCCTGACCCGTCGTAGATCACCAGATTCCCGTCACCCTGAAACTGCGCCTGGCATTGACTGCCCGATCCGGCTGTACCGCTTGTCCAGAGATCTCCCCCGACCACCCCATGGGCGACACTGGAAAGGACCAGATCGCAATCAGACTCCATCTTCAGTTGGCGCGTCACACCACGCACAGCCTGTCCTTCCAGAAGAGTCAACTCGCCCGCGTCAAAGAAGACATCCTGGGTGATCGTGGTCCCCCACGACCCCTCCACGGCCCTGTCGTCGAAGTTCATCCAGACCGAAGTCTGTCCGCTGGCCTGTTTGGCCGCCTTCAGCGCCTGGTTGTCCACGGCATTCCGAGGGCTGCTGAACCGGTAGTCCGATCCCACTTCATCACACGCAAGCGCACCCATGCCCCAAGGCCCCGCTCTTGGACTCGCGACCCAACTCCCGTCATTCATGCTCTGGCACGCGAAGACGTACTGGCTTTCGCAAGAATCGTCATTCCAGCGAGAATTTCCATGCTGGACCGCACAATCCTCCTGGCCGGCATGGTTGTTCGGCTCATTGAAATCCCAACTCCAGACGGCGGCGCCCCAGCGACCATCCTGTTGACTGAGTTGATCGAGGTCGATGACATTGATTCCGTTCGCAAACGAATTGACCACGTCGTTGTAGGAAATTGCCGATCCAGCCCCACCAATCCCGCCCACCGTAGTCGAGTCTTCCCAGATCCGACCCAGCCCTCCGAGACCGCTGAACACCATGCCATTCCAATTGGCGTCACCACTGCATCCGCCATCGGTCCAGATCACGATCTTCTTCCCGATATCCAGGATGTTTTCCTTGGTCAGTCCCTCAGGAACGCCATAGCAGCCCCCACTGGTATAGACGCTATTCCCAAAACGACTGCTGATCTGATTGAAGGCTTCCCCATGCTGGCCCTCCATATGGTCTTCGATGTGCAGCAGGAGGACCTGGTTTTCACTGGCCGCACTGTTGAGCCACGCCAGGATCTCATCCAGACCTTCTGCGAGGTAACGATCACTGGTACTGCAGCCCAGATGCGCGCTGGTCCCATGACAGAGCAGGAGCCGGTCTGGAAATGAGAGCGGGCCCTCCTGCTTGGAGGTCCAGTGCACGTCGAGTTCGATACTCCGCACACCCATCCGAAGCTGGTTGTAGATGGAGTCCACCTGATTCGGGTCGGGGTAGGACAACAAGCCCCCATAGATGCCCGAATTGAAGCTGTTGTGGGTCCCGATGATCTGCAGATCCCCGAGTGGCGTTTCCAGATCCAACAGGCGTTGCTGTGCCAGGGTCCGACCCAGCCAGCCGTTGTTGAAATCATCGATGCCATCGGCTTGAAGAAGAGCCGGCCATCCCAACAACAGGGCTATCAACAGGGCTATGTAGAAGACGGCGATTCGACGCATCATCATCCTGTCACCCCATCACCTAGGGACTCGGAAGGTCGATCCCATAGAGTTGTGCGGCATTGTCTTGAAAGATCTTCCGCTTGCGTGAAGGGCTCCAGTCGGCGCTCACTTCCGCAATGTATTCCTGTACTTTCGGATAAAGACAGGTCGGATGGGGAAAGTCCGTCTCAAAAAGGACATTGTCTTCCCCGATCACATCGATGAGATACCGGGGAGCTGCTTTCTCGAACCAGAAGCATCCCCAGAAATGATCTCGAAAATACTCGGAGGGCTTCTTCTGCAGGTTGACGTCCAACTGAGCCCCGGTCTCCTCCCACTCATAGTCGATGGACTCCAGAACAAAAGGAATCCAACCAATACCACTTTCTACGGACACGACCTTGAGATTGGGACAGCGATCGAAGATTCCGCTGTAGATCATGTTCGAGGTCACTCGGGAGTTCTCGACAAAAAGAGCAGCCGAGCCGAGCCCCAGACGCTGACGCATGCCCATGGATTCCCACGCCGCCCGGCCGAACATATTGAACGAGGTCTCACTGGCACCGATGTGGAAATTCACCACCATGCCGAGCTGATCACAAGCATCCCAGAACGGCTTCCAGGCGTCGGCACCCAGGTCCGGCAACCCCACCGAGTCCGGATCGCTGCACATGACAATTCCCTTGAGTCCCATATCCCGAGCCCGCTCGACCTCTTCCACGCTTTGATCGATATTCCACCAAGGCATGAGGGCCATGGGAAGCAGTCGCCCTCCGCTAGTCTCCTGGATTTCTGCCATCGCTTCGTTGTAGATCTGGGCACAAGCCAGGCGCAACGCCGAGTCTTCGACTTTCATGAAGTTCTGACTGCCGAAACCGGCGACGTTCGGATAGAGGATCTGGGCATAGAGACCGAACTCGTCAAGCAGTTCCACCCGACGTTCCATGTTCCAGGAGGCCTCGTGTACATCCTCGATCTGCCAACCGAAGAATTCAATGCCTCGTGATTTCTCCCCGTCTTTGCGAATCACCGACGACGGGTTGGTGGTGGAGATCTGGATATCCTCATCCACCACCCAGGCACGATCCTTCCCCGAGCCAACCACGCGCGGCACCCTGTTCCTCAAGGAAGCCGGGGCCCGCGAAGTCCAGAGGTCATGAGGCTCTGTGAGATGCGAATCGACGTCGATGATGGCCAGGCTTTCACCCGCTGCGGCTTCACTCATGAACTCTTCCCTAGGGGAGGCGGCACCAGCGCCGACCGACCAAGTATACATCAGTCATTTCTTCGTTCTTCGACCCATTTTCTTGAACGGGCCCGTCGAAGTCCGGCTCGGGAATTGGAACGGATGCACGATCCCGGGGCCCACGGCCCAGACGCGTCCTCACTGCGCCTCACCGAAGAATGCGCCCTTTGAATGCCACTGGACCAGCCCGAGACGGACCTCGCTGCCATGCATGAAGTCTCCGAACCAAAGGGCGCCTTGATCCGTCCATCGGAGGGGAGCGGAAAAATGACGCCTGTGTGGCTATGATTGGCCCCTTCGAACGGCAAGGCCCATCCCGTCCTCACCCTCGAGTCCAAGCGGAACCGTGGAGACGGAACCCGGGCGATCCATCGCACCCAAGCCAGGAGTAGTCCACATGAAGATGACCACAGAAGAAGCCTTCGTAAAGGTCCTGCAGATGCACGGCATCGAACATTCGTTCGGCATCATCGGTTCCGCCTTCATGCCGATCTCTGACCTTTTTCCGAAAGCGGGGATCACCTTCTGGGACGTCGCGCATGAAACCAACGGGGGGCTGATCTGTGATGGCTTCACGCGATCCAGCGGAAAAATGGGCATGGCCATCGCGCAGAACGGACCGGGTATCACCGGCTTTGTCACGGCCATGAAAACCGCCTACTGGAATCACACTCCGATGCTGCTCGTGACTCCCCAGGCCGCAAACAAGACCATCGGCCAGGGCGGCTTCCAGGAAGTATCCCAGATGGCCATGTTCGCCGACATTGTCTGCTACCAGGAAGAAGTCCGTGATCCGTCCCGAATCGCAGAGGTCCTGAACCGGGTCATCCTGAAAGCCTGGAGAGGCTCCGCACCGGCTCAGATCAACGTGCCTCGGGACTTCTGGACCCAGGTCGTCGATATTGAACTTCCCCAGATGGTCCGCTTCGAAAGACCTTCCGGCGGCCAGAAAGCCATCGCGGAAGCGGCCGCACTGCTTTCCGAGGCTCGATTCCCTGTCATCCTCAATGGGGCCGGCGTGATCCTTGCCGACGGAATACCCGCCTCTCAGGCCCTGGCTGAAAGATTGAGCGCACCGGTCTGCTGCAACTACCAGCACAACGACGCCTTCCCCGGAAGCCACCCCCTCGCCTGTGGCCCTCTGGGCTACAACGGCTCCAAGGCCGCCATGGAATTGGTCGCACAAGCGGATGTCATCCTCGCATTGGGGACCCGCCTGAATCCCTTCTCCACCCTTCCCTGCTACGGCATCGACTACTGGCCCAAGGACGCCACCATCATCCAGGTCGATATCAACGCAGACCGCATTGGCCTGACCAAGCGCGTCGGCGTCGGGATCGAAGGCTGTGCCAAGCAGGTGGCCGAACAGATTCTCGACCAACTCAGTCCCGAAGCGGGCGACGAAGGCAGGAGCAATCGGGAGAACCTCATTCGCGACACCAAGGCGTCCTGGCAGGAGACGCTCGGGGTGATGGACCATGAGGAAGACGATCCGGGTACCACATGGAACGAGCGAGCCCGCGATCGAGATGCCGACCGGATGTCACCTCGCCACGCTTGGCGCGCCATAAGCAAGGCGCTACCCGACAATGCCATCATTTCAAGTGATATCGGAAACAACTGCGCCATTGGAAACGCATACCCCAGCTTCGAGGAAGGTCGGAAGTACCTGGCCCCCGGGCTCTTCGGGCCCTGCGGTTACGGGTTCCCTTCCATCATTGGCGCCAAGATCGGTTGCCCGGATGTTCCTGTGGTGGGATTTGCAGGAGACGGAGCCTTCGGCATCTCCATGAGCGAGATGAGCTCCATCGGCCGCGAGAACTGGCCGGCCATCACCATGGTGATCTTCCGGAACTATCAGTGGGGAGCCGAAAAACGGAACACCACACTCTGGTATGACGACAACTTTGTTGGAACCGAGTTGGATCCGCACGTCAGCTACGCGCAGATCGCAGAAGCCTGTGACCTCAAGGGAGTCGCCGTACGAAGCCAGACGGAACTGACCGAGGCTCTGGAGACCGCCTGCAAAGAGCAACTCAGCGGCGTGACCACCTTCATCGAGGTGATCCTGAATCAAGAATTGGGCGAACCCTTTCGCCGTGACGCCATGAAGAGCCCCACCGTCGTCGCAGGCATCGACCCGAAAGACATGCGCCCGCAGGAATAGACAGGAGCGCTGCGCCCCGACGCCTCACGGGGTGACGTCGCACCAAAGAGAAACGGGGCGTCTCACTTGACTTCGGTGCGCTTCTTTCGCATCAGGATTTCCTGGGACACCGTGGCCATATGGATGCCCTGGCGGTCGAAGACCTGACCGATACTGAGGCCCCGTGCGTTCGAGAGACCCAGGCCGCGAAAGTCATGCAACGCCCATTCGTCGCTTCGGCCCGGGCGATGAAACCAGATCGCATGATCGAGGCTCGCTCCCACAAAGCGATCATCCTCGCCACTGGAGGGCGGACGGATGGGATGCGAGATGCGAGCGGCCTCCGTCGGGAAATCATCGGATGCGTAGGCGAGCGCGCACGCTTGCAGCACCGCGTCCTCACCCAGAGGCGTCTTGATCTTGATCCAGCTCGAGGCCTGAGCCGGTGAAAGCCGGTTCGGCAATGGACAGTGCTCCATCATCGGGCTCCAGGACTGCACTTCCAATTCTTCGGGAGGAGCCATCTCCTCCGGAATGAACATTTCCTGCACATCCGCTTCCTCTGGCTCCAGGATCTGGAAAGAAGCCGAGAGGTTCAGGATCGGCCCGGCCGACTGGCGGGCCACCACCCGGCGGGTCATGAACGAACGACCGTTCCTTATCCGGTCGACTTCGTATCGGATGGGCTCGTCCGAATCTCCCCCACGAATAAAGTACGCATGGAGGGAATGCACACGGAACGAATCATCCACCGTCTCATGGGCCGCCCTCAGCCCCTGCGCCACAACCTGACCCCCGTATACCCTTCCCCAGGGATACTTCGGGCTCAACCCCACATAGACATCGGGACCGTGAGGTTCCAGGGTCATCAGCACTTTGAAATCAGAGTTCAAATTTTCCACGGCGCGACTATAGCCCGTCCACCGCACTGAGCCTCGCTCGAATCAAAAACGCCGGCGAGTCCGCCTGTGAAACCCACCGTCCTGACAAAAGGCCATCCCATGATTGGGCAAGTCTCGAATCATCGTTGGACTTTGGCCTGGTCGCTCACTGAAGACATCGGCTGCAAGATGTCCGAAGCACCCACAAGAATCCACCGGTCAGCCCAACTTTGCGAGCCGGAACACGATGTACGCGATCCGCGGTCAGGCCAGGTCCAGGTAACGACGACTGATCCGATCCCACGAGTAATCGTCGGCCCGCCGGGCCGCCGTCTCCCCGAAGCGTTCCCGCTTCGCTTCATCCTGAAGCAGTTCGAGCAGGGCCCGGGCCAGGCCCTCCTCATCGCGGGGCTCCACCACGAATCCGGTCTCGCCGTCGAGCACGAGATCCTGACTTCCGCTGATATTCGTGACCACAGCCGGCCTCCCCGTCGCCATGGACTCCAGCACCACCAGGGGCATCATCTCCCAGATGGAGGGCGAGAAGAAGATGTCCGACTGCTGATAGGCGCCCACCATGGCCTCTCCCTGCAGAACGCCGCTGAAGCTCACGCGCCCGACCAGCCCGAGTTCGTCCACCAGGGGCCGGTGGATCTCCAGTTCCCGACCGGCAATCACGTAGTGAACCTTCTCGTCAGCCTGGGCCACCCTGGAAAAGGCCCGAAGACCCGTGGCGTAATCCTTCTGCGGATGCTCCCGGCCGACACTCAGGATGACCCGCGTATCCGACTCTACTCCGAGCTCATTGCGTAGATCAAAATCCACCGACCGTCGAAACCGGTCCAGATCAACGCCATTGGGAATATCCTGGATGACTTCCGGATCAACACCCAGGTCTTCCATCATCCGACGGGCATGGGAACTGATGGCAATCGCTCCCTTGGAGTAATTGAGTGCATCCCGCAGTTGACGTTCGATCCGATACTGATTGCGAAAGCCCCAATCAAACAAGGTGATGTCGCGGCCATGCGAAGTCACCACGTAGTCGCGTCTGGGTCTGGCTGACTCCAGCCAATGCGCCGCCGGATATCCCATATGGGCCGAAATGAAATCGGGCTCGAATTCACGCAGGATCCGATCGATGGACCGTCGCGTGTATGCGGAAAACGGAAAGCGATGAAAGCCAAACCGGGGAGCCCCCCGCAACGTCTTGAAACGGGCCACCGCATAGTTGGCTTCGGGATGAGTCGGCTCATCGCTCACCAGATTCACCACCAGGACTTCGTGACCCTGCTTGCCCCACTCCACAGCCAGGCTGTGCACAACGAATTCCATCCCCCCCACAGAGGGCAGAAAGCTCGGGCACAGCACTGCAATCTTCATAGTGTCCTCTACTTCCCCGAATCCAAGCCAAACTCCAAGGAAAGAGTGGCGCATCCTGCACCCACTCGCTCTACCGGGGCGGTGACTCCAACTCTTCCCCGATCCACACAGGAGAACGGGGAAGAACATCCCCGAACCGGTATTGATCGATTCCAAACCTCTCCAGAATCCGCATGGCGGCCCGCTCTTCTTCCACGCCGACCTTCTCTCGCCACTTGGTCACCAACCACCATGACGCATCGTCCGCTCGTGGCCCCTTCAAGAAATCCGCCGTCACGGCATCAGACTTCCTGACCGTCGCCGAAGGTTTGAGAAGACTCGACTCGATGAGACCCAGGTCTTCCAACTGAAGGCGCTCCGCCAACTGAGAAAGCACGGGCTCCGGGGCCAAAACCAATTCTTCGTAGCTCAGAACGACCCAGTCTTCCCGTGCTTGTCGCAACGGCACGGCATTCTGCAGACACCAGTCCAGCATCCCTTTTTCCAGCTTCGATCCTTCATTGACGATCTCCCAGGCGAATCGGATCTCCTCCTCGCTGAAGTGACGGCTGTAGTCGCTCGTCAAGAAGGCCTCCAGACGTGGAAACACCTCCCGCGAAAGACTCACGGGAATCGGGTGGCGCAAGAGAAGAACCACGCGAGCATTGCACGCTTCCGCCAACTCGGTCATCCGGGCCTCACCGCCGTGCAGGATCTTGGCGAGCAAACGTGAAGTAAATGGCCGGTAATACTCGGAAAAAGGCGAGGGGTTCAGAAACCGGATGCGACCCTCGCAGAGGCCCCGGAAGTAGTCCCGGACCCGAGGCCAATTGACATCTTGATAGAGGGATTCCCAGTCCGAGATCCCCAGGCGGCGGGCGATACCGGGCATCCGGAGATTCAGGGGTTCACTGCATTGCTTGAAATGGGGCTGGGTCTGGATCAACTCCATCAACCAGGTCGAACCGCTCCGTGGCGTCGTAAAGACGAACACGTTCGGCCGGGTTCCGGGGCGATGCCGGTTGGACACAGAGCGAAGTGCCAATGACAGCCACTCTCTCATGAAACCCTCGCCTCTGCCTGATGGTTTTCCTTCATCCCAGGCACAGGCTACCAGTTCAGACACGCGCTGACACGCACCCTGCCGGCGTCCGGTGCGGAGAGATCGTTCCACTGGAGCCAGAGGACCCGCCCCACCCCGGGATTGAAGCGACCTCGCGCGCTTAGGCGGCCTTCAATCGAACCGGGAGCTGACTCAGGGAAACCAGGATTGGATTGCCGATGCCCAGCACGCTGTATGCGGGGTCGCCGACCAGCTCAATTCCCGATGTCCGCTTCAGCAACTCCTCGAACAGGATCGTAATCTCGCGACGAGCCAGATGCGCCCCAAGGCAGAAGTGAGGGCCGCCTCCACCGAAGGCGATGTGATCGTTGGGCTTACGCCGGATATCAAACCGGAAGGGATCCTCAAAGGCTGCATCGTCACGGTTGCCCGATGGATACCAGAGCGTCACCTTGTCGTCTTTCGCAACCGGCACTCCCGCTATCTCGGTATCCTCGGCCACGATACGCTTGAAATAGGCCACCGGCGATGTCCAGCGGATGATCTCCTCCGTAGCGCTCTTCATCAGGCTGGGATCTTTACGCATGGCATCCATCTGCTCTGGCTCGGTCAAAAGCTTCTGGAGTCCGCTGGAAATCGCACTCCGCGTCGTCTCACTCCCCGCCACTGTGAGCAGCATGAAGAACGAATCCAGTTCCAGATCATTCAGCTTGCCGAGTTCATCTTCCACCCCCACAAGGACGGACAGCACGTCATCCGCCGGCGCGCCCCTCTTGGCCGTGGCCATCTTCTGTCCGTAGCCAAAGATCTGGGCGGCCAGCCCCTCGCGTTCCGATTCGGGCACAGGATGTTCCGGGTCCACACACAGAAGTACATCGTTGGTCAGATTGAAGAGCCAATCGCGATCCTCGATGGGAATCCCGAGGATGTCGGCAATCATATGCATCGGAAGCTGATAGGCGACTTCCTGGACGAACTCGACACTCTCTTTTTCCAGAGCCTTGTCGATGATACGTACAGCCCATTCCCGGGCCTGGTCTTCAAGACGCCGGGTCATGCGAGGCGTAAACCCCGAACTGATCAGCTTTCGCTGCCGGATATGAGGCTGACCGTCCATGTCGGTCAACATGAGGCCGTTCCCTTCGTACCCAAGCCCTGGCCCCAGAGCGGAAAGGAAGAGCTCGGATTTCCGGTTCACCTCACGGATCTCTTCGTAACGCGAAAGCACCCAGAAACTTTCATCGCAGGTCTGCTCCAGGCCCGGCGAATCAGGGTGCCTCCAGACGGGGGCCTCCTGCCTCAGCTGGGAAAAGATCTCGTGTGGAAAGCCTTTTCGATAGAGCTCCGAGTGCGTCAGGTCGAGTTCATTCAGGTCTTGCGTCATCAGTGGATACTCCGGAAGTCGAAAAGGAAAAACAGGGTCAGGCCGAGCCCTTCAACAATAGAACGACTTCGCGCTGGAATCGAGAAGCAAGCGGGGGCGCACGGGGCCCGGAGCTGAACGCCGAAACGTCCAAATCCACCCTCCAGCGAGAGCCCTATCGGGCCGAACGAAGCCCAGCCCGGTTTCCACGGCCCGAAACCGATCAGTTGTCTCAATTTGGAAAAACC
>NZGT01000036.1 GCA_002691025.1 Spirochaeta sp. | reverse complement strand
TGGTGTCGTGGGTGTTGGCCTGGGCAAGGCTGGCGAAGTCCCGGAGGCGATTCGGAAGGGTGTGGATAAGGCGCGTCGAGCTCTTGTCCGGATTCCCCTCGTGGAGGGCACGCTGCCCCACGAAGTCATTGGCGTGTTTGGAGCGGGTCGTGTGATGTTGAAGCCGGCCTCTCCGGGTACTGGCGTGATTGCCGGTGGGCCTGTGAGAGCCGTGGTGGAGTCGGCTGGCGTACACGACATCTTGACGAAAACGCTTGGGACCCGAAATCCCCGCAACGTAGTTCATGCGGTGATGCAGGGGTTTGAGCAGTTGCGAGATCCCGAAGAGCGCTTGAATGAGCTTGGGCGGACGCGCTGATGACTGATAAAGCGATGTTGAAGATTAAACAAGTCAAGAGTGAGATCGGGTACAACCAGAAGCAGAGGGCGACGCTTCGTGGTCTAGGCCTGCGTCGCATGCAGCACATCGTGGAAGTCGAAGATACGGCGGCCGTGCGAGGGATGATCAACAAGGTCTCCCATCTTGTGGCAGTGCTGGAGGGTGAGAAGAATGCTTGATCGACTCAGCTATCGGCCGGGTTCAAGACATAGGAAGCATCGTGCCGGGCGAGGTCCCGCGTCGGGACTCGGAAAGACGGCAGGAAGCGGTGTCAAAGGTCAGGGCACCCGATCGGGGAGCAAGATCAAACCCTGGTTCGAGGGTGGTCAGATGCCGATCACCCAGAGAGTGCCGAAACGGGGCTTCAAGAACCGATTCCGCAAAGAGGTGGAGATCGTAAATGTCGGAGACCTTGAACGACTGGGCGATGGGGCGGAAGTGGATCCGGCCTTGTTGTCTGCGCGGGGTCTGATTCGCGGAGCTGGAATTCCTGTGAAGTTGTTGGGTGACGGCGAATCACCGAAGAATCTGGTGATCAAGGTGCACCGTATAAGCGCGTCAGCCAAGGCGAAGGTCGAGGCGGCGGGCGGAAGTGTGGAGCTGATTGGATGACGGGTGGCATCCAGAACATCTGGCGAATCCCCGAACTGAGGTCTCGTATCCTTTTTACGTTCGGGATGCTTGCGGTCTATCGCATTGGATGCGTGATCGTGACGCCGGGTATCAATTCGGACGTCATCCGGGATTTCTTTTCCCAGATGTCCGGGACGATGTTCGGGATGCTCAATCTCTTCTCGGGCGGAGCCATGGAGCAGTTGTCGATCTTTGCTCTGGGGATCATGCCCTATATCAGTGCCACGATTATCTTTCAGCTTCTCACCGTCGTGGTGCCGGCTCTTGAGGCTCTCAAGAAAGAAGGGGAGCAGGGCCAGAAGAAGATCAATCAGTGGTCGCGTTATGCGACGATCGTATTGGCTCTCTTCCAGAGTTTCCTGATGGCCATTGCGCTGGAGAACGGGCAGTTTGGAGAAGGTGCTGTCATGAATCCCGGTTGGGGATTCCGCATTGTGACGATGGTGACCCTGACTTCGGGGACCGCGTTCATCATGTGGCTGGGCGAGCAGGTGACGGAGCGGGGGATTGGTAACGGAATCTCGCTCATCATCTTCTCTGGCATCGTGGTCAGTATTCCGTCCGGCCTTTCAAATCTGCTCGACATGATTCGAACGGATCAGTTTACGCCTCTGGAAGCCATTCTCGTACTGGCCTTCGCCCTGGTGGTAGTGGCTGCGGTGGTGTTCGTGGAAAGAGGTCAGCGCCGCATTCCGATTCAGCATGCCCGCCGGGCCGTGGGCAAGCAGGTTGCGCAGGGCGGCATGAGTTATTTCCCTCTTCGGGTCAACTCGGCCGGCGTAATCCCTCCGATCTTCGCTTCCTCGCTGTTGATGTTCCCGATGACGGTTCGGCAGTTCAGCGACAGTCCGATGGTGCAAAGCTTTATCGACCGATTCTTGAATCCGGGCGATCTGAGTTACAACCTGATCTATGTGGCTCTGATCATCTTCTTCTGTTTCTTCTATACAGCCATCATCATCAATCCGGTGGATGTATCAGAGAACATCAAGCGCTCCGGAGGTTATATCCCCGGGGTGCGTCCGGGTAAGACCACCGCAGAATACATCGACAAGGTCTTGAGCCGTTTGACTTTGATTGGTTCCGTCTACATTGCCCTGGTTTGTGTTCTGCCTGTGATCCTGTCGACGCGCATGAATGTGCCCTTCTACTTCGGAGGTACGGCCTTGTTGATCGTGGTCGGTGTGTCTCTGGATACGGTGGGTCAGATCGATGCTCATATGGTTTCGCGCCACTACGAGGGCTTCGTCAAGGGAGCCGGTCGTGTGCGGGGCAGGTTGGGCTGATGGGCGCGACGCGAATTGTATTGCTGGGCGCTCCGGGTGCCGGGAAGGGAACGCAGGCAGCGCGAATCATCGAGGCGTTGGACATTCCCCATATCTCCACGGGCGATATGCTCCGAGCGGCTGTGGCGGCGGGGACGGAGATTGGATTGAAGGCCAAGGCGGTCATGGACGCGGGGCAACTGGTGAGCGATGAAATCGTGATCGGGATTGCACGCGAGAGACTCTCGGAACCGGACGCGTCCAAGGGATTCGTCCTGGATGGATTCCCGAGAACCCTCGATCAAGCGGCGGCTCTCGATGGGATCCTGGAAGAGATTGGTTCGCCCGTGGAGTGCTGTCTGGCGATCACGGTAGAGACGGAAGAAGTGGTTCAGCGGCTCCTCAAGCGGGCCGAGCTCGAGGGTCGCGCCGATGATAACGAGGAGACGATCCGTGAGCGGATGCGAGTCTATGATGCGCAGACTGCGCCTCTCCTTGAATATTATGGTGAGAAGGGCATGGTGAAGGAAGTCCTCGGAATGGGCTCCATCGACTCCGTGTCCGTATCGCTGATGTCGGCTTTGGAGGCGGCATGAAGTACAGCGAACAGATCGCCGTGCGAAGCCGAGCCGAGATGGATCTCATGCGGAATGCGGGGCGCCACACGGGTGAAATACTGCTGAAACTGCGTGAAGCGGCGCGTCCCGGTGTGACCACCGGCGAATTGAATGAGATCGCGGATGGAGAGCTGAAGCGTCGAAAATTGAATTCTCCCTTTCTGGGCTATGCACCCGGGGGGCTTCCCGCCTATCCGGGCGTCATTTGTGCCTCTGTGAATGAGGAAGTCGTGCATGGAATCCCGGGGTCGCGCGAGTTGCGCGAGGGTGACATACTCAGCCTGGACTTCGGGGTGGAGTCGGGCGGATTCCACGGAGATTCGGCGGTGACGATTCCGATCGGGCCGATCTCGGGAAAAGCACAGGATCTGATCGAGACAACGGACGACTCCCTGACCGAAGGCGTTAGCCAGATGGTCATGGGGCGTAGGCTTTCGGATATTGGCTCTGCCGTACAAAAGAAGGCTGAGTCGGGTGGATTTTCCGTGGTTCGACAGTTTGTGGGGCACGGAATTGGTCGGAATATGCACGAACCTCCGCAGGTTCCGAATTATGGACGGCCGGGCCGAGGGCAGAGGCTCAGGGTGGGCATGGTGTTCGCGATTGAACCCATGGTCAATCTGGGAAGCGAGAAAGTACGTGTGCTGGATGATGAGTGGACGGCTGTGACGGCAGACGGAGAGTTGTCGGCTCATTTTGAACATACAGTCGCAATTACCGATCACGGTCCCGAGGTTCTTACTCGGGTGCCTGGGTCACATTGATCGGTCAAGAGCACCGAGAGAGCGATCGGGAGATGGAACAATGAAGGTAAGGGCATCCGTGAGAAGGATGTGTGATCGGTGTCAAATCATCCGACGGCGAGGCGTCGTGAGGGTGATCTGCACGAACCCCAAGCACAAGCAGCGCCAGGGGTAGTCAGCGATCTGCGTTTTGACGGAATCGAAATTTCCGAGGAGTTGTGAATGGCACGAATTGCGGGGGTAGACCTACCTCGAAACAAGCGAATCGAAATTTCGCTGACCTATATCTTTGGCGTGGGCCGGACCACGGCGACGGCGATCTGCGAGCAAGCCGATGTCGAGGGTGGGACACGTACGGATCAGTTGAGCGAGAGCGAGATCATCAAGCTCCGCGAAGTGATCGAGAATGGTTACAAGGTGGAAGGTGATCTTCGACGAGAAGTGACCCAGAACATCAAGATGTTGATGGACATCGGTTGCTACCGAGGACTTCGTCATCGTCGTGGGCTTCCCGTCCGAGGGCAGAGAACCCACACCAATGCACGGACGCGTAAGGGTCCGGCCAAAACGATTGCGGGCAAGAAGCTCGCACCGAAGAAATAGCGAAGGCGCTCAATGGCAGATCAGAAGACAACGTCGAAGAAGAAGAAGGTCAAGAAGAACATCCAGACGGGTGTGGCTCATATCTTGTCCACATTCAACAACACCGTCATCACCATCACCGATGTCGGTGGAAACGCCATTGCGTGGTCGAGCGGGGGGCAGCAGGGCTTCAAGGGGTCGCGGAAGTCGACACCCTTTGCCGCGCAGTTGGCCGCTGAGGAATGTGCAAAGAAGGCACAGGAGCATGGGGTTACCACGCTCGGTGTCAATGTGAAGGGACCAGGCTCGGGACGAGAGTCTGCTCTGCGAGCTCTTCAAGCCGCAGGAATGAAGATTACGATGATTCGGGATGTCACTCCCATCCCGCATAACGGTTGCCGCCCTCCGAAGCGGCGGCGAGTGTAACGAGGTCTTTTCATGGCGAGATATCGAGGGTCCGTATGCAGGCTTTGTCGTCGCGAGGGCACCAAGCTCTTCCTCAAGGGAGACCGGTGCTTCAGCGAGAAGTGCGCGATTGAAAAACGGGCCTATCCGCCCGGCGTGCACGGGCAGGGCAGGGTTCGCTTTTCCGATTACGGCGTTCAGCTGCGCGAAAAGCAGAAGGTGAAGAGGATGTACGGGCTGCTGGAGAATCAGTTCCGGAGCACCTATCAGCGCGCGGCCGGCATGAAGGGCCGGTCGGGTGAGAATCTCCTTATGTTGCTGGAGCGCCGTCTGGATAACGTGGTCTATCGACTGGGTTATGCGACGTCGCGCGCGGAAGCCAGGCAGCTGGTCAAGCACGGGCATTTCGAGATCGACGGCAAGAAGGTGAAGTCGCCGTCCATCGTGGTGAAGCCCGGCATGGCGATTACGGTCAGGCCTGTTTCCGAGAAGGTAGAGCGCATTTCGGGAGCCCTGGAGACGCTGGAGAGTCGGAGCGTGCCGCAGTGGCTTGAGATCGATCCGGATACCCGACGGGGTGTGGTCAAGGAAATGCCGAACCGTGAGGACATTACGCTTCCGATCGATGAGCAGTTGATCGTGGAGCTCTATTCGCGCTGATTTTCCAGGGCAGGTCGCGGGAAGTGCCGCGAAGATGCCCCTCATTCGATGATTATTCGGTCCAGGGCTCGACTGGGCTTTTCATGTCAAGGAGTTTTCCATGCAGCAGGAACTGATCGCCGCCAACTGGCGCACACTCATTCGCCCTCGTCGCCTCATGGTGGAAGAGGAAGAAGATGAAACCACCTACGGTCGTTTCTTCTGTGAGC
This sequence comes from Spirochaeta sp., assembly GCA_002691025.1. GTDB lineage: Bacteria > Myxococcota_A > UBA9160 > UBA9160 > UBA4427 > MED660. The sequence goes on along the minus strand of NZGT01000036.1, from coordinate 2,338 downwards.
CCCTGGAGAGGGGTTTTGGGACGACCTTGGGGAATTCGCTTCGCCGTGTACTCCTGTCTTCTCTTCAAGGTGCGGCCATCACCAGTGTTCGAATGGAAGGGGTCCTTCACGAGTTCTCGACCATCCCCGGTGTGATGGAGGATGTGAGTGAGATCGTTCTCAACCTGAAAGAGGTGAGAATGAAACTCTATTCGGAGGGTCCGAAGTCCATTCGGATCAAGAAGTCGGGCCCGGGCGTAGTTCGGGCTGGCGATTTCGTTTCGGATGATCAGACGGTTGAGATCATGAACCCGGATCATGAGATCTGTAATCTGGGGGCAGATGCGGAATTCGAGCTGGAGGCGACTGTTCGCTCGGGCAAGGGCTATGTCCTGGCCGACCGGAACAAAGAAGAAGAGATGCCGATCGGAACGATCCCGATTGACTCGGTGTTTTCGCCGATTCGACGAGTCAACTACGTGGTGACACCGGCTCGAGTGGGTCGTGAGACGAACTTTGATAAGTTGTCTCTTGAAGTCTGGACGGACGGTGCGCTGACGGCCTCGGATGCCGTGGCCTATGCCGCAAAGATCCTCAAGGAACAGCTGACGATCTTCATAAACTTCGAAGAGCAGGAAGAAGCTCCGCAGTTGTTGGCTGAAGAGCCTGAGCCGCTGAATCCGAATCTCTTCAAGTCGGTGGACGAACTGGAGCTGTCTGTTCGATCGGCCAACTGTTTGCAGAATGCGAATATCCGCTTCATCGGAGAATTGGTGATGAAGACGGAAGGTGAAATGCTGAAAACAAAGAACTTCGGTCGGAAGTCTTTGAATGAAATCAAGGACACATTGGGATCAATGGGTCTTTCATTGGGGATGACGGTGGACAATCTTCCGTCGCGAGCCGAGCTTGAGAAGATGCGAGAGCATCGAGAGGCCTGAACGATGCGTCATCAGAAGGCGGGTAGGAAACTCAATAGGAACAGTGCGCACCGCAAGGCGCTTTTCCGCAATATGGTGACTTCGCTTCTCGATCATGAGCGGATCCATACCACCGATGCCAAGGCCAAGGAGCTGCGTGGCCTGGCCGATCGGATGATCACCCTGGGAAAACGAGGTGACCTCCATGCACGTCGGCAGGCCTTGTCCGTGATTCGTGACAAGGAAGTGGCGGCGAAGCTCTTCGGTGAGTTGGCAGACCGGTATCGGGATCGGCCGGGTGGCTATACCCGGGTGATCAAGCTGGGGCACCGAGCGGGGGATGCCGCGCCGCAGTCGATGATCGAGCTGGTAGACCGCGAAGTCTCTTCGGACTGAAGAGTGCCTGGCTCTTTGAGCGCGGGTGAGGAGAACGGGGCTCTCCGTCGAGGGGCTTTGGAATGAGTGCGGGAATTCTCCGAAATCCGACTCTTTGGATCGTGGGTCTGGTGCTGGTCGGGATTGCCTGGCTTCTGGTCTTGATGTCGGAGCCTGTGCAGCCCTATCTCGGAAGAGGGGATGCCGCGCCTTCATTCAGCCTGCCGAGCTTGGGTGAAGATGAGCCCGTGGGCTCCTCGCAGTTCGCCGGGGGAGTGACGCTGGTCAACTTCTGGGCGACGTGGTGCAAGCCTTGCGAGGAGGAAATGCCCGCCATGCAGGCCCTCTATGAGAGTCTGTCCGAGCAGGGCTTCTCCTTGCTGGCGATCTCTGTCGATGAATCAAGGGATGACGTCGAGTCGTTTCAAGAGCGGCTTGGGCTGACCTTTCCGATTCTTCTGGATCCCGAGCAGGGGACCTCGGCTTTGTATCAGACCACCGGATTCCCCGAATCCTTCCTCGTGGGCCCCGATGGGCGCATTGTGGAACGCTACGTGGGGCCGCGAGAATGGGACCACCCTGACTACGTGGCGCGCGTAAACAGGCTCCTTGAGGCGACGCCTGAGTCCTGAACGGCCGTAGAGGGCGCGAAAACGCTTTATTTTCGGTAAGATCCCCCCATTCAACCGACGTCCACGGGGGGTGGGTGAACGGGTTAAGGGCATATTGGTTGGCTCCTGCGGTGGTATGCGTGGGGTTTGCACTGGTGGGTTTCGACAACGAGTCGGGCCTTCCGGCGTGGACGGACTTGCGCGTCGAGCTGTCGGGGTCTGAATTGCGACTGGAAGCGCTCAGGGAGCGCGTCGCAGGCTTGGAGGCGGAGATCGAGTCTTTGCAGAAAGACCCTTCCGCACGAGAGCAGGCGATACGGGAAGAGTTGAAGCTGGCGCGTCCTGGAGAGGTGGTGGTGAGGTTTTCTCCGTTGCAACCTCCCCATTGAGACACCGTCCTCTTATCGCGCCGCGAGGCCGGAGATCATGAAACAAGAGCTTGCCCACCAGATC
>NZGT01000035.1 GCA_002691025.1 Spirochaeta sp. | reverse complement strand
TCGGGTCGCGACTCCAGTGTATCCCACCCCGACCCTTTTCACGCCCAGGCCTGCAGGCCGCTCCCGGACCCGACCTCCGGCACGCCGCGCTCTTGTCTATACTGTCCCCCTTGAAACAGGAGGAATCCAGCGGCCATGCGAAACCCCATCTACAAGAATCGCCCCGTTGGCCCGAGTCCGGCCCGCATCGAGGCGGAACGCATCAACGACTTCATCGTGATGTCGGAGGGTTACTCGAACAGCTACCTGATCGAGACGAAGAAAGACAACATCCAGATCAATGCCGGCCTGGGCATGGAGGCCGCCATCCATGCCCAGAGCTACGCGCCCTTCTCGGACAAACCGGTCCGCTACCTCATCGTTACCCAGGGCCACCCGGATCACGTAGGCGGTGTCGGCTACTTCCGCTCGAAGAATCCCGAACTCGAGCTGATCGCGACCTCAGGCAATCAGGAACATCAAACCTACGAACGAAGACTCCTGCCCTTTCGGGTCGAACGCTCAAGTTTCGCCTTCCGGCAAAGGAACATCGATTACTTCCAGTGGGCCTCGGAAAACAGCCCGGAAGGGGTCGCCAATCAGGACTTCCCGGTCCCGGATATCACCTTCGATGAAAACTACGAACTCGAATATGGCGGCGTCCGACTCCAACTCCTGGCCGTACCCGGTGCCGAAACCAACGACTCCATGATCGTGTGGCTGCCCGACCACAAGATCTGTCTGACGGGAAATCTCTTTGGCTGCCCCTTTGGCCACTTTCCCAACCTCATCACCATCCGGGGCGACCGCTACCGGGATGCCCTCACCTGTGCCGCCGCGGCCGAAACGGTCCGACAACTCGAACCCGAAATGATCCTCTACGGCCATCACGCCCCCGTGGTGGGAGCAGCCGTGATCCAGGAAGAACTGATCGCGTACCGGGATGCCATCCACCACGTCCACGATGAGACCGTGGCCGGGATGAATGCGGGGCAGGACGTCCACACCTTGATGCGCGAAATCAAGATTCCACCCGAAATGGAAGTCGGGCAAGGCTATGGCTGCGTACCCTGGAGCGTCCGTGCCATCTGGGAATCCTACGGCGGTTGGTTCCACCATGAATCCACCACAGAACTCTACGGGGTTCCCTCCAGTTCCATCCACGCCGACCTCATCGATCTGGCCGGTGGCCCCAAGGCCCTGGCCGAGCGAGCACGCGCCAGATTCGAGAACGGAGACCCCCTCGAAGCCCTGCACCTGCTCGACATCGTCTTCTCCGAGGCCCCCAACGAACCCACCGCCCTCAGCGTGTCCATCGACGTGCACCGGGCTCTCCTCGAGGAAGCGGGGAACTTCTGGCTCGAGAACTGGCTCCGGCATCAAATCGAGGAAATGGAGAAGAAACACCTGACTTGAGGTCGCCGCCCCACCCAGGCTCGCAGGCTTCGGAGTTGGAGCGCAGGCACCGACCTGATCCATCCTGACCTCGCCCTTCCGTCTGCATACACAGGAGACCCGCCATGACTGTAGAAAGAGATGCCCTCGGCTTCGACGCACCGGCCCCTCTTGGCCATCCCGCTCGTGCGGGAATTCCCGAAGGTCATGTCCCGGGGCTCGCGGTGGGCGAGCGCCTTCCTGATTTCGAATTGCCCGATGCAAACGGGCAGCCGATCCGCCTTCATGAAGACCGGGGGCAGGCCAGAGCCATCGTGGTCTTCTTTCGCTCTGCTGTCTGGTGACCCCCTTGCTGGACGCAGCTCGGTGAGCTGCGCGACGCCTATGCGAAGTTCCAGGAAAACAACATCAAGCTGTATGCGGTCTCCTACGACGATCAACCGACCCTCAAGGAATTCGCGGAAAAGCAGGAGATCCCCTACCCGCTTCTCTCGGATATCGACTCCGAGGTCATCCGCACCTACGGCATCTTGAACACCGAAGTGTCTCGCGACGACGCCATGCTCTATGGGATCCCCTTCCCCGGCGTCTTCGTCACGGACGAGAACGGGCAGATCACAGCCAAATTCTTCCACGACACCTACAAGAAGCGGGACAGCCCCGAAATCCTGATCGATGCCGCTCTGGGTCGAGTCACCCTTGACGAAGGCACAGCCCAGGTGGAAGCCGGAGACACCGAGGTCAAGATCACAGCCGCCATTCGCGGCGGCAAGGGAAGCATTCGGCAGGGCGTGATCCGTCACCTCATCGTCCGCTTCGAACTCGCCGAAGGCCTCCACATCTACGGTGAACCGGTACCGGAGGGCATGGTCGCCACACAGATCACGGTGGATGGACCGCCGGGGTTCACAGTCATGGACGCGATCCAGCCGCCCACCCGAAAGCTACACGTCGCCGGGGCCGACCTGGAAGTGTGGAGCGGCACCGTCGATCTCATCGTGCCCTTCTATGCCACGGGAGAGTTGGCCAGCGAAACCCGCCCCCTGGACATGAATGAAGCGCCCATCGAGGTCAAGATCCGCTACCAGGCCTGCACCGACGAGGCCTGCCTTCTGCCCAGAACTGAAACCCTCTCCTTCTCCTTGCCGCTCGATGTCATCGACGTGCCGGCCCTGAGTCTGCATATGGGTCACGGGCAGCGGGAAGGCAACTACAACAGCATGCCCGCCATGCGACGTCTGCTCTTTCGCAAAGCGCGCGCGTATCCGCCCGGCTTCTTCAAGTACCTCTTCAAGACCCTGAAGCTGAGCCTCGCTTCCCGGAAACGAGCCCAGCAGAAGAACCGCCGCTAGACCGGGGGCGGCGGCGGTGAGCCGCGCTGCATTGAGTCTCCGAGAAAACGGTGAAGAGTGGTCGGGGTGGTGGGGATTGAACCCACGACGCTGAACCCCCAAAGTTCAGGCTCTACCACTGAGCTACACCCCGGACTCCTGTGACCGTAACAGAAGGAGAGAAGAAGCGGGACAGGTCCGTGAGACGCTTCACAGACGGGTTCCCCGCCGGGCGTGCAGACGGCCGCCGGGGGGCGTGCTATCACGTAGAATCCCGTTTTGGGGACCAAGCCACCAACTCTAAATCGATACGAGGCAGCTTCTTACCATGAGCCAGCAGGGCCAGAATCTATTCAGCAAGGTGTGGGACGCCCATAAAGTCCGGGAACTGCCCGGGGGCCAGACGCAACTGCTGGTCGGCACTCACCTGATTCACGAAGTCACCAGCCCCCAGGCTTTCGCCATGCTGCGAGAGCTCGGACTGCCCGTCCGCTTTCCGAACCGGACGTTCGCCACCGTCGATCACATCATTCCCACGGAAGACCAGAACCGGCCTCTCTCGGACCCCTTGGCCGAATCCATGCTCTCCGAATTGGAGCGCAACTGCGCTGAATCCGGGGTCCGATTCTTCGGTCCCGAAGGCGGCCAGCAGGGAGTGATCCACGTCATCGGCCCCGAACTCGGACTCACTCTTCCGGGCTCCACCATCGCCTGCGGCGACAGCCACACCTCCACCCACGGCGCCTTTGGCGCCATCGCCTTCGGAATCGGAACCAGCCAGGTGCGTGACATCCTGGCCAGCCAATGTCTGGCCCTGGCCCGACTCAAGGTCAGGCGAATCGAAGTCACCGGCCAACTCCCCCCCGGCGTGTATGCCAAGGATGTGATCCTGGCCATCATTCGCAAACTCGGTGTCAACGGTGGTGTGGGCTACGCGTACGAATACGGAGGCGAGGCCATCGAGGCCATGGACATGGAAGCGCGCATGACGCTTTGCAATATGTCCATTGAGGGCGGGGCCCGCTGTGGCTACGTGAACCCGGACGAAAAGACCGTGGAGTACCTGCGCGGACGCCCCTTCGCGCCGCAGGGCGAAGCCTTCGAAAGAGCCGCCGCGGACTGGAGAGCCGTGGCCAGTGATCCGGATGCCCAATACGACGATGTGGTGACACTGGACGCAGCCCAGATCGAACCGTCCGTCACCTGGGGGATCCATCCGGGCCACAACATCGGCGTGCTCGAAAGCGTCCCGACCCCCGGCGAAGCCAACGACGACGAACGAGCCGGAATCGAAGAGGCCATCGCCTACATGGACCTCACTCCCGGTCAGCCCATCCAGGGAACCCCGGTGGACGTCGCTTTCATCGGATCCTGCACCAATGGCCGAATCTCGGATCTGCGCGAAGCCGCCCGCATTGCGGAAACCGGCCATGTCAAGGAAGGCGTACGCGCGCTCGTCGTACCCGGCTCGCAGGAAGTGGCGCGAGAAGCGGAAGCCGAGGGACTCCACCTCGTATTCGAGAAGGCCGGCTTCCAGTGGCGACAAGCTGGATGTTCCATGTGCCTCGCCATGAACCCCGATAAATTGATAGGCAGAGAACTCTGCGCCTCCTCAAGCAATCGGAACTTCAAAGGGCGTCAGGGTTCACCCTCAGGTCGGACCCTGTTGATGTCGCCGGCCATGGTGGCCGCCGCCGCCCTCGCCGGGCAGGTGGTCGATGTCCGCACCATCAAGAACGAGGGGAAGCACTGAGATGGATGAAATCACTGAGACGACGGGCCGAGGCTGCGTGATGCGAGGCGATGATATCGACACCGACCGCATCATCCCCGCCCGCTTCATGAAGGTCATCACTTTTGATGACATGGGTCTCCACTGCTTCGAAGACGACCGGAAGTCAGCCAAGGGCAACCACCCCCTGGATGACGAGAAATACACGGGCGCAGAGATCCTGGTGGTCGGAAAGAATTTCGGCTGCGGATCGTCGCGCGAACATGCTCCCCAGTCCCTGATGCGCTTCGGCTTTCAGGGCTTCATCGGAGAATCCTTCGCTGAAATCTTCGCGGGCAACTGCACCAGCCTGGGCCTTGTCTGCGTGACGCTCCCGAGCGAAGACATCGAGAAACTCCGCGAAAGCATCGAACTCGACCCCGAGCAGGAAATCCGCATCGATGTCGCAGAGTCAACCGTCCAGTCCCGGGCCGGAACCATGCAAGGCGACATCCCACCCGGCACCAAGGAACAACTGATACACGGGCGCTGGAACTCGACCTCGGTTCTTCTTGAGGCTGGCGGAGCCATCGAAGAGACCGCAGCCCAGATCCCCTACGTGAACGGCTACTGAGGCCCAGAAGATCTCCCGAAAGGGCGCTGCCCCGGGCCGTCATCCGTGCGACAATGCCGCCATGCAGATCCGTAAGACGAAAATCATTGCCACCATCGGGCCCGCTTCCCAGGATCCGGAGATCCTCGAAAAGCTGGTGGGTCACGGCCTGGATGTCGCTCGCTTCAACCTCTCCCACGGCGACAAGGACTCGCATCGAAAACTGATCGACACGGTGCGGGAGACCGTCTCCCGGCTCGGAGCCAACCTGGCCACCCTGGTCGATACCCGGGGAAGCGAGATCCGCCTGGGCACACTGGAAGGCGGGGCAGCCGTCCTGACTCGGGGGAACACATTCACCCTCCACACCGAGGCCGGGGTCGGAAACACAGAGGGGGCCCATTGCACCTTCGAGGGCCTCGCCAAGGCCGTTCAACCCGACCAACGCATCCTGCTCGACGATGGCAAGATTGAGCTCCTGGTCTCTCGCATCGAAGGCGAGCAAGTGGTCTGCCGTATTGAATGCGGAGGCACCCTTCGCGACCGGAAAGGGGTCAACCTTCCGGACACCGAACTCCACCCGGAGGCCATGGATTCGAACACCCTTTCGGACCTGACCTTTGCGGCCCAATGTGGAGCTGACTATCTCGCCGCCTCTTTCGTCCAGACGGCCAAGGATGTCAAAGACATCCGCCGATTCCTGGCCGACCAGAGCGCCGAAATCCCCATCATCGCCAAAATCGAAAACCGGGTCGGGGTCGAGAACCTCGAAGAGATCGTCCAAGAAGCAAACGGAGCCATGGTGGCGCGGGGCGACCTGGGCGTGGAACTGCCACTGGCCCAGGTTCCGGCCATGCAGAAGAAGATCATTCGCACGACGGTGAGCAGCGGCAAACCGGTCATCACCGCCACGCAGATGCTCGACTCCATGGAGCGCAATCCACGCCCCACACGAGCCGAGGCCAGCGATGTCGCCAATGCCATCCTCGACGGAAGTTCGGCCATCATGCTTTCCGGAGAAACTGCGGCGGGCCTGTACCCCGCCGAGGCGGTGCAGATCATGGGTGAAATCGCTCTGGAAGCCGAAAAGGCCCTGCAAGAATTCGGAACGCTGCAGCACATCCTGCCAAGCACGTCCGATGTCGTCGTGGAAGCGGTGGCCGAGGCAGCCAGTAGCATGGCCAACCATCTCGATGCCGCCGCCATCATCGCCCTGACGGATACGGGCTTTACGGCCCGTAGCATTTCGAAATACCGCCCCCGGAGCCCGATCCTCGCTCTCACCGGATCGGAGGTGGTCCGAAGACGCCTGGCGCTGAACTGGGGCGTCATGCCGATCCTCTACAAGAACGAAGGGGACGATGACGACCGCATCGACTTTGTCGTCAAGAAAGCCTGGAGTCAAGGACAGCTCCAATCGGGAGACGTCATCGTGGCCACGGCCGGTCGCTCCCAGATGACCGGGGGAACCGACATGATCCAGGTACGGCGCGTATAGACCCAAACGAAACGGCCACCGAAACACGCCCATCCCGGCGCGGCCCTCGGATCCATCGTCAGGACAGGCGGGGAATCCCCGCCCCAAGGGCGCAACGTCTTCGACCCCCACACGGATACAAGATCGGGAGAACTCCACTGCGCTTGGACAGGACATCCCTACTCAGACTCGTCACCGCCAGCCTCCTGGCTGTGAGTCTTGGCTGCGACAGCTTCTTTCAAAACCAGAACCCGTTGCCGCCGCTTTCTCCGCTGGCCGAAAAGCCGACCACGGGTCCCCACTACGCCGCAAGCCCCTGGGCCACCGTGCACCGGGACTCACGCAACTCGGACTATGTACCCATGGGAGTCAGTGCGGATCTGGAGATTGCCTGGACGGCCCTGGAGGGAACGGCTCTTCTCGTGGGTCCCATCATCGGCCCTGAAGGCAACCTCTACGTCCCGAGCGGAAGAGGTCTGGGGCATTCCCATCTCCATGCCTTCAACCGCAGCGGAGAACTGCTCTGGAAGACCCGGCCCATGCAAAGTCCTGCCGACTTCGACTATGCGGCGGTGGTCTGCGCTCCCATTGTCGATGACGAAGGGCACGTTTTCGCCGCAGACCTCAACCAACTCTGGTCCTGGACCGCCAACGGCGAACTGCGATGGGTCGTCGATCTCCCCGACCACGGCATCCAGGGTTTCTTCGTGACTCCGATCTTCAGCCTTGAAGGCCATGTCGGAGGCATCAGCACCGACGGCAAGGTGGCTTTCTTTGAGCGTGAAAGCGGCAAACTCGCCTACCCGACCCTCGACCTACCGGGCCGTTCCGGACCCGCCAGTCACCCTCCCCCGCCCGGTCTCTGGGGCGGAGGGTTGATCTCGCCGGATTTCATAAGGCCCCTTTGGGACCTCACCTACGGACGCGAAATCGAAGTCGCCAATACCCCCGCCGTTCACCCGGAAACGGGGCGGATCTTCATCACAGGCTCAGGTGCCGAACCGGATACGGGAAACCTGTACGGCATCGACACTTCGCAAGAAGGCACATCCATCGCCTTTACGACCCCCATGGGCCGTGGCTCGGGCACCAGTCCCGCCATTTCGCACGATGGAAAAAGGGTCTATGCCATCGATGACGCGGGCCTCATGGTCGCCGTCTCCACGGAGACCGGACAATCTCTTTGGGAAACCGAGCAGACCATGGGACAGGCGTCTCCCTCCGTCGGACCGGACGAAACCCTTTACTCCTTCTCCGGCCTTGCGGGCACTATCGTGGCCATCGAAGGGCAAACGGGAAAAGTAAAATGGCGACAGCAATACGATGCTTTCGCCCGGGAGCACCTCACCTGGATCCCCTTCCTGGGACGGGTGACCACCATAGACGGATTGATCACGGTGACCGACAGCGGCCTCTTTGCGTACTTCGACCTCAACTACGAGATCCGAGGTGGGGATCAACCCTATCCTCAACCCCGTCAGGTGAGGGTCGGACAAGTCGACCCGGAGACCGGGGAGATCGTGGCCAGCTTTGAATCCCCCGACACCTCAGGTGCATTCTTCATTCCAGATCTGGGGGGGCGTGCCTATCTCACCCTTTCCGGCGCAGCCAGCTCCATCGCCTACTATGGCGTCAATCCCAAACTGCCCTCCTTGCTGCGCGTCGACCGCAAGCCGCAGGCCGGCCTGGTCGCCCTGAAGAAGCGGGCACCCTAGGAGCGCCATCCGGGCCCTGAGGCCCTCAAATCCGATTGGTTTCCCATGACCCGCAGATCAAGAGAACATCAAAACAAGGACGAAACAGCAGAAGAGAAGCCGGTGCGTGTCGGCTATCCTGCTTGCTGTCCCTGACCCCTATGCCCACCCCCCTCATTCTTTCCCCAGTCCAGGAGTTCATGCTTGCAGTTCCTGATCCGAGACGACGATGCCTGTGCGCTGACCCGTCCTGAGGAAATCGAGAGATGCTACGGCCGGATCTGGGATGAAATCCCCATCGGGCTTTCTGTTACGCCCTTCCGGGTCCCGGACAAAACCGGCCATGGCATGCCCGAGACGCTTTCGCGTCTCGATGAACCCCATCCGCTGGGCGACAACAGTGAAATGGTCTCTTTCCTTCGAGAACAGATCGCCGCAGGGCGGATCTTCGTCGCGCTTCACGGCTACCACCATGCACGGGTGGAAGGTCAGCCCGAATACGTCGGCGGAAAGGATCTCGCTCGCAAAACACGCGAAGGGCGCAGCTATCTCCAGGACTTGCTGAACTGCCCCGTCGACACCTTCGTGCCCCCCAACAACGCGGTCAGTGAGGCCGGATTTGCCGCTGTCGTGGGCGCAGGACTCAACCTCGTCAACAACCAGACCTATCCCCTCTCCTTCTTCAAGGCGGCGGGTCCGGGAGCCCGCCTCAATCGGGCCCTGGATCTCCAGTACCGGCTTCAAGTCCGTCTGGGATTGCGCTCGGCATACAAGAAACGCCGCTACCGGGGCTTTCAACAGATTGCCTACCGGACCCTGGGCCCCTCTCAAGACCTCTCCAACCTTGAGAAGGCTCTCCATCTGTGCGCAAGGACAGACAGTCCATTCATCCTGGCCACCCACTACCACGCGTTCGAGAAGAAACTCACCAGCGGAGAAAGCATCGGCGATGGACTCCTGCGTTTGATCGAACTCGCCAAAGCCCAGAAGTCCGCTGAGTTCATCCGTTACGACGAACTCTGGTAGAAGAGCACCCCGAGGCGTCGGACCCTAGTCGGCCAACTCGGCAAAGTAGGCCTGATAGGTCTCCACTGAATCAAGATAGAGCTCCAGTGGAAACTCATTCCGGTAGAGACCCAGGTCCGCCAGGGCCAACATCAAGGAATGCCGGCCCTCCTCAAGACTCATATCCAGTTCCTCGCAATACTGACGAAGAACACGAGCGGCGACTCGATTCGGCACACGCAACGAACGCAGGATACGAAGAAGATCCCAAACAGGAAAACCCTCCAGTGTGGAGGCACCCCAGTCGATGAGGAAGAAGGGCCAGCGCACTGACCGGGGACCCGATGCCGCCTGAGGCAACAGCACATTGCCGCGCCACAGGTCATTGTGCACAGGTCCGACACACGGACGGAAGTCCCCGGACTGCACCGCCGTCATGGCTTCCATCACCGCGTCACGAGAGGCCGAAACCAACCCGGCTTCTCCGGACAATTGCTCAAGGGGGGCCACCACCCGGGAGGCATAGTCTGATTCGGAAAGTGGCGAAAACGTGGTCGCGCAGACCTCCCTCAACCATTTCAACAGCGGAACCGCATACCGCCAATTGTGCAAGCGCGAGACGAGACGTCGATCGCTCAATACGCCCATCCAGGGATACAGGGCAAAGCTGCGTGACTGGAACTCGCCTTCGAGGGTAGCGGCCAGGACCACGCTACCCAGGTCTTCGCCCAGCCTTCTGCGAGCGGCCTCTGCCAGGCGAACCGAGTTGGCCACCGCTTGTACCGCCGCGGGAGGAGACCACTGCAGGATTCCCAGGCACTGCCCACGGCCATCGCGGATAGCCAGCTTGATCGGGTTGTCCGCAATTTCCGAGATCGGGCGGAAGAGCTGCATCTGCGCGGGAGACCATCCGATTCCCTCGAGTTGAGGAAATACATGCTCTTGCAGCGCCTTGAAATCAGTCACCCGCCCCCCCACACAGTCCTCTCGGTACGGGACCGGCCTCCCCAAGAGTACGCCAAAAACAGGGATCGGGTCTAGACCGCCGGGGGCGACCCGGTCAATCCCTGCGCAAACCGCGCAAGATGATTTCCGCTGTCGCGTCCGCGGCCTCTTTGGGCCGGTTCCAGGCAGACCCTTCTAGATCCAGCAACGCGAGATCCCGACCCAACCCACCCAACACATGCGCGATCACCGTCGTATCCACCTCGATGATTTCGCCCCGGGAGCGAGCCTGGTCGAGTAGCCCCTTGACGATGCCCACCAGGTAGGACTCGTGTGAATCGCCCAGGCGCCGGGCTCCCAGCGTCTTGCTATATCCGTGGATGAGACTGCCCGCTGTCGGTTGGAGCGCCTCATGGGCCAATCGGAGGTAGAGACGCAGGTTGTCCAGCGGTGAAGCCTCTGGATCCAGCGCCTCAATGGCGGCGCGACCGATCCGGTGCAACCGACGATCCGTCACGGTCAGGACCAGTTCGTCCTTGCTCGGCGAAATCCCGTACAGGGTCCGCAACGAACAATTCACCTGAGCCGCAATCTGCGCCATGGTCATTTCGGCCAGCTCTTCTTGCACCACCAGGGTTTCCAGGCTGTCGAGAACCTGCCGCTGACGCGGAGTCAAACGACTCTCCGTCTCGGGAGGCATCAACGGACGCGGGACCTTCAGCCCCGGAAGATCCAAGCGCTGGAGCGTTCCCATGCGGGCGGAGGCCGGATTCACGAAAGCAGACTCTCCGGAAGCTCGACATGACGGGCGCGCAGCCACTCACCCAGACTCTTCGCCTGCCCATCCTGACGTGTCGACGCGGCCACGCCTTCTTCCAGGAGACCGTGAACCAGGAAGTTCAACGAGCGCAGCCCCGGAAAACGATGTCGGTCCACCGGCAGCTCAGCCAGCTCGGGCAGGAGTTCCTTCAGCCGGTCCTCCGTCAGGAAGTCATCGAGGAAGGCCCAGGCCTCATCGCTTCGGGCAAAGACACCCAGATTCGCATTTCCACCCTTGTCCCCTGAACGCGTCCCGAAGACCGTTCCAAACGGCAGGGTCTGTGTCGCCCCCGCCGGAGCGACCCGCTCTCGTTCGGATACCGGAGTCACGGAGGCCGGCGCATCCGGGATCACGGATGAAATCTGATGGGCCTCCTCTCCGAGCACCACCACATTCTGGGTCACCTGCTCCGAGGGAATCCGAGCCGGGATATAGACTCCGAAGGGGCGACCCCCACCCGGCCCTCCGCCCACACCGAAGAAACCGGGGATGGTCGAAAGAGCCAATTCCGTCATGGCGTTGGCAAAGGCCCGGCCCGTCTTCTTTTCATCGGGGTCCTTGACGGTAATCCGGAACATCGCGGCCGCCTGCTCATTGCTCTCCGGATCGGTCTGATCCGTCCGGACCAGAGCCGTACTGACCTGGGCGTAATCGCTGGGCGAGTACGGACACGAAGCCCAGAAGGCTTCTTCGATGAGCTTGGCCTTGGCCTCGATGTTGAGGCCCGTCAGACAGGCCGTCATGCTGTTGCGAAAACCGCCAGAGCGGTTGATGCAGACCTTCAAAGTGGACGGCGGCGGCTCGCCCTGGACTCCGTACATCCGAACGCGGTCGGGCCCCTCCTGCTCAAGCTCGATGCTATCGAAGCGCGTGGTGACATCGGGACCGAAATATTCCGGTCCGCCGATTTCATAGAGGAGCTGGGAGGTCACGGTCCCCACCGAGACTTGACCGCCTGTTCCATCGTGTTTGCTGATCACCGAAGAGCCGTCTTCGGCCACCTCGGCGAAAGGGAAGCCCGTGTGCGTCAGGCCCTCAACCTCGGTGAAGAACGAATAGTTCCCACCCGTGGCCTGCGTGCCGCACTCGATCACATGGCCTGCGGCCACAGCACCGGCCAACTGGTTCCAATCCCCTCTCGACCACCCGTGATGCCAGGCAGCCGGACCACAGACGATGGCCGCATCCGTGGCACGACCGGTAATGACGATATCGGCGCCTCGATCCAGCGCATCGACGATCCCCCAACAGCCGAGGTAGGCGTTGGCCGTCAGGAAATCGGCTTCCTTGATGGGATCCCCGGTTTCAAAATGTCGGATCTGATCGTCACGAAGCAATTCGTCGACGCGAGGCATCAGATCATCCCCATTCACGTAGGCGATCTTGGGATGAAGGCCCAATTTCTCGGCTACCTCGGCCACGCCCTCCGCACAGCCCTGCGGATCAAGACCGCCGGCATTGGAAACCACCTTGATGCCGCGATCCATGCACGTCCCCATGACCTGCTCCATCTGGGTCACGAAGGTGCGGGCATAGCCGCCATTCGGCCGCTTCACCCGGGTCCGCGCCAGGATCAGCATGGTCAACTCAGCCAGCCAATCTCCGGTGAGCACATCAATGGGCCCGCCCTCGACCATCTCCCGCGCTGCAGAGAGACGGTCCCCAAAAAAACCTGAACAGTTGGCTATGCGAATCGGATCGGCCATGACTTCCCCTTGTGGGGCCGAGGGACCAGGCCCACTCGACCATCGAGTTCAATTTTCGTGGCGAAGGAGGCTCTACGCTTCCGCTTCTTCCACCACAAGCAACAAAGCGCCTGCTTCGACCTGATCACCCTCTCCCACCAGGACCTCGGAAACAACGCCCGCTTCCGTGGCGCGCACGGGATGCTCCATCTTCATGGCTTCGAGGATGAGGACCGTGTCCTCGGCTTCGACCCGGTCACCGACCTGGACCCGGAGTTCAATCACTTTCCCGGGCATACTGGCCACGAAGCCACCGGCGGTCTCTTCCGTGCCCGGCAGGATGAAGCGAGGCTCCACGACGAAACTGAAATCGCCGCGGGGCCCATGTAGGTAGAGCTTGTCGCCATCCTGAGTGATACGCACACGGCAGCGGTGGCCATCGATTTCCGCATCCAGACCGTCAGGCGTCCAACCGTGGATTCGAGCCAGATCACCACCTGCGAATTGAAAGCGTCCGTCGCGGGTGCTCTGGTATTGGATCCGCCTGGACTCTCCATCGAGACGGAGAGTCGCTTCCTGATGGGGCATGCGACCACTGAGCCAGCCGCTCCTGAATTCCTTCCAGACCGACGCGGCCTCCCGGTTCTCGCCCTGGATCCAGAGTGCGGCCATGCGAGCCATCCGCTCCAATTCAGCTTCCTCGCGAACCGGCTTTCGCGCGGGAGCAACACGCCCAATGAAATCGGTGGTGGTGTCTCCCGCCAGGAACTCGCTGGAGCGAAGGGTTTCGACCAGGAAATCCCGATTGGTGACCACGCCGGCCAGATGGGATCGCTCCAGACCCAGCGCCAGACGACCCGCCGCCTCCTCTCGGGTCGGCCCATACGCAATGACCTTGGCCAGCATCGGGTCGAAGTCCGTACCCACCACGGAACCGCGCTCCACACCGGAATCCCAACGCAATTCAGGGGCGGCTGCAGGCTCATATCCCACCAGCTTCCCGGTGGCCGGAAGGAAGTCGTTGTCGGGGTCCTCGGCATAGAGCCGCGCTTCAATCGACGAACCCGTCCAGCTGATATCCGACTGTTCGTACTCCAGCGGTTCTCCAGCCGCGATCTTCAACTGCTCGCGCACCAGGTCCACGCCCGTTACGCACTCCGTGACGGGATGCTCGACCTGAAGCCGTGTATTGACTTCCAGGAAGAAGAACTCACCCGTCTCATCGTCCACCAGGAACTCCACGGTTCCGGCCGACTCGTACCCCAAGCTGGCAGCCAGGCTCACCGCCGCCTCACCCATGGTGGCCCGAAGCGCATCATCGACCCGAGGCGAAGGTGACTCCTCGATGATTTTCTGATGCCTTCGTTGAATCGAGCATTCCCGCTCTCCGAGATGGATCACCTTGCCATGGGAATCGCCCAGGATCTGGATCTCGATGTGTCGGGCACGCGTCACGTAACGCTCCAGGAAGACCCGGTCATCGCCAAAGCCACTGGCGGCCTCACGGCGGGCTGACGCCACGGCTTCATCGAGGTCCGAAGCGGACTCCACGATCCGCATCCCCTTGCCGCCGCCCCCGGCCGACGCCTTGACCAGGAGAGGGAAGCCCACGGCTTCCGCCTCGCCGACATCCTCGGAGCCCGGCAGAGTCGGCACACCACTCGCTTCGGCCAGGGCCTTCGCGGTGATCTTGTCCCCCATCTGTTCAATGACTTCCGGAGAAGGCCCCACCCAGCAAAG
>NZGT01000034.1 GCA_002691025.1 Spirochaeta sp. | reverse complement strand
GGTAGGCTTCGGTGTCATTGAATTCCAGGATTCCGTTGGTTCCGATCTCAAAGTCGCCACCGGAGATCCTGAGGTCTTTGATGATGGCTTTGCCTGTTTCGACGTTGAGGATGTTGGTACCGGAAATGCCGGGTCCGTTGACTTCAAACGTGAGGGCTTCGGTGGCATTGAGAGAAACGGAGTGCGCAGACTCGCTGAGGTTGATGTTGGGGAGAAGATTGCCCTCGGTGACGGTGAGCGTTTGTCCGTTGAGTTCGACGCCGCTGAAGTTGATGGAGTTCTCGCTTTGGGTATCGGCGTTGACCTGGTCGATGGCCCAGGGGAATGTGTTGTTGAGTGCCGCATCGTTGGTGGGGTTCGTCACGGAAGGGTCGGCGGCCAGGGAAGGCACACTCCATCCGATCAGGAGGAGAGTGAGAACGGCCACCTTCATGGCGTGTGAACCGGATGTGAGAGGGCTTGAGGACATGGGTTTTGTCTTCCTTTTGTTTTCTCGTCTTGTTCGAGGACTCGGTTCGGGGCTTCTACGGGGTCAGTTCTCGCGCGCGGCGCCTGTATTTGCGAGCTTCGGTCTCGCGGCCGGTCTTCTCATAGACCTGGGAGGCGAGAGTATAGATTTCCAGGAGCAGAGGATCATCGGGGCTCAGCTTTTCGTCGTAGATCTCGATGGCCCATTCCATGTGTTGGTTGACGCGGGCGGCGTCGCCGAGTTGCATTTCGGCGCCGACGAGATCGACGTGGATCCGGGCGCTTTCCAGGCCCCGTGATTTCCCGGCCTGATCGTAGAGGTAGAGGGCACGGCGGCCGTAATTCTGTTGGCGCTTGTAGGCCGCCTGGGCTTCGGCCACGCTGCCGAGCTGGATCAAGATGGGCGCGAGGGTTTCTGACTTCCGTCCCTCGCTGGCTTCGATGACACGCACGGCGGCGAGATGGCTTTTTTCGGCTTCCCGCCAGTTCTGGAGTGCCTGGTAGTTCAAGGCCAGGCGCTGGAGGGACGGGAGGGTTTCCATGGATTCCGGCCCGTGAAGAGTCCGGTAGGCCTCGGTGGCCCGCGCGAGGGGTTCGACGGCGTCTTGATGCCGATCGAGTCGGTAGTAGAGGGTACCGAGGTTGTAGGCAAGGGTGGCTTTGCGCGGATCGTTCTCGGCGAGTTGCTCAGCGGCGAGTTGGTCGCTCTTGCGCGCGTATACCAGGGCGGTCGCGTAGTCTTTTCCGTTCAGCGCCTCTTTGTAGCGGGTGTAGGAGGCCGTCAGCTCGCCTGTGTCGGAGGCAGCTGGAATCGCGAGCGTCAGCCCGACCAGAAGCCCGATCCGGATCGTCGCCCATCGCGTGAAAGAAGAGGGAATGCGCGGCACGTCCGAACTCTAGCAGCTTGCGGGTCGGGTCCCGCTACATGAAGCTGGGGCGCGTTCCGATGATCTGCTCTTCTTCGAGCTGCTCGATTTCCTCGTCGCTGAGCCCGAACACCTCCCGAAGCACTTCGTGGTTGTGCTCTCCCAGGGTGGGCGGAGGCCTCTTGTGGAGCGCTCGGGGGAAGCCGGAAAAGGCCATGGGCCAGCCCGGGTAGCGGGTGGGCCCCGTGAAGGCGTGATCCATCTCCTGAAAGAAGCCCCGATCCTGGAGTTGAGCGTGGGGCATGAGGTCGTGGGCATTGACGAGCCGGGCGGCGGGGACCCCCGCCTCAAGAAGCGTGGTCAGGGCCTCATCCGGAGTCTTGGTCCGAAGCCAGGCTTCCAGATGGGCATCAATGGCGTCGTGGTCCGCTCGCCGTCCATGGGCTTCCTGCCAGGCTGGGTTGTTGGCCCAGTCGGGCTGCCCCATGGCACTTTGGAGGGCGCGCCAGGAAGCATCGTCGGGAACTGCGACGGCCAGCAGGGCCTCATCCTCGGCGGTTTCGTAGACGCCTTGAGGGGCAGATACGGGGCCGCGATTTTCGTTCCGGGTGAGGGATTGGCCATAGGCCGACTCCTCGATGACCTGCTCGGCCGCCATGTTGACGGCCACTTCCATCAAGGGCAATTCCACGAGTTGTCCTTCGCCCGTGACGCGCCGATGCTCCAGCGCGGCGAGCAAAGCAAAAACCGCATGCATGCCGCCGATGGGGTCGCAGGCGCCGCGGATCACCAGGGGAAGATCGGGGTAGCCCGTCATCCAGGCCAGCCCACTGGCCTGCTCCACCGTCATGGCAAAGCCAGGGCGATCACGCCACGGTCCTTCCAGGCCGAAGGCCGGCATACGAACCAGGATGAGGCTCGGATTGGCGGCTTTCAGTTCTTCCCAGCGCAGTCCGAAATTCTCGAGCACCCGCACCGAGAAGTTTTCGATCAAGACATCGGATTTCCGGATCAGTTCAAGCAGCATCTCGCGGCCTTTGGCGTGATCGAGATGCAGTGTGAGGTCCCGCTTGCCGCTGTTGGCGCCGTGGAAGACGGGCGACCACTCCCAGAGACTTTCCTTCAAGGCGGCACCCGCAAAACGCATGCCGTCCGGGCGTTGAATGGATTCGATCTTGATGACGTCGGCCCCCATGTCGGCGAGATACGAAGTGGCAATGGGCCCGGCCCAGAAGGCCGTGAGGTCCGCCACTTTGAGTCCCTTGAGCGGGAGCGGGTCGGTCTGGGTGCCGCTCTCGCGAGTGTGCGGGGTCTCCAGTTCACTCAGGATCTCAGCCCGATGGGAATCGAGTTTCGGCGCAGGCTCCGGGGGGCGGAACTTCGCCCGCTCCAGGATGAAAGGGGGGCGGGGTTGCAGAAAGCCACCGGGCCCGGTCCGGAAAACCCCTCGTTCCTTCATCTGCTCCATTTCGGGGAGCGTCTTCCCGTTGCCCACGGGCGCCACGGGAATCCGCAGGAGTCCCGCCAGTTCGATCATCTCTTCGACGGTGTGCTCCCGGGTCCAGCCCTGGATCATTTCCCGCATGAACTCAAAGTGTTCCATGCGCCGGCGGCCGTCGAGGTAGCGCTCGTCTTCGGCAATGTCCTGCCGGCCGATCATGGCGCAGAAGTCGGTCCACTGTTGGCCCGTGATGGCGCAGAATCCCACATGGCCGTCCTTGCCGGGTTCAATGGACGGGATTTCGATGCTGCGCGCCAGCGGACCTTCGACGAACTGGCTGTTGAGATCGTGGTAGACGGTGAGGCAGAGCACCATGGCTTCGAAGATGGCGAGGTCGACGTGATGACCGCGGCCGGTCTTGCGTGCCGAAAGGACACTGCTGAGTGCACTGGGGGCCGCAAAGCTCCCGGCGGCCCACTCGCCAATGCGTCCACCGGCAAAGACCGGCTTGCGACCGGGGAGTCCTCGGTAGTCGATGGAACCCGTGGACGCCTGGAGGGTGAATTCCGTGGCGGCGCGTTCGGCTTCGCGACCTTCCAGACCCCAGTTGGAGATGGAGAGGACGGATAGCGACGGAGCGCGTGCCTGAAGGGTGGCGACATCGAGGCCTCGGGCCTGGAGTCCGCCCGGTCCCCAGCTTTCGATCACGAGATCGGATCGTTCGGCGAGTTTCAGGATGGATTCACGGTCGGTCTCATCGAAGGGATCGAGCGCGATGGAGCGTTTTGAGGTGTTGAGAAACTGGAAGAGGGCGCCGTCTTCGTCGGTTTCCAGGCGATGATCGCTGGCGGTCCAGCGTCGCAAGGGGTCGGGTTGCGTGGGGGACTCGACCTTGATTACGTGGGCGCCGAGATCCGTCATCAGTTTGCTGCAGTAGGGGCCGGCGATGTCGCTGGAGAGGTCGAGGACGCGCCACTCCGAGAGCGGGAAGGTTCCGGGGGTATCGCTCACGTCTTTCTCCCTTCGTGGCCCGAGTCCGCCGGGGCCTGGGCTTCGGCTTCGTCGATCAGGACGTTCTTGAGCACTTTTCCGGCCGCGTTGCGAGGCAACGGTTCCAGGCGGATGAAGAATCGGCTCGGCACTTTGTAGCGGGCGAGGGTTTCGCCCACCCAGGCTTGCAGGGCCTCCGCCTCAAGTGGTGTGTCTGGATCCCGGACGACGACGGCGGCGACTTCCTGGCCGAGTTCGGGATGATCGAGGCCAATCACCGCCGATTCGCGTACGTCGGAGTGGGCATCGAGGCGGTGCTCGATCTCGACGGGATAGATGTTCTCGCCGGAGCGCAGGATCATGTCCCGGGCCCGGGAGTCGATGAAGAGATAACCCTCTTCGTCGAGTCGGCCGATGTCGCCCGTGGCGAGCCAGGCCCCGGGCAGGATGGTTTCGGCGGTGGCTTCCTCTTTTTGCCAGTACTCGAGCATCAGGTAGGCGCTTCGGATGTGGATTTCTCCGTTTTCGCCTGGGCCGAGGCGGTTGCCTTTTTCGTCCCGGATCTCCACGGCGTGGCCCACGGAAGCCCGACCTGCGGATGTGGGGCGATCATCGAGTTCGGGGCCCCCGATGCTGGTCCCCATGCCGCCGGATTCGGAGAGTCCGTAGCCGAGCCCAAGGCTGCCGCGCGCATTGGGAAAGGCTTCCTTCATGCGTCGTTGCAGTTCCGGGCTGGTGGGAGCGCCGCCAAAGCCGATGTTGCGCAGGCTTGAGAGGTCGTAGTCGGTGAGGGAAGGGTGGTTGAGAACCTGGGCCCCCGCACTGCCAAGCGCGCTCCAGAGTGTGACGGATTCCTTTTCCATGGTGCGCATGACGTCTTCGGGGTCGAAACGTCCTGTCCGGTACACGGTCTTGGCACCTTGGGTCAACATCATGATGGCCGCCGCATAGAGGCCCGAGAGATGGAAGAGCGGCGACGTCACAAGGCTGCACGGCGGAAGCGGCGGCGGTGGATTCTCGGGAATGCGGCCGGTGCGTGTTGCGTACACGAGCCGCTCCAGGCCTTGATAGGTCTGGGTCTTCACGAAGCCCACCAGGGCGCGGTGACTCACCAAGGCGCCCTTGGGTCTTCCGGTGGTGCCGCTGGTGTAGAGAATCAGGGCCGGGTCATCCTCCTGGATGGCGGTGTCGGGCAGGGCGGATCCGGGCGCATGGGCTTCCAGGGCTGCAAAATCACGCTCGATCACGAGGGTTGGCACCGTGATCTCGGCTTCGCTGAGTCGCTCCAGCCGTTTGGCGTCGGCGATCAGGAGGCTCGGATCGCTGTCGCCCAGGGCATAGAGGATCTCATCCTGGGTCCACATTCCGTTGAAGGCCGTGAGGATCCCGCCGAGGCTGGCGACGGCCCACCAGGTGATGACCCACTCGGCACTGTTGGCGGCGAGGATGGCGACGCGGTCGCCTTGTCCGATGCCGTGGCGTTCTTGAAGAGCGCGGGCCACCGAGGCCACCAGATCCAGGTGCTGGGTGTAGCTGATCCGTCTTTCTCCGTGCACCATGTATTCGTTGTCGCCGTGCGCAGAGGATTCCTGGAGGAGTTCGCGCACCGACTTCGGCCGGGAGGCAAAAACGGGCAGGCGCTGCCCGCGCACGTTCTCCTCCTGCAACTCGAAGAGTCCCCCCGGTCCCGTGAACTCGTTTCGGATTTCTTCGATCACGTCCACGTTTTTCTCCTGGGTGAGCAAGGGAAAGGTCTTTTGGAAAGGGAAAGAGTCACCCGCCGGCCGGTGGGTTGCAAGGCAAAAAGGTAACCGGATTGGGGGGCCGTTCCAGCAGTCCAGCAGCCGGATGCCTCCCGGGTCGACAAGCGTTAGGATGCGGGTTCGGTGGGCGGGGCCCGGGCTTGCTTTTTGGCGCGGGGTCGGCGCCCAACCGGAAGCAGGAGAAGCAAACGATGAAGGATTTCGGAGGCCGGGTGGCGGTGGTGACAGGGGCCGCCAGTGGGATTGGTCGTGCCCTGGCCGGGGCTCTGGCTGAACTGGATATGAAACTGGTCCTGGCCGACGTCGAAGCCTCCGCTTTGAATGAAGTGGCCGAGGGTCTCGCGCAGGCCGGACGTTCTGCGGTGGCCGTGCCCACCGATGTGTCGCAGGCGGATGCCGTGACGGCGTTGGCCGAGCGGGCGTATGAAGAATTCGGGGCCGTGCACCTGCTTTGCAACAACGCCGGAGTGTTTGCGGCGGGGCTGAGTTATGACGCCCCCCAGTCGGATTACGATTGGTGCTTCGGCGTGAATGTATGGGGCATCTTGAATGGCCTTCGAAGCTTTGTGCCGCGCATGTTGGAAGCGGGTGAACCCGGGCACATCGTCAACACCGCCTCCATGGCCGCGTTGACTTCCGTGCCCTTCAGCGCGCCGTATGCCATGAGCAAGGCCGCCGTGCTCTCTCTTTCCGAGAGCCTGTATCTCGAGATGCAGGCGCGCTCGGCTTCCCTCGGCGTTTCGGTGGTCTGCCCCGAACTCTTCGATACGCGAATCGGGTGGGCGGAGCGAAACCGGCCTGCTCACCTCGAAAGGAAAGATGAAGAAGGGGCTTCGCCGGAGCGAGAGGGCACCGAGCAGGCCATCAAGGCCGCCACCGCCACCGGGCAGGAGCCCGGGGTTCTGGCGCAGCGGATCATCGAAGGCGTGCGCGACAATCAGCTCTATGTCCTGGCTCCAGAGGGAGACCCCTGGCGAGACGCCTGCAATGCGCGGCTGGATGACCTGCGAGCCGGTCGCAATCCAGGCGGAGCGGTGCCGGGCGGCGGAGAATAAGAAGCACACAGCGGGTTGCGAAAGAGCGCACCTGCGAGGCAAGAGAAAACCGAAAAAAGAAAAGACAGGAGAATCATCCATGGGACGTCTAGACGGAAAAGTGGCGCTGATCACCGGCGCAGCCTCGGGCATCGGAGCCGCCAGTGCTTTGCGTTTTGCGCAAGAAGGAGCGCGGGTGGCCGGTCTGGATGTGCAGCCCCCGCTCGACGGCGATTGGCCCGAGGCCGCACGCCTGTCGGGCGAGTCGCCCTTCATCCAACTGGATATCCGCGACAAGGAAGCGGTTTTCGAGGCGGTGGCCCAGGTCGAATCGGCGCTGGGGCGGATCGATATCCTGGCGAATTGCGCCGGCGTGGGCGGGGGAGGCCCGGTTCATCTGATGCCCGATGAAGAGTGGGATCGGGTGGTGGACATCAATCTCAAGGGCACGCTTTTCCCCTGCCAGGCCGTCTTGCCGGGCATGATGGAACGCGGTGGCGGGAGCATCGTGAATATCGCCAGTGTCGAAGGCATCGAGGGGTTTGAGGGCGGCAGTGCCTACAACGCCTCCAAGGGGGCGGTGATCCTGCTGACCCGCAACATGGCCATCGACTACGCCCGCAAGGGAATCCGGGTGAATGCGATCTGTCCCGGTTTCATCGATACGCCGCTCCTGCAGTCGACCCTGGATATGGAAGGCATGGCCATCATCAAGGAGAGGATCCGCGAGGCCCACCAGTTGGGTCGTTTCGGTCGCCCCGAGGAGATCGCCAACGCCGTGCTCTTCATGGCGTCCGACGAGGCGTCGTTTGTGACTGGCCAGGCCTTGCCGGTGGACGGCGGCTATATGGCGGGCCACCGCTTCGGTGTGGCGGAGTTGATGGGCCTGGGCTGATCAGAGCGGGTCTCTTGGCGCTTCAGTGCTAGAAGCTGAAGCGCACCTGGCCCATGATGGTCTGATTGAGGACGTCTTCCCAGACGAACGCGTCGTAGTGGATCCCGAAGGTGAAGCGGTTGATGAGGGCAGGGCTCCAGTCGAGGCCGGCGCCGACTTCGAAGCCGCGGTCGGCCGCATCGGCCTGGATGGTAAAGGTCTGTCCGGGTGCGCCCAGAAGTCGCGATGTGATGTCGCGATGGGCCCCCGTCACGACTTGTCGCCACGCCACGGAGAGTTGGGGGCGCCAGACCCCGTCTGCATTTTCAAGAAGTTCTGTCCAGTAGCCCTCTTTGTGAAGCGCGGAGCCAATGTCCAGTCCGACGCGGATGGTGGTGATGCTGTCGGTGGTGCCGTCGATGTAGAGGTTGGCGGCGCTGCCTTCCGTCTCGGTGATGCCGGGGCGGATCAGGGCCGTGTAGTCCACTGAGGCGAGAGGAGCGATCTGCACGCTTCCGAACCGGAAACCGTACTCGGCGCGGGCCCGTAGGCCGACCCGGTTCATCTGGTATTCGCCCCGGGCTCGGGATACGAAGTCTCCGATGTCGATCTCTCGGTAGCGTGTGTTCCACCCGTACCCGTAGGTGGCCGCGCCCTGAAGGCGCAAGGGGCCATCGGCCCAGGAGGCGGCGAAGCCAATGTCTACGGTGCCGAGGCGACCTTTGCCCACGTTGTCCACATGGATGATGTCGTAGGCGACCCCGGCGCTCGCGGTGAGAAGGAGTTTGGGGTTGACCCGGTGATCAAAGCCCACGATGAGCCCGCCGCCTTCGTCGTGGTAGCTGATGTGGCCGTCGGTGCCCGTTCGCTCGCTTTTCTGGCCATAGAGATTCATCCAGGGCTCGAAGGCGCGCTCCTGGCAGGCCTGCTTGCTGGTGGGATGAACGGCGTCTTCTCCGGGCTTCGCCACGCAGTAGTTGGGGCGCGAGAGCAGGAGGTCGGTGTATTGGTTGGCCAGTTCCAGGGTGGCGGCCGCCTGGGCGTCATAGGCTTCCGGCATGATCTGGTCGAGGGCGTTCAAGTATTCGGAGTAGGTGAGGTCGTTGTTGATGGTATCGACCAGACCTTCAAGAGACGGAGCGAGACCGGTGGTAGGGACCGCGCCCAGATAGTTGGAGGTGGCCGCCTGATTGGCATTCATGGGAGCCAGTGTCAGCGTGAACTCAAGGCCTCGCGTGGTGTAGGTCAGGGTGCTCTCCTGTGAGATCGAGATCTCGGGCTCCGTGACCGAATCGAATTGGGTGGTGAGGTCTTCGCCGGACTCGATCAGTACGAACTGGCCTCCTTGTCGCAGGCCGGGAGCGAGCTCAATTTCCAGGTCTCCGTTGCTGAGATCTGCGGAACCCTCGACCGTCAGAATGGCGACATCTCCCCCCTCGATCTCGGGAGAAAGAAGTATCTCGACCTGCGCCTTCGGGTCTTCAGGGAGAGCGGGCGCTTCGTGGCTGTAGTCGCCCGGAATGGAGAGAGGGCTCTCGATGCGAAGAGTGGCCCCCGCCGCCACCGTCATATCGGTTTGGCCATCGGCCTCGGGGGTGGGTGCCCCTGAAACCAACCAGCGTCCTTCGCTCAGGCGAATCGTCTCAAAATCTCGCACGAGCCCCAGATCGAAGGTGCCGATTCCGGTATCCGGTCGCCCTGGCTCTACGGTCAGTTCCAGGGTGTCGCTGCCTGCGCCTCCGTCGAGGGTGCCGGTTCCCAGGTCTCGGATCTGGCCCGTGAGAAAGCTCTGGTAGGTATCGTCTCCTTCGCCGAGCAGGACCAGACCCTGGATGTCGGCGCCGTTGCTGATGCGATCTTCGCTGGAAGAGCCCTCGATGGCCACGCCCGGGTTCAGGCTCGGGTTGTCGTCATCCACGTAGGCTGAAATCAAGGAGGGAATTTCCGTGTCGGTTTCCAGATCAAACGAGGAGCCAAGATTCTGGACGAAGTTGGGATTGGTGCCGGCCTGCACTCGTATGAGCGGCCCTGCCTCCGGGTCTTCACTGATGACTCGGGCACCCAAGGAATTCGTGAATACGGGATCGGACACTTCCTCTGAGTGGCCCGCCAGGTCGAGTCCGATGCTGCCCGCGCCGGAGACCCGGATTTCTGCCGTCCCACTGTTATTGCTGACCCCGCCATTGGCGCCGAGGCGGATCCCCACGCTGCCCGGGCCTGTGACCAGGATCTTGTCCCGATTACTGACGAGGCGGAATTCTCCGCCCTCGATCCCGACGGCGTTTTCCCCGGACACGTCGATGAGGCCCCCTCCGAAGTTGATGATCTGAAAAGGGTTGGCGAGCCCAGCGCCATCTCCGGCTCGTATTCCTGTCGATCCGTCCCCTTGCATGACGAGGCTTCCGTAATTCAAGACGAGGGTGGAGTCGCCGGCTTCCATGGCGATATTGTTCTCACCGACAAAGGACATGCTTGCTGGGGCGTCATTGACTGCGGTCGAGAAGTTTCCGACGGAGATTCCTTTTGAATCGTTCCCCGAGAAAGTCATGGTTCCTTTGTTGACCAGGGTGGTGGGCTGGCCCTGGATTGTGGTGGTGGTTTGGAGCCCGACCGTCTGGTCCGCCGTGGATGTCAGGGTTCCCCACTGATAGGCCTGATTGAATTCTGTGGCCGAGATTCCAATGGCGCCGTCCGCACTCAAGTTGATTGTCCCCGTGGTGGGTGCGCCTTCGAGAATTCCGAATATGGCTCTTGCGCCCAGCACGATTCCGGTCGCGCCCACTCCGCTGACATTGATGTCGCCGAAATTCTCGATGCGACTCTCGTTGCCTGTCAGGAGCCCGGCGCCGGCGTCGGTGCCGACGTCCACCGTGCCGAGGTTGACAATGCCGCCGAGATCGTTGACCGAGACCGCGTGCGGGCCGTCCACATTGAAACTGGCACCCTCTTCAATGGTGACGGTGACCTCGTTGATCGGGGTGGGCGTGTCGGGCACCGTGTAGGCATCGGTGTTCGTGCCCGTGCAGTTCACTGAATCGCCGTCCACCACACTGGCCGCATCGGGCAGGCATTCGGCCTGGCTTGGCTCGGCTTGCAGGATCAGCCCCAGCAGGGCGATGAGCACCCCTCGCGCGATTCGTCCGAGACTCAGTCGCAGCGTTCGGAGGGACCTTTGGGCCGAGCTTTCGTGGGGCCGATACATTGGTTTTTCATCCCTTCTGGAGGCGGCAGAAAAGCGCGAAACGCAGGGTAGGCCAGTCGTGCTGGCTTCGGGAGTCCCGGTGGGTGCAGGAGGCCGGGGTGGGTGTTCTTGGAGTCGGGCCGGGCGTCGTCTCGACTCTCTAGGTTTCAGGGATCAGGCAGGAGTGTATGGACTCTTCGCCC
Organism: Spirochaeta sp.; assembly: GCA_002691025.1. Lineage (GTDB taxonomy): Bacteria > Myxococcota_A > UBA9160 > UBA9160 > UBA4427 > MED660. Next base: position 3 of record NZGT01000034.1, on the reverse strand, counting down.
GGG
>NZGT01000033.1 GCA_002691025.1 Spirochaeta sp. | reverse complement strand
GGGGAAGCCGACGAGATATATGGAGAATTGCCTGGCTGATCCTGCTCGCTGGCTTGCTCTCGCTCGTCTTACCCATCGTGACAGGCTGGATCATGAATCCGGTCATCCCCAATGCTGAACTTTCCAATCTTCAGGTCCTGAGCTTCGCTGTCTTCCTCGCCGGAGCGGCAGGCGTGGCCTTCTCCTATGTCCAAGGCATAGCCATGCTCCGCATCGAAGGGCGGATGCAGAACATCGTGCAGACAGCCGTATGGGACCGGATACTCAAACTGCCCAGCAAGTTCTTCCAACGCTACTCGGTTGGGGACCTGGTCAATCGAGCCGACGGCATCGATCAGATGAGACAAGTCGTGACAACCAATGTCATGCACAGTCTCCTCCACGGAGTAACCGCCCTTTTCAGCTTCGCCTTCATGCTCTACTACGAATGGAAGATCAGCCTGGCCGTTTTCCTTGTCGTTTTCACGTACACACTGATCGCGATTCCTATCGGCTTCAAGTTCATCGATATCAGTCGAAAAATGATGAAAATGGTCGGTCAGCTCCAAGGTGTCGTTCTCCAACTACTGACTGCACTACCCAAGCTTCGTGTGGCAGGGGCCGAACACAACGCGTTTGCACAGTGGTCGAAACGTTACGGTGAACTGGTTCAGCTCACCTACAAGCAACGTTTCTTGAACATCATCCTGTACCTCACAAAGTCGGTACTGAACGTCCTGGTCATGTTTGTCATCATTCTCGTCCTGGCTTGGCAGGGTGACGTCCTCATGGCCCTCTTCTACAGTCCGGCAGAATGGGAAACGCCTCCCGGAAAGAGTCGCCTCTCTCTCTCTACAGCCCACTTCATCTCCTTCAATGTCGCACTCGGTCAATTCATCGCGGCCATTTTCGGGCTCGTCGAGCTCGTCATAAAATTCCTGAACATCACTCCGCTCTATGAGCGCGTAAAACCCATTCTGGACGCCAAAGAAGAACCCGACCCCGGCGTCGATTCAGGCTCGAAATTGGACGCACTCGTCGGGAAAATCGAATTCAATGAAGTGAGCTTTCGATATGGCAGCGACACACCGCTCATCCTCGACCGGGTCTCGTTTGTCGTAAAACCCGGTCAGTTCATTGCGCTCGTCGGACCTTCCGGAGCAGGGAAATCCACGATTGTAAGGCTCCTTCTAGGCTTCGAAGCCCCCGACGCCGGCTCGATCATTATCGATGATCAAGATCTCCATGGATTGAACCTGAGGCAGCTACGGCGAAAAATGGGGGTCGTACTTCAAGAGAACAGACTCCTTGCGGGCACCCTCTTCCAGAACATTGCAGGCGGCAGTGGCATCAGCGAAGACGAGGCCTGGGAAGCGGCGAGCCTGGCCGGTATTGCCGAAGACATCAAGGCCATGCCCATGGGCATGGAGACCTACCTCGGAGAAGGGGCGTCCAATATCTCCGGAGGCCAGAGACAGAGGATCACGGCCGCGCGCGCCCTGGCGAGGCAGCCGAGGTTGATTGTTTTTGACGAAGCTACGAGCGCGCTTGACAACGAGACCCAGAAAACTCTCACGGATAACATTGCAAAGCTGAACGCCACCCGAATCGTGATCGCACATCGTTTGAGTACGGTCATTGATGCTGATTGCATCTATGTGCTCAACGAAGGCAAGATCATCGAAAACGGTACTTATACCGAACTCATGAAACGCGACGGATTCTTTGCAGGACTGGCAAAACGACAGCTGACGTAAACGCTTAGCCCTCTTCTTCGTTACGAAAGAAGGGAGCCAATGTCTTCGACAAGGTGGCCGTATCAAACAACCACGCTCCATGTCCAAAATCACTATCCAGTACAGAGTGCTCCCCGTCGGGTAGAGCCTCGCGGAGAGCCTCTACTTTTTCCGGAGGATAGCGCCAGTCACTTCGGTAGCTGACCAGATGAACAGGTCGACGCGCTCTGGCCATGGCCGAGCCCAGGTCTCGATGGCCGCGAGCCAGGTCGTAGTAATCCATGGCCCGGCTCAGATAGATCATTGTATTCGGGTCGAACTTCGCCCCTGCCCCGGCACCCAAAGCCGCCATTCCCTGGTGGATGGAGAATTCCGGATCCAACGTGTAGGCATAATCATCGCCGAGCAACTCCCGCCCATAGCGTGCCGTCATTACCTCGGGAGTCATCCAGAAAAGCATCCCAATGCGCGCATTGAGACCCATCCCGGCTGTCGGAATCCCTTCGGAGTAATAGTCACCGTCCTTGTAGGCCGGATCGAGTCTTAGCGACTGACGAAGCACCTCATAGAAAGCCAAAGAATGAGGCGAGGTGACTCCCGTGATTCCTACCGCAGCCACTCGCTCGCAGCGCTCTGGATAACGCTGCAGCCAGGTCAACGCTTGCGCCCCTCCCAAACACCCACCCACGACTGCCTTCCAGCGGTCCACACCGAGATGATCAGCAAGCCGCATCTGGGCATTGACCATGTCACCCACGGTAATCACCGGAAAGCGGAGAGCCCAGGGCTTTCCATCATCAGGGTGGGGACTGGATGGACCGGTACTCCCTGAACATCCACCCAATGTATTCGAGCAGATCACACACAACTCATTGGTGTCCAGAGCTTTCCCCGGACCGATCATTCCGTCCCACCACCCACCCTGCCCTGCGGCGTGAGCACTGCCAGAAAGTGCGTGACAAAGCAGCACGGTACGCTCGGGATGAAACTGACCGTAGATCTCGTATTCAATTTCGAAAGACGGAATCGAGCGCCCACTCTCAAGAGGCAAGGGATCGGAGCAAACAAATCTAGCCACGCGATGACTCCCCATTTCCGGAAGGACCGATCGTATCGCCCCCAACCGTGGGGAACGCCTTTTGAAAAACAGCCCCGCCCCGACACCCTTGTTGTTCCATCCAATCGCCAAGCACTCGCCGACAACCGGGTTCCGGGGACCGCCCACTCATTTTACTGAAACAGTGAAGATCATGTGGAGTCTCCATCCCGAAGACCAAGGCCATCTTGAGGTCGTGAGCGCCACGTCTCGTCCAATCGATCCTGCGCATACAGAAAAAAGCCTTTCGTCTTTCAAAGCTAGCTCAACGCCTGGAGCAGGCCCAACGAGCACCCGACCTCGCAGAACTCACAAGGACTCACCGTCGTCCATATACACCTGACCTCCCGCGCATTGTTGCGGGTCGGGCCATTTTTCTTGATTCACCGTGCCCAAAGGAACCCGCGTGGAGATCGGAGGCAAATCACCCATCACCGGTAGACCCAGCAAGTGACCACCGTGTGACAGAAGCAGTCCCAAGGCCTCAAGCTCACGAACAGCCACCTCCAAAACAGCTGGCTCGACCCCGAGCTCACGCATCAGGGACTCTCGCCCCACGATCGAGTCACAGCGCAAGAGGATCTCCCGAGCCAGTCCGCTATGACGGGAACGGCGGGGAAACCCACCTTTACGGGTATCAAGGATCTCGACCTCATGACCGTCATCGCGCATGGATAGAATGGGTCTTTGCTCCCAGAACTGCCGTTTCCAGGACATCAACGGGCCGCCGATCAAACGCACCAATCGGTCCGCCCGTGGAGACTGACGAGGATCCGTGAAGAAGTAAGCCAGTTGAGCGAGTTCCTTGGTCTCAAAAGGATACGCGTACGCGTAACCTGATTCCGGCACAGGATCGACCCCATACTTCTCGGCCTGCTCGAAGTACGGACTGAAACGGTGGAACCCCACCCGGATCACGGCTTGGGGCGGCTGGAGATGAAGGAGGTGGGGCACCCACTCGAGCATGTCTTCGTACCACTCGTCGCGATCACCAGGAAATGCAAACAGAGCCAACCAAGTCACGTGAATACCCAGCTCACGACACCACTTCAGTGTCTGGAGATTCGTGAGCGCGGTGGTGCCTTTGTCCATCAAGTCAAGCAGCGGATCACTTAGAGCCTCTAATCCCGGCTGAATCCACTTCACTCCAGCTCGCGCACAGCTCTCCAACTGGGCACGCTTCAGGTTGGCTTTGGTCTCATAGAAAATCTGGTAACGCCGAGGTGACTCGGCAAGCTGAGGCAGGACTCCCTGGAAATATTTTGTATCCAGAATGTTGTCAGCCATCATGAACTGACGGCAGTCGTAGCGCTCAGACAAAGTGTGGAATTGTTCGAGAGCAAGTTCCGGGCTCTTCGAGCGAAAGCCCATCCCGTGACCGTTAAGCCCACAAAAAGTGCAGTGATGCTTTTGACCCCACCAGCATCCGCGCGAAGTTTCCAAAACCAGGGAAGGATCGACTGCCGATCGCAGACCCAGCCGATCGAGCGTCTGAAAATAGTCATCAAAGTCCGGTATCGGCACTTCATCGAGATTGTTTACGGTGGCTCGAGGAACCTCACCCGACACCTGAGTTGCTCCCTGCGAGAGCACTCCGTACGGAACTGCACCCAAGGTCCGCCCCTGCGTAAGCAAAGCCTCAAAGAAAGGAGCCACCAGACCATCCCCTTCTCCAGAAACAACGTAGTCAAGCCAGGGGAAGTGACGGATCAGAGCCTGCCCCATGACTCCTTCGCAGTTTGCCCCCCCCATGACCGTCACGATCTCAGGGTTCAATTCTCGAATTCGTTTCAGCAGCCCCACAGAAGCCAGCGTCTGGACAAAAGTCGAAGTGCAGCCAACCACCTTGGCACCACTTTCGACAATTTCCGAAGCCAGATCATCGATAAAAACTCCCGCCTGACGGCGCAACCCCCAGGCGAGTTCAGCCAGCTCCTGACGGTCGCTGATCAAGTCGCCATTTCCCGCGTCAAGCGGGTTGAGTGAGTCCAGGAAAGCGTCGTGATCGGGCTTGAAGTCAGGAAAAACAGAACCCGAAAAGACCCATTCTCCCAGTACATGATAAGGCGGGTATGAATTCACCGCGGCGTAGGCAACCAGTCCAACATGCTGTGCCCAACGAAGCTGGGCATACTCTACGCGCGAGGCCAGGCCATGATTCGCCAGTGCCGCCTTCAAGATCCCCAGCCCCAAAGAAGGTCTAGCCAGGCTGACGAAAGGCATGCTGACTAGGACAATCGGATTTTCAGTGGCAGTAAGCTTGTCCATGGCGTGAAGATATCCTTGACACTTCACCCTCCTTTGACATCGATGGTGATCAGTATTGAGGCTCTTCCGGCACAGGAACCCAGTCCCCCTGCGCGCTCTGTGCGCCCGCAGGCTCCTCATCGATAATTCCACGCTCCAGCAATCCATTGAGCTGCAAGAAGGTTTCTTCCAACGGCACGCCCTGACGATCCATCAACTCCAGGGCCAACTCTTCGGCCGATCGCTCGCCCTTGTTCAGGAGCACACCCAGTTCCCGAGTGGCCGCATCTCGCCGTACCACTTGAGACCAGTAGCGTGTATTCACCTCAAAGCCGTCGTCGAGCGGAGTAAACTTGAGATCTTGGGTCAATCGCATCACTTTTTCTCGAGGCACTGTCAGTGGCATGTTCTCCTCGAAGATACGATCAAGCAGGCGCCGCAAACTCGCTCCGTCACTGAAGGTCCCTTGATCCACCACCCAATAACCCAGCGGCCAACGGTCGTTTGCATGACAGGGCGTAATCAGACGAACCGTGCGCTCCACCATGTTGACCAGAAAACCAGAAACGCAGGCCGTCGTAAAAGTCTGGTCATCAGGAATCATCTCTTCCTGATTCTTGGCGACTCGTTTTCGATGTCGCTGCAAAGCCCGTCCCGAAATGGACTTCGTCGGATGAAAGGCCTCTTTATTCTGCGGAATGCACTCGACATACGTCAACTCGGCGGGATCGAAAGCATCGTGAATCAGATTCCACTGTTTGAGTGTCAGGACAGAGAAGCGCTCCAGCATCCCATCTTTTGACTCTGCTAGCTTCAGCAATTCGCGCACCCGATCGACATGCTTTTGCGCCTGAGCGGTCGTCGTCTGCGGAAACTCTCCCAGAACCTCATGGAAATCGCACAAGTACTGCTCGTAGTCAGGATTGTCCAACGGATCTGAAGCCCAATAGCAGAATCCCATCTGTGCGGGCGGACCGACGGTCTCCTTGAAAACCTCCAGGGTCTCTCGCCACAGACTTTGATTTTCAGGTGTGTACAGAAACTGATCCGACAGACGAGGTGCCGCCACCGAGCAGAACCAACAGCCCACCGAGCAGCCTTTAGAGAGTTCAAAACAGACAGGAGCATGGACCACGTACTCTGCCTTATGACCTCCAAGGTGACTCACGCAACGATTCATCATACGAGATCGCCAAGCCGCAAATCGAGAGTCGAGAGGGGTCCCTTTCTCGCGATATCGCGTTCGCGAGCGATACTTCTCATTCTGAAAAGCCAAATAGCGTCGTACAGACAGAGGCTGGGACTCCGTAGAATCCAGCGTATCCTTGAGAGCCGGATCCCAGAGAACCCGAATCTCTTCGGGGTCACTCTTCAATCCGTATTTGGCTGCAGCTGCGCCCGAGTCCTCCAGGGCCAAGGCGCGAAACTTGTCGTCCGCATGCCAGCGCTCGATGAAACGCTTCGTATTCCCGACATCAGTCCGATATTCCCAATCAGCGTCTGCCTTATTGAAAAGAATGGGGCGCACTTCGGGGGCGGGTTGCGTCATGGTTCACTCCTCACCGGCTCTTCATCCAACAAACCACGATCATAAAGAAGGTTCTGGACAAGGTAGAAGGTCTCTTCCATTGGTCGCTCAGTCCCCATGGCCAACTCAGCCAGGGAGTGACGCCCGGACAGGATCGCTTCCCCGAGTGCCCCAAGGCCTTCGGGTAGCTTCACCGTGTGGCGGCGAAACGGGCTGGTTACCTTGAATCCCTGCTCGGCCGCTTCGTAAGTGAGGTCGCGACGAAACGCCACCACATCGTCCGAGCTGAGACTGACTTTCATGTTATCCGCAATCATTCTCTTCAAGAGCCGACGGAGACTGGACGCGTCGGTGAAAGTTCCTTCATCGAGCAACCAGTGGCCCAAAGGCCAGCGATCAGAAGCATTGCATGGAGTGATCAGTTGCACTCGACGATCGACCATGTTGATATAGAAGCCCGAAACGCAGGCAATGGTGGACGTTTCGTGCTCGGGCGTCGACTCTACCCTCCCCTGGGCCACTCTCCGCTTTTCGCGTTCCAATGCTCGACCGGCCACGACTTTTCCGGCTCCAAGTGCTTCTTTGTTCTGGGGAACACACTCTACAAAAGCAAGCTCCGAGGCATCGAAGGCTTCATGGATGCGATTCCACTGCGGAAGGGACAACACAGAGAAACGATCAATCACACCGCCCCTCTCCTCGGCCAACTTCAGCAAGCCGCGCACCCGGTCGATATGGCGATCGGGTTGAGCTGTGGTGGTCTGGGGGAAAAAACCGATGACGTCATGAAAATCAACCATGAACTGCTCATAGTCTGGATTGTCCAGCGGATCATTGGACCAGTAGCAATAACCTCCGCGCGCTCCCTCACCCGTGACTTCCTGCAAAACCTCCAGACACTCCCGCCACCAGCGGGCTTGATCCGACGTATACGCCAACTGCTCTCCCAGCTTCTCCGAAGAGACAGCACAGAACCAGCAGCCCAAGGAACACCCTTTGCCGAGTTCGATACAGAAAGGAGCATGAACCAACAACCGGGCTTTGGGACCCAGGTGGCTGTCACAGCGAAGGATCTGGCGATCGCGCCACGCCTGCCAGCGAGTCTCTTCCGGACGCGCCATTCCCCGATGGCGACCAATAAATGCCCGCTTCTCCTCGTTGTAGGCACGATACCGCGCAACAGCCAGGGTCTTTGCAGGAGCACAGAGGTTTTGACCCGGGGCTTCCCAAAATTGTCGAATCTCTTCGGGATCGCGCTGCAGACCCCAGCGTTGCACGGCTTCTGCAGGATCCTCACTCAGCGCCTCACGAAAGGAAGCATCGGCCACGAACCGCTCCAGGAATCTCTTCGTCTGACCAATATCGTTCCGGTACTCGGCATCGGCATTCTCTCTCTGCCAGAGTATCGGTCGGATATCCTCCTGGTTTTCGTCGGCCTCTGACATCAAAGTATTCTTCATTCTGCACCTGTTCTTTTCGAAGACGCTTCGGGATTTTTTTTTGGCGGAACGACCTCTTCCTTCTGGCACCAGAACTGGTACATCGTCAAGAAAGTGGCCGGATAGATCTCCTCGAATTTCTCCCAACACAGGAGGTCAACCCGGGAGCCATCGTGTGGAAAAAGTGCGTCATAGCGCTGGCGAGTCTCCCCGTTGGTTTCAAACCCCAAAAAGTTCAAATCCAGTTGGGGTAAAATTTCAGCTATCCTGGCGATGCTAAATCGATGTTCTTGCACGTGAAAAATCAGGTCTCGACAACCGCTACTATAATAGAAGTCACACACTGTCGTCGCACCCCAGGCGGGGTGATCCTGGGGCAACTCAGCCAACTGCCGCCTGGCATCACGAATCCCCTCAGTGGTCGGTGGAATGCCCTCTTGTCGAACCCAGTCTTGGGCGGCCACGAAAGCGTTGCGCGCACGCTCGCTGTAGAGCGCGACCTTCATGATGCCGCCCGGTCGCAGCAACCCCGACAGCACACGCCAGCCAGCCAACGGGTCTTCCATATGATGCAACACGCCCGTGCATGAGATGACATCGAAGCGCTCTTCCCAATCCCCCAAGGCCAGGAGATCCGCCTGATAAAGTTCGATGTCGTCCATTCCGTACCGAAGTGACATACGGCGGGCATAGGCCAGACTGGACAGGCTGAGGTCGACCCCAACCACACCCGAAGTCTGCCAGGTCGAGGCCAATGTGACGAGATCCCGACCGGTGCCGCACCCTGCCACCAGCAGCCGAGGATGATCAAGAGCCGACGGCGCCGTCCAGTGTGGAAAAAACGATTGCAAACCATGACCAAGCTTCATCGGCGCCGAACGAGTCAGGCCCCGCCAGCGCGGATACGGGTTTTCCTCATACTGCTGACCGACGGCGGCCGAAACAGAGTGCGAGATGGGCGTCAGTCGAGGTATCTCGGCTGCAAGAAGGCGCTCCTCCGCGGGTTCGCTGAGACTCCACGCAACCAGGGAATCCAGGCCCTCTACCGGGCGAGCCAAGGGTCCATACATGGCTTGAGCCAATAGAGCCTCTCTGTCATCACGGGCGCGAAGTCTTTCAAGAATCTCGCTCTCTTCACCGGAAACAAAAAAAGAAAACTCGTTCAGCCAGCAACACTGAGCCAGCGCTTCGGCTGTCGCACTGAGCGACGAATTAGCGGCCACTCCTCCTTGCTCAAGGCTTTCGAGTGTCGCCCAACGCAGAAAGGTAAGGCCCCGCTCAAGGGTCAGATCAGAAAGAATGCCCGAACCGATGGCCGTCTGTAGAAAAATATGGGAAACCACTTTCTCGAGTTCACCTGAACGAAGCGCCTCGCAGGCTTCCGGGCCGGTTTTCAGGTTCCACAAAGGCTGGAGTTCTGGGCTTCGCAGAAGAATCACCACCGAAGCTTGAGCCAGGTTCTCGACCTCGATATCAGGGCAACTGTAACTCTCTCTAACATGTCGATCGTCTTCCAACGCCAACACAGCCATGGGCTTGCGAGCCAGGCAGCGAGCGAGAGCCTGACGTGAAGGCAATAGATGAGGATGTCGATCGAGAAGACGACCCAAATGACGAACGGCCTCGATGTAGTCTCCGCGATCAAAAAGCAGGTCACCGAGAGTCATCTGCGCATCAAGGTTGTCTGGTGTCTGCTCCACCATGCGCCGCAAGCGATCCACCGCCGTGCTGCTATTGCCTCTCTGCCAAAGCAATACAGCCTGCCCCACCAGCGCATGGGGTTGCTCGGGATCCAGAGTCAAAGCCGACTCGTAGCAGTCGAGCGCGTCTGAGGCTCGGCCGAGCAAGCGCTGAGCTGTCCCCTGAAGAGCAATGGGCAGGGCTTGCTCGGGCCATTTTCGAGCTGCATCCGCAAGAAGCTGCGCCGCTTGATCGAGACGGCCCAGGGTGAGGCACAAACGGCCCTGCTCGATCAGATTGTCGTCGCTGAAATCTGCATCCAACAAGCTCAACAAAGCTCGAGCTGAAGGGTTCTCCGACTCTCGGCTCAGAAGGTCCTGGCACAAAGCTTTGGCTTCGGCTTCCTCGCCTATACGCGCCCGCTGCAATGAAGACGCGAACAATTCCTGATCCGCTCGTCTCAATCCAGCCATGCGCGCATCCGCTCTACAGAGGGCTCTGGGGCGATGGGGACCTCCAGCAAGTCGCCGCCAGGATAGCGATGATCCAGTGAGGGAAGCTCACCCCTGACAGCCAGCGCCAGGTAGCGGCCATTGAGTTCGAGGACCAGCTTGCGTCGAACCAGTTCCTCGACGAGAGCAGGCTCTCCCAGGCTTCGCTCAGAGCGAGGTTCGTCACAGGCCAAATAGAGCTCTCTCAGGGGGCCCTCCAAGGTTTGTCGAAATGAAGGCGCACACGGTCGAGTGTCGAGAAATTTCAAAGTCGAGCCGTCATCCTCCACACTCAAGATCGGCGGCAGGGACTGACGCGAGCGTTTCTTCCAGTCTTGCACCACTCCTCGTGTGGCCTGCAACGGACTTTCATGCCGATCGCGCTCAATGCGCCGGATTGATCCGGGTTGATCCTCGAAGAAATAGGCGATGTCCGATAATTGATTGGAATCCAGGGGGTAGACGAAGGCATAGGTCGGACAAGGAGAAAGCTCGATCTCATAACGCTCAGGGTAGGTATGATAGGGGCTGAAGCGGTCGTAACGCACCATCCCCATTGATGTGGGAGGCTGCAGATGTGAAATCAACGGCAGCCACACTGTCATCTCCTCGTACCACTCGGGTTTCTCACCAGGAAATCCCATCAGCAGATTCCAGGTCACCTGGATTCCGAATTCACGACACCACTTCAGCAACTGCACGTTGATAAGAGCGGTCGTGCCTTTGTCCATGAGCTTCAGGACTTCGTCGTGCATCGATTCGATCCCGGGCTGAATCCACTTGACTCCCGCCTGGGAAAGTAGACGAACCTGGTCGCGCCGAAGATTGGCCTTGGTTTCGTAGAATAGATTGTAGTGCTCGGATCGATCCACCAGAACGGCCAAGACTGTTTTCAGGTGAGCCATATTGATGATGTTGTCGACCAGAGCGAAGTCCCTGACCTTGTAGCGATTCGCGAGGGCCTCAAACTCCTCAAGAACACGAGGACCTGACTTGGAGCGATACCCCATCCCGCTTCCATTCAGGCCACAGAACGTGCAGTGATGTTTCTGACCCCACCAACAGCCACGCGAAGTCTCCACCAACAGCCCTGGCGCAAGGCAATGACCGACTGAAGACTCTTCCAGAGCCTCAAAGTAATCGTCATAGTCGGGACTGGGGGAGAGATCGAGATCTTCGATGGCCAGCCTCTCGGACTTCACGCTCTTACCCCGATTCCAGGGGGTCAGCACTCCCGCCAGCGTAGTTTGGCGCCCCTCGAGCAGATCCGCACAAAGCAGGGGGAAAACGACTTCGGCCTCTCCGTTCACCAGGTAGTCAACCCACGAAAAGGCGCTGTGAGTAACCTCTCCCATGGAGGCCTCACAGTTGGCTCCACCCAGAACCGTGATGACCTCGGGAGCCAGTTCCTTGATTCGCCGGAGTAAAGCCAGGCTCGCACAATGCTGCTGGAACATGGAAGAGCATCCGACGATGCGGGGCTTATCGCGCAGGATGCGACGTGCGGTCACGTCGACAAAATCCGGCGAAAGTTCACGAAGCCGACTCACCGCCGAGCGTGCTTCGGGCTGCATATCCTTGAGCAGATCGTAGTATGCGTCTTCATCGGGACGAAAGTCAGGAAAGGCCGCCGATGAGAAAATCCACTCCCCCACCAGGCACTCCACTCGATAGCCCTCCGTTCGCATCAGCGCCCTCAGGGACACGGCCTCGGCATACCAGAGGTTGGCGTGATAAACCCGACTTTCGATCTCCACAGAATTCAATGCCGACTTGAGCAACCCCAGGGCAATGGAGGGCCGTTGAGGCGCGGCAAAAGGCATCAGCACAAGAGCAACATCAGGCATACGAACGCCTCCGGTCGGCAAGTATTTCTCCTCCAGGATTGGGCATGAACAAAGAGGGGATCGACCCACGAACTCCCAGAGCGAGATAGCGATCATCCACCCGGAGCGTCAGACGCTTCTCCACCTGATCAACCAGAATCGACTCGGCCTGGGGACCAAACTCGACAGTCAAGCTTTCAAGACTGCGGGCCCGATCACAGGCCAGGTAGACTTCTCGATCGACCCCTTGAAGCTGCTGCCGACGGTCACGAGCGCATTGGCGCGTATCCAGGATTTTCAGCGTCGTGCCATCATCATCGATGGACAGGATCGCTTTCTCACGCCAATGGGCGTCCCACCATTCCTGACAGAGGTCGACCAACTTGGCATGAACCGGTCGTTGAGTTCTGCGGGTGTCGGTAAAATAGTAAGCCAGCTCTTCAAGATCCTTCTCGGGCAGAGGATACACCTCCTGGTACGAAGGCATCGGTCGCAACTCGAGTGAATATTTCTCGGGGTCGATGTGATAGGGACTGAACCGATCAATTCTCACAGGGTATGCACCCGCAGGAGGCTGTAGATGAGTGATCAAGGGAAGCCAGGAAATCATCTCCTCATACCAGACCTCTTCTTCTCCAGGAAAACCGAAGATGAAGTTCCAGCTCAAGCGAATCCCCAACTCACGAGACCATTTCAACAGCAGGACGTTGGCCATGCCGGTGGTCCCTTTGTTGATCAGCTTGAGAACATCATCATGCAACGACTCAATGCCCGGCTGGATCCAACGAACACCGGCTGCGACCAGCTTTTCCAGGTGGTTGTACCGCAGGTTGGCCTTGGTCTCGTAGAAGAGGCGATAGGGCTTCCCCTCGGCTGCCAAGCGGGGCAAGACCGACTCGAAGTAGCTGAGATCCAGAATGTTATCGACGGGCTCAAAACTCTGGAGTTGATACCGGCCCGAAAGTTCAGCGAACTCCGAAATGACCCGATCAGGAGACTTGGCTCGAAAATTCATACCGCTGCCGTTGAGACCGCAAAAAGTGCAATGATGTTTCTCACCCCACCAACAACCCCGTGATGTCTCGATGGGTAGACCCGGCCTCACCCGCTCCCGGCATGAGAGCTTGGCCAACCGGTTGAAGTATTCATCAAAGTCCGGAACGGGGGTGGAGTCGAGTTCCTGAATCTGTGGACGACCCACTTCAGCGGGCAGCATCCTGTGAGCCGGAGTCAGAACCCCCGAACCTCCGATCTTGCCCTCCCCCGCCAGAATTTGCCGACAGAGTTCGGGAAAAACATGATCCGCTTCTCCCGAGACGACGTAGTCGACCCATTCAAAGTGACGATGCGTAGAAAGGCCCATGCTGCCTTCACAGTTTCCTCCCCCCATCACGGTAACCACTTCAGGGGCCAATTCTCGGATGCGCCTCAGTAGCGCCAGGCTGGCGCAATGCTGCTGAAAGACCGAACTGCAGCCCACAATGCGGGGGCGCGACGCCAATACACGTTTGGCCACTTCATCGATGAACTCCGGAACCCGCTCTCGGAGCTTCGAGAATTTCTCCATACCCACATCGTTCGGCTGGGTGCCAAAGAATTTTTCGACTTCAAAATCCTCGTCAGAAAAAGCCGCACCAGCGAACACCCATTCGCCCAGCAGGAACTCTGGCCCCCGCTTTGTGACCCATTCAGAAAGCTCAAGAGAAGTGAACTCGACGAAATCAAGGTTGGCATATTCGACCTGCGCATCAATGCCCGCATCGCGCAGACACGACTTCAAAAGACCAAGCGCGAGCGACGGGCGCTCCACCGCAGCAAAGGGCATCAGGACGAGACTCACATCAGGCATGGATTTCATGACCTTCTGGCTCGGGTTCGTCGTCAAGAAGCCCTTGATCGAAGAGACGGTTCAGGGCATGAAATGTCTGCGCCATCGGCACACCGTCTGATTCAAGCTCGAAAGCCAATTCAGCTCCGGTTACGCACCCTTGATTCAGTCGACTCCACGCCAATTCGCCCAAAGAGAAATCGGCGAGTCGATCGGAATCCTTGAGATCCGCGCGCAAACGAACTGGACGATCTTTCGGCGGGGAAACTCGCATCACATCGGCCATCATGCGACCGATCTCACTGCGAAGCTCATTCGCGTCGACAAAGCTCGACGAGGCATGGACACGATATCCCATAGGCCACCGGGGTCCGGCCGGACAGGGGCTGATCAGACGAACGCTCCGGGTGGGCATATTGATGAGGAAGCCTGATACGCACGCGATGGTCGATGGCTCCGAGCTGACGAGAGCGGGCGCCTTCTCTCCTTTCTCCAGAGCCTTACCGGCCTGCGCCTTGGCCCGAAGAGACCCTCGAGTCTGGGCGATCAAGTCCACATAAAGCAGCGACTCCGGCGAAAAGCGCGCGGTCAAAGCATCCATCTGCGAAAGGCTGAGAATGGAAAACCGGTTGAAATCACATCCCTTTGACCAAGAGAGCTGTAATAGCTTTTCCGCACGATCCAGGTCCTTCGGTCCAAGGGCCGTGGTCGTCGCTGGGAAACGCCCAAGAACCTGGTGGAAATCCTGACAAAAGATCTCATAGTCGGGATTATCCAGGGGGTCGGTGGCCCAGAAAGCAATTCCCTGGCCCGCAGCGGGTCCCGCCACCTCGCGGACCACCTCAAGCGTTTCACGCCATAACGTGCGGTGGCTCGGACTCGCACTGAAGACAGACTCCAGACGGGTTGCAGAGAGGCCACAAAACCAACACCCCACGGAGCAGCCCTCGGACAGTTCGAACGCCACGGGTAGGTGAAGTATGGCTTCGTTGTACTGATCGGGGAGCTGATCCTGGCAGCGATGCATCTGGCGCTCTCGCCAAGCCCGAAAGGGAGCCATGGCTGGAGCGCATTCTCGACTCATCTCAGCGCGATGCTCGATGCGCTTTCCCAGGTATCGGCCATAGGCACGCAGAACGGGATCTTCCGCCGACGAAAGCGGGGAATTTTCATGCAGGTAACTGGCCAACTCCCGGGGGACTCGGTGCCCTGCATCGATGCCGTCAGGCTCGGCGAGATAGGCGGCCCGCAACCGATCATCAGCCAACCATCGCTCAACAAACCGCTTTACCCAGGCGACCTCTCCGAGTATTCCCGGGTCCTCATCGGAAAAGATGGCCTGAAGCCTAGATATCGGGGGGGGATCGGTAGGCACTATGAAATTGGACCGTCGACCAGTTCGTGGCCTCAAGGCCAAAGGCGCAGGCGGACCTGGCCTTCGTCCTGAAAAGGAAAACTAGGTCGCCACCACGACGACCACAGCGGCTGCAACATCGACCCCGGCGTTCATATTCACTCCCGCATTGATATTGCCGCCAACATTGACATTGGCTCCCTCGTTGACGTTGACCGCGTTGTTGACGTTCGCTCCGACTCCGCCGCCAGCCACCGACATCAGATCCTCGTCTGACATTTCACCCGTATCCGGAGAAACCGGAAGCACCATCTGTCGATGGTTTTCCGTGCTCTGCACAATGCGCAACTCCACGCCCTCGGGCAGCGGAAGGAGCCGATGCAAGCCCGCGAAAAAAGCTTCCTCCACCTCGTCCCAGCGATCCGCTGCGGGGATCACCACATGGTGGATATGCGCTGAGTTTGCCAGAACTGTCACGGTGGTTCCTGCCGGAACATTGATTCCCGCCTCAGTCAGAACGGCATTCGGGTCCGCAATCAATCGATCCCGGTATGCGTCGTCCTTCCAAGCCTTGGCGATCACCTCAGCCGTAATGACTCGATCCCTATCTCCGTCTGTCATGACACCCCACCCTTTCTCTGACATCCATAGTGTTACGTTATCTTTTACTCTTCACGGGATGCGAGGCATCCCTCACGTTTTACGCGCCCCGGCCTCTGCAGCAAAGCAGGCTCGTACGACTGGGCTATGGAGCACGAAAATCTTCTTTATTTCTGAATCAGGATCTAGGATATCATATCTGCAAATAATAATTCGCGCTTTCTCCGTGCTGATCCGAAAAGAGGCGCATCCGAGATGAGGACCGGCGCGTTTCAGCATGCGCGTCAATTGGCCCAAGAATCTCTCCCCAAGTGAGCACCAGGCCCCCTGACAGGACATCTGGCCTTGGATCGTCTACAAAAAGGGGGGCGATCCCTAAGCCATCCACGAGTGGAGTTTCCTATGCACGATGTATCTCTCGTCTTCATGCCATACGGTCCCGTAGAGAGACCCTCACTCGGCTTGAGCCTCCTCAAACAGGCCCTCGTAGACGACGGGATGTCCTGCGAGGTTCTGTATCCCAACTTTCGCTTCGCGGACAAGATCGGGTTAATTCCCTACGCCGAACTGGCCTGGGTCCGAGAGGAGAACATCGGGGAATGGACGTTTTCTGGAGCCGCCTTCCCGGAGTTCAACCCCGACCACGAACCGTATCTTGAACGCATCACACAGCTTTTCGCCCAGAGCGATGCAGAGATCAAAAACGTACGCAGATGGCTCTGGCGAGCCCGCGAGATGGCCGCTGAATTCATCGAAGAGATCGCCCAGGAGATCGTTGCGAGCAAGACGCGTATCCTCGGCTGTACAACGACTTTCCAGCAACACTGCGCTGTGCTGGCTTTGACCCATCGAGTCAAAGAGCTTGACCCGAGCATCATCACCGTACTGGGTGGGGCCAACTGCGAAGCCGAGATGGGAATGACCACGCTTCTCGAATTTCCATGGGTGGACTGCGTTGTTTCGGGCGAAGCCGAGCATACGATTGCCCAACTCTGTCGCGAGCTTTT
>NZGT01000032.1 GCA_002691025.1 Spirochaeta sp. | reverse complement strand
GGGGGGAGCAGCCGCCCCCCCACCGGGGGTATTGAAGAGTCTCTTGCAGACTCTCTACAGTCAAAGCCATCCACAGGGCACCAAAGCCAATCCGACCCCACCCGAGCAACGAACCCAGCGCCTCCTTCGAGGAGCCATGGTGATGACAACGCCGAGACGACTCCGAGACCTCCCGCAGTTCGACGCGTTCGGAGACGATGCCTTCTGGCAGGACCCCTACCCCGCCCTGGCCGAAGCGCGGCGAACTGACTCTGTTCTCTATCGCTCCATGGTCGGGCCCATCGCTCTGGGCTTCGACTCCACGAAGGAGATTGGCAAGGATCCTCGTTTTGGCGTCTCTTCCGCCAAAGAGGCCCTGGCCGGTGTGGGGGTCGGACAGCCGCTGATCGAAGCCTTCGACTACTCCCTGCTCCATATCAATCCACCCCAACATACCGAGCGCCGGAGCATCATCGGCCGGCGTTTCGGAGCCTCCCCCATGCGGGACCTGGAGCCACGAATCGAGGCCACCGTCGATTCGCTTTTGGACGCGTTGATCGAAAGCCAGGAGGGAGACTTTCTCACCGCCGTCGCAGGGCCGCTGGCCACACGAACCTTCTGCACACTCCTGGACGTTCCTTTTTCCGACGAGCCCCTCATCGAAGCCTGGACTCGAGACATGGCCATCGGCTTGAGACTGAAACGAGACGAATCCGCGGCGCAGCGCGCGGATCTCGGCTCAGAGCAGGTGCTGGACTACCTGGGACGCCTGGCCAGGGATCGCCTGGACACGAACGGAGCAGACGCGCTCTCCATCATCCTGAGAGGCTTCCAGGAAAAGGGTCACGAATCTCCCGCCGAACTCGCCGCAGCGACGTTCGCCCAGGTCATGATGGATGGGATCGAGACGGTGAAGAATGCCCTGGCCAACGGGCTCCACTCACTCCTCCTCCACCCCGAAGCCATCGAGGCTCTCCTGGAGAACCCCGCCCTCATCCCGGCGGCGGTCGAGGAAATGCTCCGCTTCGATGGCCCCACTCTTCTCACGGGACGCAAGGCTCTTGAGGACATGGACTTCCACGGGATCCGTATCTCCGCGGGAACGCCCGTTTCCCTGGTCTGGCTTGCCGCCAATCGAGATGAAACCCGCTTTCCTGACCCCGACCGATTCGACCTCCACCGCAAGAGCAATCGGCATCTCGCCTTCGGAGTCGGGATCCACAGCTGCGCAGGAGCCAATCTGGCTCGTGTCCAGATGCGAATCTTCTTCGATCGATTCTTCAAGCGCATCCATCGCATCGAGCGGGTGGGCGACGAGCCGAAATGGCTGCCCTTCGGTATCGCGCGTGGGCTTCAATCCCTACCGATTCGAGTCCAGGCGAACTGAACCCCAGCCTTCCCCGCCCGAAGCCGGGCACGAGCAAGGTCGCTCTACCACAAAGAACCACCCGAGACCGTAAGGTCTTGCATCGTCATTCCACGAGCCTCATCGGAGCAGAGATAACGAGCCAGGGCACCGATCTCTCCGGGCTGGATCAGACGCTGCTGCGGATTGGCTGCTCGGGCATCGGCAATATACGCCTCCCCCGATCGGGACTCCTGTTCTTCGGCGATGTTCGTCATCCAGTCCCGACCAAAATCGGTCTCCACCCATGTGGGGCTGATGGTATTGCAGGTGACACCCTGGGCTGCGGCTTCCAGGGCAATGCAACGCGACAACCCCACCACGCCCGCCTTGGAGGCGCAATAGGCCCCCGAGGTGGCTGCCCCCACGGACGCCGCCGTCGAGGCGATGTTGATGATGCGACCCCACCCTCTTTCCATCATGGCAGGCAAAGCAACTCGAGAAGTCCGGTAGGTCCCATTCAGGTTGACGTCGATCACCCGCTGCCACAGCGAATGTTCGTGACCGCAGATCGTCTGTTCGGCCGTAATGCCCGCCGCATTCGCCAGAATGTCGACCGGGCCCAGCACCTCGCTCGCTTCCGCGTAGAACGACTCGACGGATTCATCCGAAGTCACATCGAGACCGCGCGCCAGAACCCGGACACCGTGGGCTTCCAGTTCGCCCTTGACCGCCATGAGTTCTTTTTCTCCCGGGAGATAGACCAACTCGCCCTCCACCGGGTCGCCGTCATGGGCCAACAGGGAACCCACCGCGACATCGGCACCCACTTCGGCCAGAGCCAGGGCCATGGCTCGCCCCATGCCCGAAGCGCCTCCCGTCACCCAGGCCACTCGTCCTTCAAGAAAACGTGCTGTCATCGTACCCTCTCCTCAAATCCAGAATTGATCAACCCGGAAGGTCGCTCGCTCTCTTCGTCCCTCTTGATTCGTTCGTGACCTCACCGCGCAGGCCCCGCACAAGACTCACTGCAAGCAGGACCCCCACCACCAGAAGCGGCAGCGACGCCACCAGCGAGGCCGTCCGAAGGCTCTGCAATCCTCCGACACCCATCAGGGCCAGAGGCAACAAGGCCACCGCCACCGCCCAGAAGCCGCGATGCAACCGATCCGGATCTCCACCGGGACCCAGGTCAAGACTCGCCCCCGAGGCAATGGTATACGCCGCGGAATCGAAGGTGGTGGCCAGATAGAGTAGAGCGACCAGACAGAACACACCCAAGGCGAGGTCCGACCCGGGCAGGCTCGCCACCACCGCGATGATCGCAGCCGGCCCTCCCTTCTGCTCCAGGATTTCAAGCACAGGCAGCGCCCCACTGAGTTCAAGAGACAACGCATAATTGCCCAGGATGATGAAGAAGAGCCAGGCACCCGCAGTGCCGAGAAGAAGGGTTCCCAACACGACCTGGCGAACCGTCCGCCCTCGCGAAATACGCGCCACGAAGAGTCCCACAAAGGGAGCAAAAGCCACCCACCAGGCCCAGTAGAAAACGGTCCAGTCTTCCACAAAGCCCGTCTGTTGTACCGGGTCGGTCCACAGGTTCATGGCGACGAAGTTCTGCATCACGTGGCCAATGGACGCCGTCCCCATCTTCAAGATGAAGCCCGTATCGGCGACGATGAGGACGAAAGCCACGAACGCCACGGCCATCCAGAGATTCGCATTGCTCAAGACCTGGATCCCACGCTCCAGACCGACATAGACGCTGGTGGCGAAAATGAGCGAACACGACAGAACGATCCCGACCTCGAGGCCAAAACCAGGCTCGACCCCCGTCAAAACGGAAAGCCCTTCCGCAATCATGGGCGTGCTCAGACCCAGCGACGTCGAAGCCCCTCCCAGGATTCCGACAATGAAGAGGACATCGATGGCCTGCCCCCAGGCCCCTTCAACGCGATCTCCCAGAATCGGGCGACAGGCCCGACTCAATCGATAGGACGACTCGCCGGCCCGATGACAGGCATAGGCCACCGCCACCGTCGGAAGCGCATAAAAGGCCCAGGCTGTAAAACCCCAGTGAAAGAGGGGATAGCTCGTGGCCCAGAGAATGGCCTCGTCGGAACCCACCTCGGCTCCCCAGGGCGGCGCAAGGTAGTAATACGCCCACTCGATCCCCCCCCAGTAGAGAAGTCCACTCGCAATTCCCGCACAGAAAAGCATGGAAAACCAGGAAGCATCGCCAAACTCCGGGGCTTCCCCCTCCTTGCCCAACACCACGCCGCGATAGGGGCCCAGTGCCAGGTAGGCCACAAAGAGCAGACTGCCCACACCCGCCCACAAGTAGACCGGCCCAAAGTAGGCGGTGAGCGACCCGTAGAGCAGGTTGATGATCTCTGCGCTCGCTTCGGGCGCAAAATAAAGAGGCATCGTCACCAGGATCAACGCGCCAAAAGCAAGTAGGAATACCGGCCAGTCCGTGCTCTTCATGTGCGCTCGGATCTCCCACAGAGCAATCGATCTGCTCCACTCATCCTACCGACTCCAGAAGAACGGGCTCTCCCCCCGACCCTTCCCTTCGCCCGCCTCGCTGCTCACACCATGAATCCGTGTCTGTGAGTTCATCGGACCTGAGCACTCTACCCCGTCGCCCTTCCCCATTCAAACCCATCGCAGCCGGGAAGAGACGGTCCGACTCGCTAGATCCGATAGACACGCTCTGCCGTTTTGCAGAAAAGAGCCTTCCTTTCCGACTCAGAAAAACCATGCGTCATCCGCTTGAAGAAGTTCCACAGCACCGTGTAGGAGCAGGAAGCCTTGTCGACGGGAAAATTGCTTTCGAACATACAGCGATCCACACCGAATTGATCGATGCAATGGAGGTAGTAGGGCTCCAACTCTGCCTGCAATTCAAGCGAGGTCGGCGGACGCGCCTGCCTATGCCAGCCAAAACCCGAGATGGCCATCTGGAGGCCTCCAAGCTTGACCACCACGTTCTCGCACTCGGACAAAAGGGCCATCTGGTGCTTCCACTCCGAGAAGACTTCAGCCCGGCGGCCCGCAAAAGGACCGATCCCCAAAGGCCCACCCATATGATTCAAGATGATGACCGTATCGGAGTCCTGCCGTGCCAGGTCATGAAGTTCCCCGAGTTGGGTATGGAAGAGCCAGGCATCAAAGCTCAATCCGTAGCGAGACAACCGGGACAACCCCGAGCGGAAAGAAGCCAAGCTGAGCATGTGAGCCGGTGGATTCGAGTGGGAAGGCCGGATCTCGGAACTTTCGTGCCAGGCGGCCGAATGCCGGATCCCCCGAAAGCGATCCGGACTCGCGTCCAGATGGGCCTCCAGAACCTCGTCCACCGCATCGCCGAGGAGAAGGTTCGCATGACCGACGATCCCTGCGTTCAACCCGTCGGCTTCCGTCCCAGCCAGCCCCTGATCCGCTATCGCCTGAACGAAGACCGTCTCTCCCACCGGCCGGAGCGATTCCGGCCCCGTGGAGAAATAGTTCGAGCCGCATTCCACGAAAACGGTCTTCGCAACCCGGTGCCCACTCAGATCCTCAGCCAATTCCTCGCGCATATAACGCGAGTCGGCTCGATCCCAATGATGGTGATGGGGATCGCAGATCTCCAGACCGGTCTCGAGCGGATCCTCCTCGGTCAGGGCCAACCACTGCGAATCAAGCAGGGTCATGCCATTCCTCGAAAAGGTTTCCGAAGAAACCGAACCGGATCATTCAGAGATGACTGGCCAGCTGCTCGCCTATCTCCTCGGGCGTCACAGTCGGCTCGAAACGAGCCAGCACCTGGCCATCGGGACCCACGAGGAATTTCGTGAAATTCCACGCGATGTCTTCCGCTCCATCGGGCGTCGGATGGCCTGACTTCAGGAAGGTGTACAGGTCACATGCTCCAGAGCCATTCACCTCGATCTTCGAAAACATCGGAAAGTGGACGTCGTATTTCGACTCAACGAAGTCAAGAACCTCTTCGTCGGAGCCGGGCTCCTGCTGACCGAACTGATTGCAGGGGAATCCAAGGACCGCGAAGCCCTTGTCCTTGTTCTCTTCATGTAGGGTACGCAGACCTGCGTACTGAGGAGTAAGGCCTCAAGCGCTGGCGACGTTCACCACCAGACAGACCTTGCCTTCAAAGTCTGAAAGTGCCACGGATTCACCCTGGATCGAATTCATCTCAAAGTCATACATGCTGGACATAGCTGCTCCTTCTCGTGATGAGTCCCCAGCGTAGCACTGAATCCCGGCTCGGCGCACGACCCCCTCGGTCCATCGGGCTGGGCTATCCTGCAAACAAAAATGGAATCGAACACGAGAACAACCCAGGAGAATCAGCCATGCCCGAAAGCCATGATGGACCTGAACTCGACGATTACAGTGGCCCATTCAAACCCGACCTGACTCTGGACGATTTCTCCAAGGAAGGCCTCAAGAAACTGGTTGAAGTGGGCGGATCCATCTACGGGACCGTCAACCGCAAGTGGTATGACGCCATCACCAAACGCTTCGGCCAGGCCGTCGCCGACGAAATCCACCACGAAGTCTGGTTTGCCGATGGCGGAGCCGGCGATCACGAAAACGAGATCATCCCCCGCCTGATGGGCTTCGCCGATCAGGATGACGAAACCACTCCCATGAAGGTGTGGCAGTGCCTTCCCGCCATGGCCACCCGAATGACACTGGTCTTCGAGAACACGGGCGATCACGCGTGGGAAATGCATACGCCTCAATGCGTGGTACCCGAGATGGGAGAAGCAGGCGGTCCCGAGGTCATGGCCTATATGTGCAACAAGATCTGCGGACATCTCGAACTGTTCGGCTTTCGCCACGGAGCGGCTCGCTGGAACCCCAGGATCCGGATCGATCCCATCAAACTGCCCCCGCGCGCGCATCCGGACGAGCCTCATTGCCGTTGGGACATCTCACTGCAGGATGAAATCGTGGACTACGAAAGAGACCCGGGCGAATACGTCGAAGAGCACGGCCTGCAGCGCGAGACCGACCGTGAGATCGTCAATCACGAGGCCGGCAAGTACAGCCAGAAGAACCGGCAACCCCGCTCGTCAAAGCCATCCTGAACCGCCCGTCCGACTCGCTCAGGGACCGAGGTCCACAGGGAGGTGGCGCCGAACTCGGCTCAGGCTTTCGCCCCGGTCGAGCAGGTCAACGACGGACTTGAGGGGCCGTGCCAGCACAACGGGAAAGACGACTTCGTTGTTCTCCGGCCGGGGTTCGTGAGCCAGGTCCGGATGGCCTTCCAGACTGAAGTCACTCTGGAGAGACGACGTATTTCCCCGCGCATCCAGGGCAATCCATCGACCCAGAGACGAGAACCATACCACCACGAATCCATGCAGCGCATATCCCGCCAAAGTCTCGGGATCCGCGATGCGCTGATAGCCAAAACCCACCGGGGCCCCCCCGGCGCGGAGCAAGGCGGCAAGAAGGTGGCTCTTGCCATACGAAAGGCCGGTCCCGGCTTTCAGCACCTGGCTCGCGCTACAAGGCAATGCGTCCGTGCCGTCATCCAGGGATTGGCTGATCTCGTCTCGCACGAAAAGAAAGGCAGCCCGGACCCTGTCCTCAGCCCCTTCGAAGACCCGTCCGAATTCCCGTGCACGTTCCAGCACAGCCGGAGTCTGCCAGTCGATCACGATGGTGTCTTCGAGATAGCGATCGAAGCCTTCTCGATCCGGCATCCACTCTTCGGGCCAGACCTCATCTGCCTCGTCACTCATGCCTGGCCCCACCGTTTTCCATCCATCCTCTTCCAGGGGCAAAACCATACCACTCCATTCCCGAACCATCTCAACAAAAGAGCCCCATCACGGTAGACTCAGGGTTCGGGTCGCGGCTTTTTCGGCAGGCGATTCATCAAGAAAGAAACCCTCCGCGTGAACGAAGCATCCTTCATTCCCATACCAGGCGGTCGAAAGCTCGCCGAAGAGTGGGCTCTCCTGTTGGCCAGCCAGGCCATCGAATGCGACGTCCGCCTCGAAGAAGAAGTGGGCCTCGTGCTCGTCGTAGAAACGCTTCGCTACAGCGAGGCCCTGGAGGCCATCGCACTCTACCAGACCGAAAACACAAAGACCGAACCGGAGACGGCTTCACCGGAAGAAGAACTGGCCGAGCCGGGCTTCTCCGGGATCGCGGTGGCCGTGGGCCT
>NZGT01000031.1 GCA_002691025.1 Spirochaeta sp. | reverse complement strand
TTGAGGGTGTCAGACGCTCGGATGTGGCATGGACCGATTCAGATGAGACCTATGCCGGCATGGCCCGAGGATGTAGACTCGGCCTTCGGAATTCCTATCTGTCCGATACAGAATGAATAGACTCCGCTCCGGCCGGATCACCCGGTGGGCGCGGGCCGCATCGAATCGAGTAGAAGCCATGAATCCGTCCAAGAGAATTTTTACGATTGTGTCGTCCATCCTGTTCCTGGCCAGCCAGGGGATGGCCAAGGAGACGAAGACACCGGGCTACAACCAGCTGATCCCCCCGTCGATCATGACGGCGGATGAGGTGGAGACCTCGATTGGCACTCTTGAGTTCTTCGATGGGATGCCGAGTGAAAAGACGGTGGAACTGGTCTACGACAACCTCGACCGGATGCGGGGCGTCGAGGTCTTTCTTGATTTCGTTCCGCTCGCATCCATCGAAGGGCTGCGGCGGGGCATGGTGGGTCTCGGTGTGGAAAAGGCCAATCAGATCCTGCTTTACGACGGATTGATGGATTCAAACAGCCTCTTCCTGACCGGCAATACCGATACCGTCTATGCGATCGGGATGCTGGACCTGGAGCGCGACGGTCCCACGGTGGTGGAGATTCCGGCCGGGGCAGGACCCGGAACGGTGAACGACGCATACTTCCGGTTCGTGACCGATATGGGAGCGCCCGGTCCGGATCGCGGCAAGGGCGGAAAATACCTGCTGCTTCCTCCGGGCTACAAGGGCGAGGTTCCTGAGGGCTACTTCGTTTCCGAGAGCCCGACGTACGTGAACTGGCTCCCGCTTCGGGGCTTCTTGAAGGACGGGAAGCCCGACGATGCGGTCAAGATGTGGACGGAGGGGCTGAAGATCTATCCGCTCGCGGACGCGGCGAACCCGCCGGAGCTTGAAGTCATCAGCGGGACCGGAAAGGTGATGAATACCATTCACGCGAACGACTACAGCTTCTTCGCCGAAATCGACGAGGTGATCCAGCGTGAGCCAGTAGGCGCCCTCGACCCAGAGCTCCGGGGAAACCTGGCGGCGATCGGGATCCAGAAGGGCCAACCCTTCAAGCCCGATGCCCGCATGAAGGCGATCCTGACCGACGCGGTGGCCATCGGGAATGCGACGGCTCGGTCGCTTGCGTTCCGTCCGCGATCCGAGACGATCTGGTACTACGGACCCGACGGAAGCTGGTTCTCGGCCTTTGATGGAGGAGACTACCGGTGGCTGGTGGATGATGGCAACGGCGGACGGAACAAGGACGCTCGGTCGCTCTTCTTCTATATTGCCACCGTCAATACACCCGCCATGGTGCTTGAAATGGTGGGCGTGGGTTCGCAATACGCGCTGGCTTCCACCGACTCCAAGGGTCGGTACCTCGATGGGAGCAAGGACTATACGCTGACCCTTCCCGCGGATGTCCCGGCCAAGGATTTCTGGTCTTTGGTGGTCTATGACCCCCAGACCCGCTCGATGCTCCAGACCGATCAGCCGTATCCAAGCAAGAACAACGAGCGGAACAAGGATCTCGTCACCAACGCCGACGGCTCGACCACGATCTGGTTTGGTCCCACGCCGCCGAAGGGGCACGAGGCGAACTGGATCCAGACCGTGCCGGGCAAGGGATGGTTCATCTGCCTGCGGCTCTACGGGCCGCTTGAGTCGTGGTTCGACAAGACCTGGCGCCCGGGGGAGATCGAACTCGTCGACTGAGGCCGCGCTCCTCATTTTCTAGGGTCCAGTTCCTGAACCGTATGAGTTGCGTCTCTCCGTGAGGCGATCATGCACCGAATTTTGATATATCCTTGATCGAGGCTGTGGAGAATTGTTGGATGGCCGATCAGCCATCCTGGAAGGCGCCGAAAACGGAGGATGTCCGTACCATGAAGACGCGTCTGGCCTATCAAGATCAGGACACGCACATGACCCTGCGTGAAGGTCTGGCGGAATATCTGGCCTCGAACCCGGACCTGATCGACACCGGCACGGCTTCAAGTAGAGAAATGGCGTCATACTTTGCGAATCACGACGCCAGTCATGTGGTCTTCGGCACAACGACCCATATCGACGATGAGCTGGTTCAGGATATCTGGACCCTTCTGGCCATCGATATCAAGTACCGTCGCTATGTCGGTGATCTGGTCAAGGCGAAGGAGGGCTTGGAGGTCGCTCAGGCGCTTCCTTTCTGGGGCACCGTCAAGGCGTTCTTCCACCTGGTATGGGTCATGCCCAGATTGTTTGTCCGTTCGCGAAGGATGAACCGGAAATGGCCCTG
Source organism: Spirochaeta sp. (assembly GCA_002691025.1). GTDB lineage: Bacteria > Myxococcota_A > UBA9160 > UBA9160 > UBA4427 > MED660. The sequence continues at coordinate 7,965 of NZGT01000031.1, read as the reverse complement.
GTCTGGGTGGGAGGTATACCTCGATCGCCCCCTGGCCGATACGCGCAAGGAATTCTCCATCCGGGTTCTTTCAGGGAGATGAAACCCGACCCGGGCTAGGGCGAGGATTCGGGTCCATCAAATCGGAGAAAACGGCATTCGTTGTTTTTTCCTGAAGTGCTGTAGTCTCGACGGGGTTCGTCTGAAGAAAGAGGGGACTGAGATGAGTGAGGCTGAGGTGACAGGAGAGGCGTTGATTCGTTCGTTGGGTCAGGCGGGGCGGGACCCCGCTTCGATTCCGCTTGAGAAGATCAACGTGGCCGACGCCGAGCTTTTCGAAACCGATACGCAGTGGGGCTATTTCGAGCGACTCCGAAGAGAAGATCCCGTGCACTACACCGTGGATGAAGAATACGGTCCTTTCTGGTCTGTCACGCGATACGAGGATGTGGTGACGGTGGAAAAGAATCCCGAGATCTTTTCTTCCGCGCGCAGCATCTTCCTGAGTGATCCCGATCCCGAGTTTCCCTTGGAGGGCGGGTTCATCACGATGGACGGTCCGAGGCACGATGGGCACCGCAAGGCCGTTCAGCCGGTCGCAGCCCCGCGCAATTTGAAGATCCTGGAGCCCTTGATCCGCGAGCGTGTGATCGAGATCCTCGAAGGGCTGCCTGTGGGGGAGACTTTTGATTGGGTCGACCGTGTCTCGATCGAGTTGACCACCGGAATGCTCGCGACGCTCTTTGACTTTCCCTACGAAGAGAGACGCAAGCTGACTCACTGGTCGAATCTGGCCACGATGGATCTGGCTGAGGCCAAGAGGTTGGGGGTCATCGAGGAGGTGAGGGCGTCGCTGCTGGAGTGCCTGGACCGATTCATGGCTTTGCGAGAAGCGCGGGCCGATCAGTCACAGGAAGGTCGTCTCGACTTCGTGAGTGCGCTTGTGAACAACGCGGCGACCAAGGACATGGAGCCGATGGAGTATCTCGGCACCTTGATGCTTTTGATCGTCGGCGGGAATGACACGACCCGGAATTCCATATCGGGCGGATTGCTCGCGCTCAACGAAAATCCGGCCGAGTACCAGAAACTCCGGGATGACCCGAGTCTGATTCCCAATATGGTCAGCGAGATCATCCGCTGGCAGACGCCTCTGGCGTATATGAGACGGACGGCGACGCAGGACACGGAGCTTGGGGGGAAGTCCATCAAGGCCGGAGACAAGGTCATCATGTGGTACGTCTCGGCGAATCGTGATGAGGACGTGATTCCACGCGCGAACGAATTCCTGATCGATCGCGAGAACGCGCGCAAGCATCTGTCTTTCGGGCTCGGTGTCCATTTCTGCATGGGCAGTCGCCTGGCCGAAATGCAGCTTCGGATTCTCTGGGAAGAGTTGGTGGCACGCTTCCACTCCGTTGAAGTGGTGGGAGATCCGGTGCGTGTGCGGTCGTGCTTTGTGAAGGGCTTTGTCGAGATGCCTGTACGGGTTCGCCCTGGGTAGATGGCCTCGGATTCCGGTTCGCCGGCGAGCCCTGCTCAAGATGCGCAAGCCCTCTTCGCTGGTCCGCGATTCCCGCTGACACAGGAGGTGACGTCGCTTTCATTCGGTTCTTGCAGGGAGGGGAAATTTGCCCCTTGGGGTAGTGCGAGATGACTCCTCTCTCCCGTCTGGTTTGCTCTCGCGGGCCCAGGGTGGCTTTGATGAATTTGTTCAATTGTGTTCATTTCTTTCCCGATTCAATTTCAGCCGATGATAAACTGAACGCCGGCTATTGCCCTATTAAGGACAGCAGTCAGGGAGAGTGGACCCATGCGTCGAGATTTGGACAGCGCCATCCAGAAAGAAGGCGGCAGGTTTCGGAAGGGCACGATGGCCACGGTCCTTACGGGAGCAGTTACGGCTGCGGCGTCGGACGCAGGGGCGGGGATCATCTACACGGAGTTGGTGAATGCATCGCCGGAGCAAACGCTGACCTTCGACGGTAGCAGCGAGAGTAGCTTTGATCTTGTTTCTGATGCGGGGATGATGAGTGACCTCGATCTTGGGCTGGAAGCCACCGACTTCGGCATGATGAGCCTGAGTTCCGTCGAATTCAGTATCCTTTCCGTTGGGATGTCGGAATACCTGGGTCGTCTCGATGCGGGGGATACGGTGGATGGAAGTCTCGACTGGGACTCAGAAGGTTGGCTTCGGGACGGTGATACAGACGATCTCAGCCCGGAGTGGTCCCTGGGGCAGACGGGGTATGCAGGATTTCGCTTCGATCTGTCTGGCCTGGACGTCTACGGTTGGATGGAGGTCGAGTTTGCATCGAGCGGTGAGGACTTCACGGTTCGCTCCTGGGCCTACGAGGAGGATGGCTCGGGCCTTCCGGCCGGTGTCGTCCCCGAACCGAGTTCGGTTTTGCTGGTCGCTCTGGGTCTGGCCGGCTTTGCGGGGCTCCGGAAAAGGGTCTTCCATCGCGCTGCTGAATAGCTCAGCCCGCAGAACCCGGGTCGCCGAATGAAGATGGAAGAAGACCCTCTTCAGGCTTCCTACGATGGAACGCCCTACCACGATCAGCGGTTTCCGACTCTGGACTTGCGTCGAATGCTCGGGATCGGTCACGTACTCGGACTGACTCCTGAAAACCGTGAAGAAGCCGAGAATCACGTTCGTGTGCTTGACCTCGGTTGTGCGAGCGGCCGTCATATCTGCGAGCAAGCTCAGCGATACCCGGGTGCTGACTTTTTGGGTGTGGACTTTTCAGGGGCGGAAGTAGCCCAGGGGCAGCGCCAGATTCAAGAAATGGGTCTGAAGAACTGCACGATCGTGCAGGAGGATCTTCGTACTTTCGAATCCCAAGAGGCAGTCTACGACTTGATCTTATGCCACGGTGTTTTTTCGTGGGTGCCGGATGAGGCGAAAGAAGCCATCCTGCGTCAGTCCGAACGAGGTCTCAAGCCCGATGGAATGACCGCAATTGCCTATGTGACCTACCCCGGCTGGAAGCAGAAGGAAGCCTTTCGGGAGCTTTTGCAGTTCCAATTGAGGAAGGAGCAGACCCCGGAAGCCCGGGTCAAGCGCAGCGCTCTGTTGCTTCGAGTGCTTCGTTCCCAATTTGCGGCTCATGATACGAGCGCGCAGGCCCGGAGTCTGCTTGCTCTGGTGGAATCCATGCAAAGAAGCCCGAGCAATGCTTTTCTTCATGACGAACTGGGAGCGGTTCACGACCCCTGCTACTTCGCTGAGTTTGTCGACTGGGCAAGTGAATGCGGTCTCGATTACCTCGCAGAGGCCGAACTGTACACCATGTCACTGGACGGACTTCCTGCCGAAGCCCGGGAGCCTCTTCGTCGCCTGGCGCCGGATTTCCTTGAAACCCAACAGATCCTGGATTTCATGGTGAACCGCTCCGGACGGACCTCGCTCCTTTGCCGAACTGGGTCGTCTGCTGGACGCGCTTTGCTTGAAGACCGGTTGGATGGAGTCGAGTACACCACCGAGTTCATTCGACAAAGCTCGGATCATGCTGAAAACGCGGTGAAATACGCAACTGTTCATGGGCGAGAGGTGGGGGTGGGAGACCCTGTGCAGCAGCTCTTTCTTGACCGGCTCTTTGAAGCCATGCCAGGCCCTCTTGCGCACAAAGATCTGTGTGAGGGCTTGTCGACTTCTGAAGGGTCAGGAGCGTTGTGCGAAATGATTCGACGCGGTTTGGCCATCCCTCTTGGTGGTGGGCCAGAGCTGGGAGAATCCATTCGTGATTGAAGTCGATCCAGAACGACGTCGTTTCGGGGCTTCATCTTGAAGCCCCCCGCGATGGGTCCTGAACGGTCTTGTTGGCCGATAAGGCCTCTTCGGAGCCCCGTTCCCCTGATCAGATCGTCGCTCGGCCGTGCGAATTCGGTGCGGTTCGATGGGACTCTTTTGGGATGGTTCGTCGATCAAGAAAAGGACGGCTCACCCGGAGAGCGTGGCCAGGATCCTCGGAGGGGTCAGGTTTCTGGATTGAATCCGGGTGCTTACAAGTCCTGGAAAGGTTGGGAGGCATACACGCCCAAAGGTCGGTGGGCCAGGGATGCGTGCGTCTCGGTCCTCTCTTGTCGGGACCTGCTTGAATAACGCCTCGCGGAGTTTCGGATCTGTTGCGAAAGGCCGCATCGGGCTCGATCGCAAATGCCCCTTGCTTCGGTTTTGTCCGGGCACCCAGACCGGTTTGCTCTGAACTGCGAAGAAGCATTCACCACGCCTTACCAGCACAAAAGGTCTAGACTTCGGGACATGAAGGAAACTGATCCTGAAGCATCCGCGAAGGTCGGTCTGCTTTTGTCCTATGTGGTTCTGCTCCTTTTCCTGACCGGCCTGGGGTGTGAAGGAGAGCATATGGGCCCGGGTACACCCGGGCCGGAACCGCGAGCGGCTGCGGACGTTCGCGCTCGTGGCGAGCGTCAGAAAAGAGAGGCTCCCTCTCGCTCCAAGCAGATCCTGTTCGGCGATCTTCATGTTCACACCACATTCTCTCCTGATGCGTTTGTCATGAGTCTGCCGCTCATGGGGGGCGAGGGCGCGCACCCGCCCGCCGATGCATGCGATTATGCCCGCTATTGCGCCGGGCTCGACTTCTGGAGCGTCAACGATCACGCGGAGGGGATCAGTCCCCAGCATTGGCAGGAGACTGTGGATTCGATCCAGGCGTGCAACGCGGTGGCCGGGGACCCGAGCGATCCGGATACGGTGGCCTTTCTGGGGTGGGAGTGGAGTCAAGTGGGTAGCACTCCCGAGACCCACTATGGCCACAAGAATGTCATCCTGCGTGACTCGGCTCCGGACGCTGTTCCGGCGCGTCCCATCGCTGCGCCGCGGCCCGAATTCCGCGTGCCGCTCATGCCTCTGACCGCGCGATTGATTCTGCCGATGGTCTTCTTTTCCGAGCGACAACGCTATTTCGACTACTCGCTGTACAGGGAAGAAGTGGAGTCCGTCCCGTTCTGTGCCGCTGGGATCGACACAAGGGAGCTCCCCGCCGACTGTCACGAGATCGCCCGAGACCCGAAGGAACTCTTTGCCAAACTCGACCAGTGGGATCTTCCCAGCCTGGTGATTCCCCACGGTACGGTCTGGGGGCTCATGGCACCTCCACGCTCGAACTGGGAAAATCAGCGACTCCCGGACCAGCACGACCCCGATCGCCAGAACCTGATTGAAATCTATTCGGGGCATGGAAATTCGGAGTCCTTCCGTGATTGGGTGGCCACGGAACTCGATGCTGCAGGCAATCCGGTGTGCGGCGAACCCACGGAGAGCTACGAGCCCTGCTGTTGGCGAGCGGGCGAGATCATTCGCGCCCGGTGCGAAGACGCCGAGACCGCCGAATGCGACGCGCGTGTAGAGGAAGCAAGGCGAAACTACATTGATGCGGGTGTCGCAGGCCATTACTCCATCCCGGGTGCCACCCTGGATGATTGGGGCGAGTGCGGTCAGTGTACGGACTGTTTCCTTCCCGCCTTCAATGCCCGACCCGGCATGTCGGCCCAGTATGCCCTCGCCGCAGACTTCCAGTTCGGCTTCATCGGATCCAGCGATACCCATGTCGCACGAGCGGGAAACGGTTTCAAGGAGCACGCGCGAAATCGGCTGACGGAATCCAAAGGCGCGGTGGGTCGCGCGGCGAAGATCATCCGGAACGATCGTGAGGCGACTCCTGAATCCATTGCTCTCGATCTGGATTCGCTGCCTCTTCAGGCCCGGCGTAACGTGGAGCGAGGCTCGTCGTATCTGTATACGGGTGGCCTTGCGGCGGTCCACGCTCCCTCGCGCGATCGAGAGGCCATCTGGGATGCGCTCGAGCGCCGAGAAGTCTACGGAACCTCCGGAGAACGGATCCTGCTCTGGTTCGATCTCTTGAATGCGAAAGAGGGCGTCGCGCCCATGGGATCCCTGGTTTCAGGAATGAGGGAGGTTCCCCGTTTCAGTGTGTCGGCAGTGGGGGCTTTTACGCAGAAGCCGGGCTGCCCCGATGATGTGACCGAGACGCTTTCACCGGATCGCCTCCGTCAGCTATGCCTCAATGAGTGCTATCACCCGAGCGACGAAAGGCGGTCCATTGATCGGATCGAGGTCGTCCGGATCCGCGCCTCCAGCGAAACGAATACGGAAATCGGTGACCGGATCGAGGACCCCTGGCGGGTCTTGCCCTGTCCGTCGGGCGGTCCCGCATGCCAGGTCGAATTCGAAGATGAAGAGTTCATGACCATGGGTCCCGATTCGGATGGGGTCATGGTCTATTACGTTCGCGCGATCCAGGAGCCGAGTCTGGCCGTCAATGGCGGCGGGTTCCGGTGCGAGCGCAACGAGAAAGGGGAGTGCATCCGGATCTCCCCTTGCTACGCCGACGACCGGACTCCACTGGATGATGATTGTCTGAGTGAGGTTGAGGAGCGTGCGTGGTCGTCTCCGATTTTCTTGTCTTCCGGATCCTCCTAGGCCTTTCTCCTGCCTCTGGTCTTTTCAGCCTACCCAATAGAAGAAGGAATACAGATGTCCGATTCGGGTTCGATCCGTACGCGAACAGTGATCCTGGGTGCAGCCGCGCTGCTGGTGGTCGTGGGGGTGATTTTCTTCCTGGTCTCGGACAGCGCGCAGAAAGCAGTGTCGGCCCGCGCCGCCGAAGCGGTGGGAAATTACGCAGAGAAGATGATGGAAGAAAACTCCATCATGGAAGTGATTCCTGTCGACGTGCGACAGATCAATGATTACATCTTCCAGGCCACCGGGATCTCGAATACGGTCTTGATCAGCACTCAAGAGGGCAACGTGGTCTTCGACACCGGGCTCGCCATACAGGCCGCCAAGCAGAAGCGCATGCTGGAAGAGGTGGCACCGGACCAACCCGTCACACACATCATCCTGAGCCATTCCCACCAGGATCATGCGGGGGGAACACCCTTCTGGGCTGAAGAGGGCAGCGAGATCGTCACCCATCGGCAGTTTCCCGAAGAGCAGCGCTATCTGAAACAACTGGAGCCCTATCTCTATCAACGGAATCGACTGCTCTTCCCGTGGATGCCGGAGTCGCCCCCTGAGGTCGGCTTCATGGCCTACGGCCACGTCGTCCCGACCACTCTGGTGGATGACTACTCGTCCCTGGTTTTTGAACAGGGCGGAGTCCGGTTCGAAGTCCTGCCCATGCCCGGGGCTGAAGGTGCGGACAACCTGACCCTCTGGTTGCCAGATGAGAAGATCTTCTTCGCGGGTGACTTTTTCGGTCCCTACTTCCCGCAGTTCCCCAATATCTTTACCATGCGCGGCGAGAAGTTCCGCAAGCCCATTGAATACATCGAGTCCCTCAATCGCGTGCTTGCGCTTGAGCCGGAGATGGTTGTTCCGAGCCATCTGGATCCCGTGGTGGGCAGGGAAAGGATCCGGGAGGAGGTCACCCGGATCCGTGATGCTGTGCAGTATGTCCACGATCAGGTGGTGAAGGGGATGATTGAAGGGAAGACCGTGTATCAGCTCATGGACGAGATCCATTTGCCGCCCGAACTGGATCTCTCACAGAAGCATGGCAAGGTGTCCTGGGCGGTTCGGAGTATCTGGGAGTACTACGCCACGTGGTTCCATATGGAATCCACTACCGAACTCTACTCGGTCCCTCGGAGCGCGGTCTATGCGGACCTGGTGGACACGGCCGGAGCGGATCGGCTCACCCAAAAAGCCCAGGAGTACATTGCCTCCGGGAAGCCTGTCCATGCACTTCATGTCCTCGAGGTCACGCTGGAAAGCCAGCCGAATCACCGCGCTGCCCTCGAAGCGCGTCGCGAGGCACTGGAAATCCTGCTCGCACGCGCAAAAGCAGAGACGGCGAACAGTTACGAACTCCGTTGGCTCAATCACCGTATCGAGCTGACGAACCAGCAACTCGGTGAGTCCAGAGCCCAATAGAAAGTTCCTGGGAACGTTTCGGCTGGGGCCCCAGGGTGGGTGTCTGTCGCTCGGGGCGG
>NZGT01000030.1 GCA_002691025.1 Spirochaeta sp. | reverse complement strand
TGCAGCCCAAGAGCCGCCACGAATACAAACCGTGGGATTCGCCACCAGGCCGGCAGCCCCTTTCCCCCACCGAGCTCCATGGAAACCAGGGCGCCCGCCAGACCGGCCGCCACGCCCGAAGCGCCCACGACCTCGGGGTACCCCATGGCCCCGGCCGCCAGCATGGCGCTGATTCCGCTCACTCCCATCACCACCACGGTTCGAAGGCTCCCCAGCACCCTCTCCGTCAGAAAGCCAAAAACAACCACACAGAAGACATTCATCCCGATATGAAACGGGAAGAGAAGCATGTTGTGAAGAAAATTCGCGGTCACCAACCTCCAATACTCACCCAGGCTGACGAGCGCAGGTGAAAAGGCGCCGACGGAAATCGCGAAAGGGTCCAACTCCTGGAGCACGTAGGTCATCAGACACAGCAGAGCAAAGGCGTACACGGCGAGTTTCGGTCGGCGCCGAGCCTCAAGCCGATCAATCTCGTCCATCCGTGACACGGACTCGGCTCCACCCGGCCGAGCCCCGATCCGCGTTCTCAAGGCTTGGTAGAGGACACGCATCGCCCCGGGTTCCGAGAACTCATTGCGCCGGATGTAGAAGGCACGGCTGCGCGTGGAAATGGCGAGGCCGCGACGGGCGAGATCGACATGGACGATGTCTCCGTAGGAGATCACCGTATCACGCCCTCTCCGGACATGAATCGTCATGTCGCTGGGACCCAAGGTCACGGGCGTACCCGAAAGAGGGGTCATCGCCTCCGCGTGGGGATCCTGGGCTCGTATCCCATCGCCCCGGACTTCACCCCCGTCACCCGACATGGCCAGTCCGAATCAGGAACTGTGTTCGGTCGGGAGAGACGGGAATACGCGAGAGTAGAAGAGAAAGACCAGGATGAACGCACCGCAAAAACCCGCCGCAATACACAACGGAACCAGGCCGATGAATGAGTACATGTCATTCTTGATCACAGACGGCCAGACCAGGAGGTTTCGTTCGATCCAGAACCCCAGGAGAACACACGCAGCCACCGGGCCCACGATCCAGCCGGTCTTCTTGGGCCTTTGCCCCATCAGGACCCAGAAAGGAATCAGCCAGCAACAGGCCCAGGCCACCATCGAGGCCCAACCGTAGCCCTTCGTCAGCCGCACCCATTCAAAGTCGAAACTCGCCCAGGTCTGGGCAAAGGCGTACTCGGTATACCCCTTGTCGATCATGAACTGCGGGCCGAGCCGATCACGCAGGTAGAAGGTTTCTTCAGGCAGGTTTCCGTAGTAGATCACCAGATACTGGGCCCAGAAGAGATACATCCAGAAGATGGAAAAACCAAAAAGCAGTTTTCCGATGTCGTGCATCCGCGACTCGGTGATCAGCCCCTCATAGCCGGGCTTGTCACGGTGCAAGACACCCAGCAGAACAGAAGCCGCCACCGCGGAGAGAATACCGCCCCAACACACATAGGCCCCGAAGAGATTCGAGAACCACATCTGCTCCATGGACATGACCTGGTCGAAGTTGAAGATCGAGAACCCGATCCCGAAGACCAAGCAGATCACCGGAGCCAGCTTGGTCTTCGTGCGGCTCGAAATAGCCCACTCCTCTTCCTCGCCCTTCCAGCCGGCTGTCCAGCGCTGTGCCATCCGCTGGGCAAAACCGCCCGCTTCCCCGCCTTCTCCCTGGGCCAGCGCATAGAGGGTCGGGCGCGCAGAGGCCTTGAGGTACACGAAAGCCAGAACCGACATGATGAACATCAAGGAAAGGTCGGTCGTATAGACACGAACCGGATTGAGCCAGACGGCCTTGCTGGGAATCGGGTGGTCGTACCACTCAAAGAGATAGTGACCTCCGAAGAAACCGATGATCCCCATGATGAACGCGAAGGGAATCCACGCCGCGAGCCCTTCCGCAAAGCGTCGGTACGGGCCACACCACTTCGCCCCCACGATGGTATAGACACAGGACAGGACCAGTCCCGCACAGGCCAGCATGGTGGTGAATATGAAGTTGCTGTGGAAGGCAAGCCAGGTCTTCTGAGGGTCCCGGATCAGGCCAGCCACAAAGGCCATGATTCCCAGCCCAACCAAAGCAAGGCAGATTCCAGCGAGAGGTTGAGGCAATCCCGTCGAATTGGCTCGCTCCTGAGTGATGTCGCCTTCGCTGCTCAATTTCGACCCCCCTGGCCATTCAGGTCGCGTAGATAATTGACGATGTCCCAGCGATCTTCGTGGGGAATCCGTCGATAGCTCGGCATACGCCCACGACCCATTGTGATCGTCGTGTAGATATGTCCGTCCGTGAACACCTTCGCCACACTCTGAGGGCCGCCCACCGGCAACACAATGCCGAAGGGTCCCTTACCAAACGGAGGTCCTGCCACTGTGCCGTCACCCCAGCCCTTCATGCCGTGACACGGCGAACAGAATCGCTGGAACTGGACCTCGCCGTTCTTGAGCGATTCCAGGGACGAGGGGATCGGATTCACCATCTTCTCCTGCTCGGCTCGCGGCATCATGGCCACATCGGGGTAAGGGTTACCCAGCTTGACCGTTCCTTCGGGAGGCGTCAGTCCCTGACCCTGCCCATAGAACTCGTTCAGCTCGTAGGCCTGGACTGCGGCCTGCCTCTTCATCTGGGGAAACCATTCGGGCGAGACCTGCTCCCAACAACCCACCGAACCCAGCACGAAGGGAAGAAGAATCATGAGGGAAGCCCAGGCTCGAACTCTCGAGCGGTGCATCCGCAAGGAATCACGAATCAACAACGGTGACCTCCTTGGCCGATTCGCCCCGCATCAGCATCTCGACTTCCGATACATCCCGCTCTTCACAGTGGACTACCACACCGAATTCCTCGGCCGAAAAACGAGAACTGTAATGCTTATCCAGCTTCCTCGGATAGAGACCTCCCACGATCAGGAGACCAAACAAGGTGAAGAACCCACCCAGGAGGATGGTCAACTCGAAACCCACAATCCAGAAAGGCGGTATCGCCGCAAAGGCCTTACCGGCAATCTTGATCGGCCATTCCAGAGACATCCAGATCTGCATCAGGAAGCCCAGGGTGACGCCACTCAGGCCCCCCACAAGGGTGAACACCCTGACCTTGCTCGGGCTCGCGTCCTCGGCTTCTTCGATCTCCGGGAAAGGAGCAGGCGAGTAGGTCGTAAGGTCATCAAAGCCGCGATCCTTCAACTTTCGAATCGCAGAAGCCGTATTGCTCGGCAGCTCGAAGATACTGACTACAGTGGCCATCAGTGGGCACCCCCGTGGTCCTTGGCATGAATAATCAGTTCCTTGACTTCGGCGATGGCAATCACGGGGAAGGCCTTCAAGAACAGAAGGAACCACATGGAGAACCAACAGAAGGAACCGACAATCACCGCGATTTCAACCGGGCTGATGATATAGAGACCCCAGCTTCCTGTAATGAACTCTCTGGATAGCGACGTGATGATGATGACGTATCGCTCAAACCACATACCCAGATTGATGAAGAAACACAGAGCGAACAGGAACGGAAGGTTCGTCCGCAGCTTCTTGAACCACAGGAGCTGTGGGAATACGCAATTGAAGACGATCATGGCCCAGGTCGACAGCCAATACGGCCCGAAAGCCCGGAGCCAGAATGAACTCTGCTCGAATTCCACATTGCTGTACCAGGCGATGAAGTACTCAACTCCATACGCATAACCACAGATGATGGAAGTAAACAGGATGAAGCGCGACATGTTCTCAAAGTGGTAGTCGGTGAGATATCGCTCCAAGCGGAAGATCCGACGGACCGGGATCAGGACATTCAGCACCATGGCAAAACCGCCGAACACCGCACCCGCCACGAAGTAGGGAGCAAAGATGGTCGCATGCCAGCCAGGCACAATGGACATGGCAAAGTCCCAGGAAACGACGGAGTGCACCGAAAGCACCAGCGGGGTCGCCAAGCCAGAAAGGTGGAGAACCGAGCGGCTATGGGCCTTCCATTGGGGCCCGGTACCTTGCCAACCCAGCGCAAGGATCGTGTACACGATCTTCTTGCCGCCGGTGGCGCGATCACGTGCCATCGCGATATCGGGAATCAGGCCGATATAGAAGAAGACGATTGAAATCGAAGCATACGTCGAAATCGCAAACACATCCCAAAGGAGCGGGCTCTTGAAATTGACCCAGAGAGCTCGCTGATTCGGGTAGGGAAAGAGGAAGTAGACCTTCCAGAGACGCCCCAGATGCAAGACTGGAAACAGGCCCGCTGTCAGCACCGCGAAAACGGTCAGGGCTTCCGCCAAACGATTCACCGCGTTTCTCCACTTCGCTCGGAAGAGGAAGAGGATCGCGGAGATCAGTGTTCCGGCGTGACCGATGCCGATCCAGAACACGAAGGTGATGATGTAGACACCCCAGAAGATGGGCTGCTGATAACCGGCTACGCCCAGGCCGACATAAGCCTGATAGGCAAGAACCAGGAATCCCTGGACCACACCCAGTATCGCCAGACCCAACGCCAGCAAATAGGGCCACGGAGCCCCCTTGGTCGGGGCCATGATGTCGATATTGGCTCGGGAATCCCTCGGACGAGACAAGGGAGACATCGCATCGGCCATTGCGGGAGGCGGTGTCATCAGGCTACGCCCTCCGGATCTTCACGATTGACTTTAGCCAGGTAGGTGATGGATGATCTCAAATTCAATTCCTGCAAGAGGTGGTAGGATCGATTCGGCTGATCGGCCTCCTTGACGACTTGGCTCGTGTCGTCGCGGAGATTTCCAAAAGTGATGGAATTGGTGGGGCAAGCGGCCGCACAGGCCACGTTGACTTCTCCATCCGCAATGGGACGGTCCTCGTCTTTTGCCAACTGGCGACCGTGCTCGATTCGCTGCACGCAGAAGCTGCACTTCTCCATCACGCCCTGCTGCCGCACCGTGACGTCCGGGTTGAGCATCATCCCCAGCATGCCGGGGAAGTTCTCCTGCCCGTAATCGAAGTAGTTGAAGCGTCGGACCTTGTACGAACAGTTATTGGCGCAATAACGCGTTCCGGCACAACGGTTGTAGATCATGCCGTTGAGACCTTCCTTGTTATGGTAGGTCGCCAACGTCGGACAAACGGCCTCACAAGGAGCAGCACCACACTGCTGGCAGGGCATGGCCACGTATCGGATATCAAGCTTGCCCAATTCCTCGAGACGAGGGATCGGCCGGCGATCCGCTCCGCCTCCGACATGTCCCTCACCGATATATCGCTCGACTCGAAGCCAGCTCATCTCTCGATGGTTGATGGCCTGCGCTTCGCCGACAACGGGTATGTTGTTCTCGATATAACAGGCTGCCACGCACGCGTTGCAGCCATCGCAGCGGTCGTTGTCGATGGCCATACCCCAGCGATAGGGCACCTTCGGATCCGCATCGTACTTCGCTTCAAATGTATGCGGGGGGCCGTCGTGATGGCCGCCGCCGTGACCGTCTCCATGGTGCCCATCGTCATGCCCGTTGGCCTTGGCCAGGGTGACGGCCTGAGCCAGACGTCGTTCTCGCTGGTTGTCGGTCCACTGCGCCAACGCCAAGCGACGGAAGCGCCCGGTCTTCTTGACCGAGGCCATGGAGTTCAGCCAGGTTCGTCCACCCTTCTCGTCGGGGGTGGCCGAAAGAATCGACATCACATTCACGCCTCGGGGAACACCTTTTGTGCCCGCAGGCGACTCGACCTGGAACCAACTCGGCCTCTCGCCCTCACCTTCCATGGAAGCGTAGAAGCCCACCGTATGGCCCTGGCCTGTAGGAATCGCGATGGTGTCGTCCCGAATGCCGCCGCGCGGAAAGACCGAAACATCGAACTTGCCAGCCGGAGTCTCGATCTCCACCACATCACCGAAATCCACACCGAACTTCTCGGCCGTGGCAAAACTCAACTCCACCCAGGAATTCCATTCCAGCTTGGTGACCGTCTCGGGAATCTCCTGCAGCCAGGGAAGAGCAGCGCCGGTGCCGTCTCCGAGCATGGAGTGCGGAAAAGCCAGCAACTTGAACTCACCGCTGCCAGCCATATCGGGGGCGCTGTAAGCAAGGCCGGAAAAATCGGCTTGAGCTGCCGGTACGGGAATCTCAACGTCGGTATAGACACCGCCGTTACCCACGGCTTCAGCCCAATCCACATCAGACCAGTTGTCCTGAACCACCTTGAAGAAGGAACCTTCCGGTGCCGTCCCGCCGAGTGCGCGCGTGGCTTCGAGAAGCGTATCGCCCAGCGCCTGGGTATCCATCAAGGGACGAATGGTGGGCTGGATCAGCGACCGGACTCCCGGGCGGGGAGCCACATCACCCCAGACTTCCATGTTGCCGTGATTGGGAAGCACCAGGGCAGCGGCCTCGGAGGTTTCATCTTTCATCGAGGCAAAGGAAACCACCGTGCCCACCTGCGACAGAGCATCCTGGAAGCCCAGCGCGGGAGGCATGGAATAAACCGGATTGCTGTCGTGCACCAGCAGGACATCGACTCGCCCAGCCTTCATCTCCTTGACCAGGGCCTCGAGATCGGACTGGGTGGCCACCGGTGTGCCCGCAGAAGCAGGCGGAATCTGGACACTCCGACCGACGGCGCCGGTCATCAAATTGATCAGCATCACCGCTGTGGCGGTGGAGGCCGCCGAAGAGTCGGTCCCTGCAACGCCGGGCGGCATCACGAGAGGCGCTTCGGCCGCAAGCAGGGCCTTCGCCACCTTCTGAAGTTGGCCGGGGTCGATGTCAGCCACAGAAGCGGCTTCGGACAGGCTCGGGCCGTTGAGGAAGGCCTCTACCGTTTCTTCGTCAACTCCTGCAGGCGCCCCATACTTGTCGTAGACCGCCTTGGCCAGCGCGAAGGCAATCGCACCCTGGCTGCCCGTCCCCGCCGCAATCCATTCATCGCTGCTCTGGGTCGTACTGTTCAATCTCGGCGAAATCGAGATCATTCGGGTACCACCGTCGGGATGAGTCCTGACGTCCCGGGCATCCGCGAACTGGCGGGAGTTCTCACACGGCGAAAGACCCGTCGCGAGGAAGTCCGAGCCCATGTCGATGATCAAGTCGGCTTTTTCGGGATCGAAGAGCGGGAGAGTGCGAATTCCGAAGACCGCTTCCGTCGCCGAAAGAAGAGCGTCATGGGAGAAGGGCTCGTAGACGATCCGTTTTCCGCCCGACGCAGCCGCCAGGTTGTCGAGGACACCCGACAGACTCGGGCCAACGGGACCACCAAGGATGTAGGTCCTGCCCGAGGCCTTCTTCAAAGAGCCCGTCAGACGGGTCATCCCCTCTTCCCAGGTGATGGCCTGCTGCGTGTTGTCTCCCGCGCTTGCCAGCGGCCCAGGGATACGATCCGGATGATAGGTGCGGCCCAGGCTTGCCTGGCCGCGGGCGCACAGGGATTCGCGGTTGATCGGGTTCTTGGGATTCCCGTCGAGCTTGATGGGGCGACCCTCGCGCGTCTTGACCACCATCCCGCACGAAGCCGAACATTCTGTACAGGTCGAAGCGTAATAAGAAGCCAGTCCCGGAGTCACGCTCTCCGGCTGGATCACGTAGGGGACGAGTTTTTCGACAGGATCTGCACAAGCGGTGGCGGCCGTCCCGGCACTGACTCCCACCAATTTCAGAAAATCTCGACGATCAAGCTCGGGCATATCGGGGTCCTGCGTTTCTTCTTCTCAAGAATTTTTTTCGGCGGGCCACTCGGCCCAAAAGACGAATGTGGAACCAATCTCAGTAATGGCATCTCACGCAATCAATCGAGGCCTGATTGTTATTCTCTCGATGACAACCGATGCACCAGCCCATCTCCAACTTGTTGACAGGTACGCCGTATTTCCAGCTGGTCTCCGGGACCAGATAGAGCTTGTCGAGTTCCTCGACCGGCCCATGACAGCGCTGACAAGGCACGTCCGCTGCAATGTGGCGATTGTGACGGAACTGGACGTGCTCCGGAAGCCTGTGGATCTGCACCCATTCAATGGGCTTCTTCTCTTCCCAGTGTTCCTTGAGGATGCGGATGCCCTCGATCTCATCATACGACTTGGGGAACTGGGAATGGCAGCCCATGCAGAGTTCGACGGAAGGAACGCCAGCCGCCGGGGAGTCTCCCGTATTCGAGTGGCAGTACTGACAATCCATCCCGAACTCGCCCGAGTGATGCTTGTGGCTGAAGGGGATCGGCTGAATGGGGCCAGGCGCCTCGACATCCCACGCCTCTTCGGCGCTCACGCAGGCGCTGCGAGACGGCCATTGCCCAGCGAACTCAGACGGAATCTCGATGCGGATGCTCGGATCCTTCTCCTGCTGGGCTCGAAGTTCGTGAGCCTCGCACACAGACGTTGCGATAAAGAGCTCGCCCGTGGGTTCCACGACTTCTACCACTTCACCGTGGGAATCGTCGGCCGCGTGCAAGGGCAGCGCGAGAACCATGAAAAGCAGAACCAGCAGAGACCGCCAGGCCGTCGCAAGAAGCTGCTTACGTACAGATCGGCCCGCGCATTCGCGCAACC
>NZGT01000029.1 GCA_002691025.1 Spirochaeta sp. | reverse complement strand
TCTGGAAGAGTGCCAAGACTTGTTAGGAGACGGCAAGGTGGAAGTTGTGGTCGAGGACCTTTCAGGAAGACGCTTCGACGAGGTGCCTGTATTAGCTCTGCCGAACATGTTCGTCGAGGTCGGTACTGTAGAAGACGAGGACCCGGCGGCGCGCGGCGCTGTTGGTTCTGTAGCCGGTGCTTGTGCCGCCGCAATCAGGATCGCGGACCGCTCGCTGCCGGAGCCGTACGTCGTTTCTCTGGCAAGGGCTTGTACGCAAGTTGCGGTCTTTGGGGCACAACATTTGAGGCATCCCGAGGAGAAAGCCCCTCTACCGAGGTGTCGCAAAGAAGCGTGGACCTTCAACAAGAAAAAACGGAGGCGGGACGCCTGCGTTTGTAGGATTGGCGTGCACGCGTGGTCTCCTTCTTACCGAGGGTTAGGTGTGGAAATAGCGACAGCATCGCAAGTCGCCGTCGCCGGCGTGGGCGAGGCCGGCGACCAGGCCACCCTGAACTGCGTGGGTCGACTGTGGTGCCCGCTTCGACCGGAGGTGCTAGGAGATGAACTCGACGAGCTCGACTCGATACAATTCACGCGGTGCTGGTACGAGTTCTGGACCGATTCCGTGGATGAGATCGAGGACACGTCCACGATAGCACCACCGAAACGACTGAAACGATCGACGGCCATCGGTGCCCAAACTGTTGGGTGGGGCGAAAGTCCCATGAGATGTCTTGGAAGAGACTTGGGAGCTGTCGCTTCCCGACCACAACCACTATTCATGAGAGATCTGGAAGCTCTCGAGAGGATCAAAACCGTCGCGTGCTCCGCGAGGCATACCGTGGTACTCACGTGGAGAGGCCGCGTTTTTTGCTGCGGGGACAACGAAGACGGCGCCTGCGGTGTTGGAGGGACACAAAAAGTATCAAGACTGGCCGCTGTCTCGTGGCCCGACGACGCGCCCATACAATGTACGAAGATCGCGGCCGGCGCTGACGTCTTCGGAGCTTCTTCTTCTGCCGTCTCATCTGAAGGTGTACTTTATTGTTGGGGTTCTGGGGTCGCTTGTGCTTGTCGGGCGACCGCACCTAGGTTGACGCCTACTGCTGTTTCTTTTTCAGATGAGGATATCAAAGTCGTCTCGATAGCCGCGGGCGGGTCGTTCTGTATCGCGTTAGATGACAAGAAGCAATTGTGGAGCTGGGGCATGTACGCTTCTGGTAGGTTAGGATTGGGCCAACCTCCCAAGATCCGGGACCCTCGCATCCGGGAAGGCGACGTGGAACGGCCCGGTCGGAGCGCGCGCCTGCAACTCGCCCCGAAGCTCATCGAGAAGGTCGCGCCCTGCAGACACGACAGGATCACGTACTACGACGCTGATGAAGCACAAACTGTTGACGCACCATTGTGGTCCTCCGTAGTATGTGGAGAAGCGCACGCGCTGGCCATCGACGAACATGGTCGGCTCTACGCGTTCGGGTCCAACGCCCACGGCCAGTTGGGGCTGGGCGTGGCGAAGAATGGCGGCACGCAGGACGCGTTTTTCCCGACGCCGGTCAATCCCTTCTTCACGTCCCAAAAAGTCGTCCATGCATCATGTGGTCCGACGCACTCCGCGATTGTTGATCGACAAGGACGGGCCTGGACCTGGGGCGGCGGCGGCCACGGTCTGGCTTTGTTAGGTCATGGGGCCCGTAAAGCGGACGCGCCGCCGCTCATGTCGACGACGGACTGGATGGCGCGACGCGTCACTGAGCGGCGGCGGCCGACGTCCCAGAAAAGTGCGAGGGGGGCCTTCCGGGCGACTCGAACATTAACAGAGTTGCGCTTCGCCTGGCCGCGGCGCGTCCATGGGCTGGACGGGTTACAGATCTCGCAGATCGCGTGCGGCGAGAGGCATACCGCGTTCTTAACTCAGGAAGGGTCCCTATATACGTGCGGCGACGGCCTCGCTTTATTGGGTGCCGACGAGACGACGGAGCGAGCTCGTCGAGTTGGGGAGGTGGTACGGGACGAGGAGGCCCTTTTACAAGCTGCGGTCGAGGCTTCTGTTGTAGATGTACCTAGACAACCGAACGCCGCCTGGCTGCCCGCGCTGGATGGGCAGCGCGTCGAGCGTGTTTCCTGTGGTGGTCAGCACACCGTTGCACTTGTTTCTGGTTCTCAGGCGGCCCATCTTCTTGGTGCTAAATTATGGAAGGCCGCCCGGAAAGCTACCCAAGAGTTGAACGGCGAGCCGACGTCTGATGGAGAAGAAGACGCTTTGGTGGATTGTCTACTCGTGCCCGGCGGCGGCGACCCGATCTACGCTCATCTCGCAGTACTAGCGGCGCGGTCGCCCATGCTCGAGGAACTGATCATGCTCGAGAAGAGAGAAGATGGTGATGACGACGGTTATTTACAGATATTAGTGCCAGATCTCTCACCTAGAGTCTGTGAACTCTTCTTAGAATACTGCTACCGGGACGACATCTTCGAGCCGCGAGACGCGCCTCTACCTTTGCCGTTAATAGCCGAACTCAAGAAAGGCGCCGAATTATATAAAACACCTAGACTAGCTTCATTGTGCGCCCAGGCGCTCGGTAACGTGCAAATCGACGAGTCGTACGACGACGTCTTACCGTCAACTTTGGCGGATGATTTCGAGACTTTGGTGAACAAAGGAGACTTCACGGACGTGACCGTGAAGGCGTCGAAAGGTCAAGTGCGGGCGCATCGACCTGTGTTAGCTGCTCGTTCTGATTATTTCAGAGCAATGTTCCGGAGTGGCATGCGCGAGTCGATCGACGACGGCTTCCAATCGAAACAACGTCAAAGAGTAGAAGTGTGTGTGCCGGACGACGACGACGACGTTTCCAGGTTGTTTCGAGCCGTTTATAGTTCGAAACTACCTTTAGGGGATGGGGACCGATTTCTGCGAGATGTCGTTGCTGCCGATAGATATGGTCTGGAGGATGTGCGAAGGCTCGGCGAGGCGGGCTGCGCCACGTCCGATTCTGCGGATAGGTCCGTGGTACTAGCCACAGCTTCTCGCATCGGCGCGGCGAACTTGTATAGTGATCAATTAGGTAAAGCTTGTACGGACATCGCGGATTTAAATGTCAAGGACTTGGGCACGGATGTCCTCGAGGATTTGATGCGTACCATAGCGTCGCAGCGGCCGCACTTGCTGCGGCCGGCGGCGCCGCCGGAACCACCGTATGATCCCGATAAAGTGATATCGACACCAATAGCGGCCGGTAATTTGTCGTGGAAACACTCCGTGGCCATGAGCCTCGCGGCCATGGTGACGTTCGTCGCCCAGTCGGCTTATAGGTTTAGACAGACGGCGTCGATGGTCATCAACGGCGTCTTCCTCGTCTTCGTTTTATGGTTGTATCGCGACTCTGCTAAACGTGAGGCGGCGAAGGCGCGTAAGAAGGGTAGCTAGTGGTATCCTCCTCCCCGCGGGTCTTTCGTAGGTGCTTTGCGTGGCTTGGGACGGCTTAGTGAAAGAGGGGCTAGGTAAGCTGGAGGGGGGGTGAGTACACGAGCTTTTGCACCTACTAAAAAGTTATATTGGCCGCGAAAACCACCCCAAAGGCTAAATTTATTTTCCCCTTAATATTAATCTATTTGGCTTACGATTTTGCGTTTTTTGTGTTTTCTGCGCCATCCTCTACCGTTTAAGGGGAAAGCGTTTTTTTGAGTTTGGGGCAAGTGCCGCGTTTGAGGTCTCCCTAATCGAAAGTGCTGTAGTAACGAAAGTGCCCAACAAAACCTAAAACTCTTACTAATCGGCGTACTCCCCGACGGCGCAGTCCTCCTCCCCGGGAGCCGCCGGCGCGCAGTAGTTGTCGCAGTGCCGCCCCAGCCGCCCGCGCCGCGCGCAGATGTGGCAGCACAGACCGGCCAGGATCCCTAGAGCGTGGTCCCCTAGTTTAACAACTTCCACGGGCGACGGCCGATCGACGTCCTCGTTCGACCATTGATTGGTCAAATAAGTACCGGCAGTTGAATCGTCCACCCTCGTCCCGCCTCGCTTGCCCCTTTCATCATAAGGATACGACGTTTCGCCCTTCTTGAGGTAGCAGCACGACCCGTACCGCAACTCGTCGTCCAATTCTAACGTTTTCTTGGCACCATAGCCATCGAGTTCTCTCCTCACCCACGCGCCCCTTACAGTACCAAAAACTAAAGTGTGCCAGGGGTCCCGTCTCGGCTCATATGCAGATGGGAGCTGGTACTCTTCCTTCCTGATAACAGCCGCCTGGGACTCCAAATCCCTTAGAACCTCGTCCGAGACGTCCTCCGGCAGATTATTCCCGTAAGCAGGCGGGTCAAAAGCTTTTCTCAAAAACTCAACATCTTGGGCCCTAGGTATAGCGTTCAGTCTATGAGGAGTTAAAATGGACATCCTGCCGCCCTTCCAGGCGCCTCCCTTTTCGCTGCTTTTCAGGACCTGGTAGAGCTTGTGCCGGTGCTTTGGTCGCATATGTAATATTTGATCCGCTTCCGTGTAGTGCACGAAATCAAGAGATCTCCACAATGCTGTACTTTCATTGGTCCACCGCCTTTGAATCTCTCGGATCGTCGCGACGCCTAGAAACGACGGCTTATTCACCGGTAGATGGTCCACCCACAAGACATCATCTATTATAGGCAAACCGACACCCTTTTCAAGATAAGCTCGGTCCCTCGGATCCAACGCAGAGACGGCCACAGCACCAAAGTGGCACCGTATCGACCGAATCGTAATGTTCAGATACAACGCTTTCGACTCGTAGCGCGTATGCCCCGAACCCAGACCGTGCATCGGATCAATTTCAGCGTCGCCGCCGTGGCCGGCCTTGCCTGTGTGATAGCGAGTCGCGATGTCGCCCGAAATGCGCTCAAAATCAAAAATGAGACCACCCACGACCTCGGCTGATGGAGGCGAGTGGCGTCGATGGCGTATTATCTCACAAAGGCCACGGGACGCCGCAATCACACCCGCCGCGAAGAACGGCATGACCCCCACGGTGCGCTCGGCGTCCGTGAACCGTTTTTGTTTTCTAAGAGCAGGGTCGTCGCCGCCACACTTCTCCTTGAGGCGTTTCTCGTACTTGGCCAGGTTATCCACAAAAGTACCGTATAACACATCGCCTAAAGCCGAGCCTTTATCTTTACCGCTCTTCGACGCGTGCATCATCCGCTCGTACATCGACAGGTGCTCGACGGCGTAGTCGAAGGCGTCGACCGTGCGCCAGACATCATACGCATGCCTATGGCCCATCATGTGGTAGGAAGCGGATTCCATGTTCGTGTTTCTTCTTTTCATGCGATTCGGGGTCACGACGTTGTCGACGACTTGCAACCGCGACGCGAGGAACGCGGCCGAATACGAGGGACAGGGCGTGCCGATCTGGCAGGGGTAGAGGCCGTGGAAGCGGTCGTGCGTGATTGCCGTTTGCTTCGTCGCGGCGACGTCATGTACTAAATAGGGTTCGTCGGCGTTTCCGTCGTGCTGGGACAGGGGCACGGACTGTTTCCTGTTGTTGCTCTTGCCGAACCAGGCCTTGGCTTTTAGAGTCCTCTGCTGTGCTGAGGCCAGGCTGAGGCAGCAGAGCAGTGTTCGGTGCAAGGCTGCCTTCATCGATGCTGCAGGCGGTCTTGCGCGTCAATTACGTGTCCGAGAACTGCATCCTTAGCGCGCGCATCGATCGATGCGGCCACAATTGCTCGTCTCGATTTTTTGCGTCGATGATTATCTAAGCGATTGACACACTAGGATTCGAGGTTCTAGAGGGCTGAGCACTCTCAAGAGCCCTGCGTCGTGCGACTGGGTCGTCCGAGCCAGGCAAGCGTACCCCTAAAATTTGCGCCCAGGCCAAACTGTGGCAGGAGCCGCACCGGGTGCGACGGCGCGACTCGGGCTGTGCGGAGGCTGCCGGACGGTCCGGCGGTGCCGCGCAGACCACCGGGGGTGGAGCCACCGATTGCGACGCCGAACGAGCACGGTGGGCAGCCCCTAATAAGCTGCCCACTGGTACCAACTGCGAAGCATGAGCGGCCTCAGCCCCCACGCCACCGAGTTCAGCCCCGGGCAAGCGCACGACGACTACGACGACGACTTCGACGATGACAGCTTTGAGGATGACGCCCCACAACAACTGAGTCCGATCAGCGAAGCCGTGCCGCCCACGACGCCCATGTCGCCGCGCGACGAGGCGTCGCTCGACGCTAGAGAAGAGTTCATCCGACGATGGCGCGCGAAGGAGGCCGAGGCCGACGCGGGTATGCGCGTCGTCGATCAATCGAGGAAGCCCATCGATCGCACGATATTGCCGCCGGCACCGGTTCCAGAACCGATGCAGATAGAAGGTGGCGACGCCGCCGCCGCGCGCGAGGAAGCTAGGCAGCTGCGGGACCAGTTGTCGCTCATTAGAAAGGAGCAGGTCGTCCATCCCAGTCAACAGGACGAGTCGCCTAGGGTGGCGCAACTACTCAGAGAGAAGGAGACTCTTCTGGAAGAAGTGGCGGCGCGCGACCGCACGGTAGCTACGTTGGAGAACCAATTGGGCGACTCCGAGAAGAAGGTCGTGTTTCTGGAGCGGCATCTGTCGAAGCTCGACCACGCGTTGGAATCCTTGCATCGAGATGCCGAATCGAATGCTTCCGAACATGAAGCGGACGCCGACGCGGCGAGTGCGGCGTCGCCCGTTATCGAGAAGGAGCCGGTACAGACGTCGGACGTCTCTCTCGTGGCACGAGACGAGCTGGACATCGCGCGGGCCGCGTTGCAGGGCGCCGAGGCTCGCGAAAAGGAAGTTCGGGATGAACGGGATAAAGCACTACAAAGATGTGAACTGCTCATGGAGGAGAAGCGGGAGCTCGAAACGAAGGTGATCAACGCGCGGAAACGCGCCGAGGAGGCCGTCGAAGCTAGGATTGTGGACGCCGTGAACGCGCGAGTGAAGGGTGAGTCGACGGCCGTGGCGGACGAGCGGGTGGCGATGCTGTCTGAAGAATTAGATCGCGCTCGAAGTGATGCGGTTGTGTACGCCGCCGCCGCGGCTAGGGACGCCGCGAGAGACGGGGTGGAGCTGCGGGACGCGAACGACGCGTTGGAGGAGAAGCTCGAGGCGTCGTTGCGATTGCAGGCCATGGCCGAAGCCCGGGCGGAGACTGCGTCTGAAGCTTTGGAAGCTTTACGGATGTCCAGTAGGCAGTCCAAGGACGCGGACGATCAGCGTATAGAGGAGCTCGAGGAGCGCCTCGCCGTCGCCGAAGGGTTGCGAGCGGACTCGGAGCGCCAGGTGACGGAGAAGAGCCAGGAAGTCGAGAAAGTCCACAGTACGTCGAAGGCCCTCGGCGACGAGGCCGACGACACGCGCAAGGAACTCGAGGACGTCGTCCGGGAGAAGAACGACTTGAGGCGGCGCGTCGTCGAGGCGGAGCAGTCGGTGCTCGATTCGCGGCGCGTGCTCGAGGCGCAAGTGCAGAAGCTCGAGGGACAACTCAGTTCTAGTGAAGCGCGCGTTTTATCGCTCGAGAAAGATATGGCGGAGCGGGCCGTGGCGCGGCTCGAAGCGTTACCGGAGTCATCGGCGCGCGACGACCGCCTGGCGGCCGCGGCATTGAGAGCGGAGGCGGCCGCGGACCGGGCGCTGGCCCAGCAGGCGCGGAGCGACGCCGCGGCGGCGCGGAGTGATGCGGCACAGGACGCGCCCGCACCCAAACTATTGGAGCCGCGCGGCTACGACGTCGTCGAGGCGGCGGCAGCTCCAGAGAACGCGGCTTCCCCCGACGCGGCTCTCAGGGCGGCTGCCCCGACGCTTGCTTTGGGCGCTGCGTGGGCGCAGACGACGCGCGACGCGCGCGCGGCCCGCGACGACCGAGCCGCCGTCGCGGCGC
>NZGT01000028.1 GCA_002691025.1 Spirochaeta sp. | reverse complement strand
TATAAAGAAATTGATTATCAGGAAATTGTTTATTACGCTGCGCCCAAGCAACAGGAGAAAAAACAAAGTCTCGATGAAGTTGATCCCAAGCTTCTTGACACTTTTGAAAAGCTTGGTATTCCTTTAAGCGAGCAAAAAAGGCTTAGTAATGTTGCTGTGGATGCTGTTTTCGACAGTGTTTCGATCGCAACTACGTACAAAGAAAAGCTTGCAGAGCACGGAGTGGTGTTTTGCTCCTTTAGTGAAGCGGTTGTTGAGCATCCTGAGTTGATCGAGAAGTATCTCGGTTCGGTTGTTCCTAGTAGCGATAATTATTTTGCGGCATTGAATTCTGCTGTTTTTAGTGATGGATCATTCGTATTTATTCCTAAGGGGGTGGAATGCCCAATGGAGCTTTCTACTTACTTCCGAATCAATTCTGGTGATACTGGGCAGTTCGAGCGCACGTTGATTGTTGCTGAAGAAGGTGCATCGGTGAGCTATTTAGAAGGTTGTACTGCGCCGATGTTCGATACGAATCAGCTTCATGCTGCTGTTGTGGAATTGGTTGTTTTGGATGATGCCTCTATAAAATATTCCACTGTCCAGAATTGGTACGCGGGAGATGAGAATGGCGTTGGCGGCATTTACAATTTTGTGACGAAGCGCGGTCAGTGCAGGGGAGACCGTAGCCGTATTAGTTGGACGCAGGTTGAAACGGGTTCAGCCATCACTTGGAAATATCCAAGTTGTGTGTTGCAGGGTGCTGATTCGGTTGGCGAATTTTATTCAGTTGCTCTTACGAATAATCTTCAACAAGCTGATACCGGTACAAAAATGATTCATGTAGGGCCTCGCACCCGCTCCACGATTGTGAGCAAAGGGATCAGCGCCGGTAGGTCCAGTAATAGTTATCGAGGTCTCGTTCAAGTTGGCCCGAATGCGACCGGTGCTCGAAACTACAGCCAATGCGATTCGATGTTGATTGGTGATCAAGCTGCAGCGAACACTTACCCATACATTCGCTCTCAGCAACCTCAGGCTGCGATCGAACATGAAGCCAGTACTTGCCGCATGTCGGAAGACCAATTGTTTTATCTCCAAAGCCGTGGCATCGACTTCGAAGAAGCTGTGTCGATGATGGTGAGTGGCTTCTGCCGGGATGTGTTCAATCAACTCCCCATGGAGTTTGCAGCTGAGGCCGACAAGCTTCTCGCTCTCAAGCTTGAGGGTTCGGTTGGTTAATTCCAGCTTCAAACTTCTAAAACCCGTTTTTTTCTTCGTTTTCTTCTGACGTGATCCGTCCCGACGCTGAGCCGCTCCTCGAAATCACTGATCTGCATGCGTCCGTTGAGGGCAAGCCGATTCTGAATGGGGTGAACCTACAGGTGAAAGCCGGCGAAATTCATGCCGTGATGGGCCGTAACGGAAGCGGTAAGAGCACGTTGTCCAAGGTTTTGGCCGGTCACCCCGCCTATCGCGTGACGTCTGGGTCTGTGCGTTATCTCGGACGTGACCTTCTGGATTTGGAGCCTGAAGAGCGCTCTCGACTCGGAGTGTTCTTGGGCTTCCAGTATCCGATTGAGATTCCTGGAGTGAGCAACCTCGAGTTTCTTCGTGTCTCTACGAATGCCCGGCGCGAGAAGCAAGGCAAGGAGGAGTTCGACACTTTTGATTTCGATGATCACGTGCGTGACCGCTTGCAAGTGGTGCAAATGGACCCTGCATTCCTGGAGCGAAGTGTGAATGAAGGTTTTTCTGGTGGCGAGAAAAAGCGCAATGAGATTCTTCAGATGGCCCTGCTGGATCCCGTGGTCGCGATCCTCGACGAAACCGACTCTGGTCTGGATATTGATGCCTTACGCATCGTTGCTGGAGGCGTGAATCAGCTGGCGAGTCCGGATAACTGCACCTTGCTGATCACTCACTATCAAAGGCTTTTGGATGAGATCACGCCGGATTATGTGCATGTGATGGGGGCTGGGCGCATCTTGCGAACCGGGGGACGTGATTTGGCTCTTGAGCTGGAAAAAACTGGTTACGACTGGGTGGATCAGTTGCTCGCGGCCGAGGGAGTGTCCTAACGATGGCGATGCCCGAGGGTTGGTTGACACAGCTCCCTGCGCCAGCGGGGACACTTGAACCAGTTCAGCGCCGTGGAAGATTGGCTCTGTCCGAGGACAGTTTTCCCAGTCGGAGGCAGGAGTCGTGGAGGCTTACTGATCTCAGGCGCCTAGAGGCTCTGTTTCAGCTGTCATTGGCTGATCAAAGGCCACATCACTTCAGTGCTGACAGCTGGCCGAGCGTTCCTCAGCAGTCCCTGAGGCTTGTGATTGATGGCAGCCAGGATCCGTTGCAGGGGGTGATCTTGCCAGCAGGTATTTCTCTGCTTGAGGGTGCTGAGTTGCAGCAAGCCCTTGGCCACACCTTGTCCCGCTGTCGTTGCGCGTCGGATTGGCCCGTTGAGCTCAATCACGGGGTGAGCCAGCAGATTCTGGCGTTACGCATCCGCGGCAAGGTTCCTCCGGTTGAGTTGGTGATGGTTGCAGCCGACGCCATGTTGGTTCCAACCCGTGTTCTGTTGCTGGTTGAGGAAAAAGCAGAGCTCGACTGTCTCCAGGTTTTGAGCGCTAAGGGTCAGGCTGCCCATAGTCATCTTCTCGAAATTCACCTTGGCCAAGAATCCAAGATGAATCACGGCTTGCTTGCCTTGGGAGATGGCCAAGAGGCTCTGCTTGCCAATCTGGCTGTGGAGCAAGAGTCGCGAAGTCACTACTCCCTGGTTTCAGTGTCACAGGGCTGGTCGTTTGGGCGACTGGAGCCGAGCCTTGTGCAGGTGGATGGTCAGGCTTCTGCTTCGATTCATGGTCTTTCCATCACCGCTGCTGATGAGCAGTTTGCGGTCCATACAGCCATGCGTTTTGAGGGTCCTGAAGGCACGCTGGATCAAGTCCAAAAAACGATTGCAGCCGACCACTCTCACAGCATCTTTAACGGAGCGATTCAAGTGCCGAGGCCGGCGCAGCGCACCAACGCCTCCCAGCTCAGCAGGAGCTTGTTGCTCTCGGGACGCGCCCGCGTCGATGCCAAGCCTGAGTTGGAAATCGTTGCTGATGATGTGCGTTGTACCCATGGGGCCACCGTGAGCCAGCTCCAGGAGGATCAACTCTTTTATCTGCGCAGCCGTGGCATTACGCAGTCCTCAGCCGCCGCTCTGCTCCTGCGTGGCTACTTCCAAGACGTGCTGGATCGCTTGCCTCTCGATGGCTCGCAGCGTTGGTTGGGAGGCAACTTGCAAATGGGAGGGATGACATCGTGAACACACCTAATCGTAACGCTGCCGTTACTCTTGCGGAACGGGTGCGTGCCGACTTCCCGATATTTGATCAGGTTTCAAGCTCTGGTCAGCCCCTGATTTATTTGGATCATGCGGCGACCAGTCAGAAGCCTCGTGTCGTGCTCGATGCGATTCAGCACCATTACGCCCGCGATAATGCCAATGTGCATCGCGGTGCCCACCAGCTCAGCGCGCGTGCCACGGAGTCGTTTGAAGCGGCGCGTGCCACGACCGCTGGATTCATCGGTGCCTCGAGCTCAAAAGAGATTGTGTTCACGCGCAATGCAACCGAAGCCATCAATCTGGTGGCTCGCAGTTGGGGGGATGCCCAGCTGAAGGCTGGTGATGAGGTGCTGCTTACCGTGATGGAGCACCACAGTAATTTGGTGCCTTGGCAATTGCTCGCTGATCGCACCGGTTGCGTGCTCAGGTATGTGGGTGTGACCCCAGACGGCACCCTTGACTTAGCCGACTTGCGCGCTCAGCTCACAGAAAAAACGCGCTTGGTGAGCTTGGTCCACATCAGCAACACCCTTGGGTGCTGTAACCCGATCGAAGAGATTGCAGCCCTTGCCCATGCTGTGGGAGCCAAGGTTTTGGTGGACGCTTGCCAAAGCTTGGCTCACAAGTCCATTGCCGTGAAGACTCTCGGGGCCGATTTCCTTGTGGGCTCCTCTCACAAGCTGTGTGGCCCCACCGGAATGGGGTTTCTATGGGCTTCGGAAGAGATATTGATGGCGATGCCACCCTTCCTCGGTGGTGGCGAGATGATTCAAGAGGTGTTCTTCGATCACAGCACCTGGGCGGAACTCCCCTACAAGTTTGAGGCGGGCACCCCAGCCATTGGCGAGGCGATTGGCATGGGTGCTGCGATTATTTATTTGCAAACGCTGGGATTCGATGCGATTCAGGCGTGGGAGGCAGAGCTCACCACCCATTTGTTTCGTCGGCTTCAATCGATTAACGGCCTGCGTATTCTTGGCCCCACGCCAGAGCAGCAGCCTGAGCGAGGAGCCCTTGCCACGTTTGTGGTGGAGGGTGTTCATGCCAACGACATCGCGGCGATGCTTGATCTGGCCGGCGTCTGTATTCGCAGTGGTCATCATTGCTGCCAACCACTGCATCGTCTCTATGGCGTTACCGGATCAGCCCGTGCGAGCCTCAGTTTTTGTACCACTCACGCTGAGATTGATCGTTTCGCTGATGAACTCGTCAGCGTGATCGACTTTTTTCGTGAAAACGGCTAGCGACTCCTTCTATGGGTTGAAGCAGCGCCACGGCTTCAGCATTGTGTCGACCGGTCCAAGCCCAGCGGAATGACCCCCCCGTGGCTTGGGTTTGCAGCTCGAGCCAATCGCGGTTGGCCGGAAAGTCATAGGTTTGGATGTGTTGAGAGATGGAGTCTCTTTGGGTCTGAGAGAGACCAGGCCATTGGTTGATTCGTTTGCAATATCTTCTGAGGTATTCCATTCGTGATTCTTGATTGGGACGAAAGACATCGGCCCAAATAAACAGTCCATTGGGCTTTATGCGCTTCCTCGCACCCTTGAGAAACAGCAGCTTTTGGTCTTGATTGAGATGGTGTAAAGCGAAGGATGAATGGATGAGGTCAACACGGTTGTTCTGCATGGAACAGGCCCATTTGAAGAGGTCGCCGTGCTCCCAGACACAGGAGTAGGGGACGGATCCCAGATTGCTTTGCGCGAGCGGTAGAACTGCTTTGGTGAGGTCTAAACCGATGTACTTTTTGAGTGGAAGGTTGCGAAGCAGGGGCGCAAGCTGGCCGAGATCTCCACAGCCCAAATCAATCATGTCAACGGCTTGAGCCTGCTCATCTCGCTGGGCCAGCCATTCATGGATCGCACTGGTTGTTGCATCCGTTATTTCACGGTGCTCCATCAGGTTGTGTTCAACCAGGATTTGGTATGTGGCCCATTGCCTTTCAAACAGATCCACGCATGGTTCATATCTGAACCACACGATGGCACCGTGAATGGGCCCTTTCCACGCCTCGCGTTTGCAACTCCCAACTTTATTTCTGGTGGTACTTGGAGGCCGCACGGGTCAAAGTTTGATCGAGCTTCACGATGTGCGCTTTGTCGTCGGTCGTTGCATCGAGGACACCTACCCCGAGCTTCGCCGTCAGTGGTTCGGTCGCCGTCGTGGGTTGCATCTCGACAGCTATATGGCCGTCCATTGCATTGACGGTTGGCGCGTCACTCTTGAGCCAGAGCCTTCTTCGGAAAAGCAGCGGCTGTGGTTTGTCAACCTTGGGGCTTATCAGCCCGACTCCCTTGCGGAATTGCATCGCTTTGGACTCGTGGTGGCCCCTTCGCTGCAGAGCGCCAAAGCAATGGCCAAGAAGCGCTGGTTGTTGGATGCGCTTCAGCAGCACAAGGATGATCTAAGCGCCGTGGATGATTGCTTGCTGATTGAGCAGTTGTCGTTGACAGAGAACAACAGTGTTTACGTGCATCTCCATCGCCAGCTCGATGGTGACAGTCAAAACCAGGTGCCTGACTGGTTTGGATATCGCCCGATTTGATCGGCCGATGTGACCGCTACAACAGGGAGAACAGTTGCGATTTGGCCGATTAACTTCATGGATCGTGCACATCAGAGAATGGAAGAAGCCATACGGCGCTTGCCGTTGATTCGACCATGAACATTGATGGCCAGGCCTGGCGGACGATTTGGCTAGAAGCTGATCAGCGCTCCGTGGGTGTGATCGATCAAACCCTGTTGCCCCATCGCTTGATCACCCGAACGCTGACGCGTTGTGACCAGGCGGCAGATGCAATCAGCACCATGGTGGTGCGAGGTGCGCCACTGATTGGTGTGACCGGTGCCTATGGCTTGATGCTCGCCCTTCAAGACGACGCCAGCGATGCTGGCTTGCGCCAAGCCTTTGATCAGCTCCACGTAAGTCGACCCACCGCAGTGAACTTGCGTTGGGCTTTGGAGCGAGTGCGTGATCTGGTGCAGCCTTTGCCAGAAGTGGAGCGAGCGGCGGCGGCTCGGCAGGAGGCGGCACTGATCGCTGATGAAGATGTAGCGATGTGCGAGGCGATTGGTGAGCATGGCCTCGATCTGTTTCGGAGGTTGGCCGAGCAGCGACCGAGTGCACGCCAGAACGAGCCCTTTCAGGTGCTCACCCACTGCAATGCCGGCTGGTTAGCAACCGTTGACTGGGGAACGGCGTTGGCACCGATCTATAAAGCCCATCGAGCTGGGCTGAACATTCATGTTTGGGTGGATGAGACCAGGCCGCGTAATCAAGGGGCATCGCTCACGGCCTATGAGTTGGCCCGTGAGGGGGTGCTTCACACCGTGATTGTGGACAACGCAGGTGGTCACCTGATGCAGCATGGCCAGGTGGATGCTGTGATCGTGGGGACCGATCGCACCACGCGCTGCGGCGATGTCTGCAACAAAATTGGCACCTATCTCAAGGCCCTGGCGGCTCACGACAACAACGTGCCTTTTTATGTCGCCCTGCCGACGTCCACCATCGACTGGCGCCTTGTGGATGGCGTGGCAGAGATCCCGATTGAGGCACGTTCTGCTGAGGAAGTGACTTCCATTCAAGGGAGGGTGATCGCTGGGACGTCGGCTGGTGACATCGTGCGCGTGCAGCTCACGCCGGATGGTTCTGCTGGGTTTAATCCGGCGTTTGACGTCACCCCGGCTCGACTTGTCACGGCTCTGATCACCGACCGTGGTGTGGCCAAGGCCAGTGAAGTTGGACTGAAGGAGCTTTACAGCCGTGGCTGATTCAGAAGGTGAGATGAATGATCGAGGGTTGCGTTGCAAGCTGGTGGACGTGGCCCGTGCCATGAACAGCACTGGCTTGAATCAGGGCACGTCCGGCAACCTGTCGTTGAGGATTGAGGGGGGATTGTTGGTGACCCCCAGCTCCTTGGCCTACGACCAGATGGAGCCGGAGGATCTGGTGGCGATCGATTTTTGCGGCCAACCTTTGCAAACAGGGTTGTCTGGCGATAAACGGAGACCTTCTTCGGAGTGGCGCCTGCATGCCGATGTCTTAGCGGATCGGCCCGATGCCATGGCTGTGTTTCATTGCCATCCCATTCATGCAACTGCGCTTGCATGCCATGACCGCGGCATTCCACCGTTCCATTACATGACCGCGGTGGCTGGTGGTGATGACATTCGCTGTGCTCCCTATGCGACCTTCGGCACCGAGGCGTTGTCGGCCCATACGGTGCAGGCCCTGCAGAACAGGCATGCCTGTTTGCTGGCTCACCACGGATTGGTCAGTTTGGGTCGAGATCTTGATCAGGCGCTGAAGATTGCCATTGAGGTGGAGACGCTGGCACAGATGTATTTACAAGCTCTGCAGCTGGGGGAGCCCCCGCTTTTGTCGGCAGCACAAATGGAAGAGGTGCATCGTCAGTTTCGCGGGTTGGGATATGGCCAAGCCTCTAAAGATTGAGGTGTTGACGGAAAAAGCGCTCTGTCGATTCAAGAACGGCAACCTGCACCTCGCTGTCTCGGAATCCATGGCCTTCCTCCGGGAAGGTGTGCACTTCCACGGGGATGGCATTGCGGCGTAAGGCATCAGCCATGCGTTCGGTTTGCTGAGGCAGGACGACCTTGTCTTGGAGGCCCTGAAAAAAGATCACGGGACAGCGGATCTGTTCCACATGCCGTAGCGGCGATCGCTGTTCATAAAGATCCTGCTCCTCGGGCCAGGAGCCGATGAGTCCATCCAGATAGCGGGCTTCAAACCGATGGGTTTCTGTGGCTAAAGCGCTGGGATCGCTCACGGCATAACGGCAGGCTCCGGCCCGGAATACATCGGTGAAGCAGAGGCAGGCCAGAGTGGTGAAGCCACCAGCGCTTCCCCCTTCGATGGCGATGCGGTTCGGATCGGCAAAGTTCTTGGCAATCAAGGTTTTGGCTGCTGCTGCGCAATCGCCGACATCCACCACACCCCAGCCCCCTTGGAGCCGGTCGCGGTAGGTCCGGCCAAATCCTGTGGATCCCCCGTAATTCACGTCCACGACACCCCACCCTCGCGAAGTCCAGAACTGAATGGCGAGGCTTAGGCCGCGGCGGGCCATCGACGACGGGCCGCTATGACTCTTCACCAGCAGAGGGGACGAGGCATCGGCGCCCCCAACGGGGGGGTAGAACCAGGCATGGGTGCGCTGCCCGCTGGATCCTTCAAACCACAACGCGTTGGCCACGCTGATCGCGTTGACCTCCATCACGGCTGTTGCTGCTGGAGTGTGTTGCCAGGCTCCTAAATCCAAGTCGAGCTCAAGAAGCCCTTGGCCTGTGGTGCTGTTGCTTGCGATGGCGACGGCTCTGCCATTTGCTGCGTTGAGATCGGCGAGATCGTTGAAGGGTTGTTCCACACACTCTGTGGAGCCATCGAGTCCAAGCCGTTGCAACCGCCATTCACCCTGATCACAAACCGCCGCTAACAGCTTTTCTCCATCCCAAGCGGTCGTACTCATCCCAAACACCCACTGGGGCATGGCCGTCTCCTTGGCCATTGGCCAAAGGCGTTGCCAGTGGTTGCTGAAGCTTTCGGCGCGGGGATGGCGCATCAGATTCCACCAGCCACTGCTGTCCTCTGCAACGACAAGGCTTCCATCCGGCAACCATTGGGGTTGAAACACGGAGATCCCCTGAGGCTGTGATCGTTCAGCGCCGGCGACCACATGGCAATCCTTTAGTGCTCCAGTGGCCGTCAGTTGCGCCACAACAAGCTGGGAACAATCCCAGGGCATGAAGGGTTGCTGCCATTCCACCCAAGCAAGCTGGACGCCGTCTGAACTAAGGGCGAGATAGCCCGCGAAATCAACCGGCTGATGCACGATGACCGGGGTTTGCTTCTGTTGATCGAGGGCAACGCTCACTAAGCCATCACAACCGGCTTCCTCCATCACGCCCAACCAGCGAGAGCGGGCATGGTCGATCACTCCTCCCCCCAGGGCGCTATCGCTGGGAGAGGTCAGCCGATGGGGGGGTGCCAGGGCATTCAGTGATTGGGCGCTAGCCCCATTAAGTCCTGTCCAGGCTTGGAACCAGAGACAACCGTCATTGTCATCGACCCAAACCAACTGGAGTGTTCCCTCCTTCAGGGTCGCTGTGAACGGCGCCCCCCCGTAGTCGTGCACTCTGCTGCGCAAATTGATCGGTGCTGGTGTGAGTTCCAGGGGCGTGCTTGTGCTCTCCTTCCAGCGGCGGATCAATGCTGTGGTGCGTCCTTTCTCGTGGGGGCGCTGCTCCAGCCAGAGCACCCAATCCCCAAGCAGTTGCGGAGCTCGCAGCACTGGAGTGCGTCCGAGAGCGGTTGTTGCGGGCAGGGGCTGTTGCAGAGACATGTCGAACGGATCAGGCAGAGATCAGGTCTGCCTAAGATCAGGACAACTTCAAGGTAGGAGGGGGTTTGGCTAGGAGCTTTGCCCAGTTGGCACGATCGGCTGAGAAGAGCAGCTCCTCCATTGCTGTGCCCAAGGAGCCTTTAGAAACGGCTCCTCTTGATATCCATACCCTTGGCGACGATGCTTTACGCGGGGATGCTCGCCGAATCGGCAAGGTTGATGAGCGTGTTCGCGACTTGGCTCGAGACATGTTGCGCAGCATGTATACCGCCCGTGGCATTGGCTTGGCAGCTCCTCAGGTTGGGGTGCATCAGCAATTGCTGGTGATCGACCTTGACTTTGAGACACCGAGCACCCCACCTCTCGTGCTGATTAATCCTGAAATCACAACTTGCAGCGCATCGGTTGATACGTACGAGGAGGGGTGCTTAAGCATCCCAGGCGTGTATCTCGATGTGGTCCGTCCGACGGCCATTCAATTGAGTTTCAGGGACGAGATGGGGCGACCCCGCACCATGAAGGCTGATGGGTTGATGGCGCGTTGCATCCAGCACGAGATGGATCACCTTCGTGGGGTGTTGTTTGTGGATCGCGTGACCGATGCGGGTGGGCTCAAGAAGGAGCTAAAGGATCATGGTTTCCTTTCAACGGACGTCCGCCCCATCACGCCTTAAACCGATGCCAATGAAACCCCTTGCTGGCCTGTTCTTGGCTTTGGCGTGCGTTCTCGGAATCGCAGCCACAGGCTCTGTTTTTGAATTGGCATACGGCGATCCTGATCTCGGCGTGAATCCAACCCGGTGGATCCTTGGTTTGAGTCTCCCAGCAACACTTGGGTCACTATTAGTCGCGATTCGCCTCAACAAACCGGCCTGAATGCACGTGCTCGGATCCAAAGGGACTAATACGATCCCCCTAACGATCGGATTTGATTGATGGGCCGTCCTTGGAACGCTGCTGTCGCTTTTGCTGTGTTTGGCTCCGCTTTGGCCACAGGTCTCCCGCAAGCAGCGACTGCTCAAGGCTCTGTCTTCACCGCTGCAGACGTGGACGAAAGCCAGTTCGTGATGGTGTCGGCTCCCATCGGTAAAGGGGAGAGTTCTCAGCTGAACATATACGAGCAGCGCACCAGTGCCCGTCCGTGTTTTGCCGTTTCGGGAGCTGCCCCTGCCGTGGTTGATCCGCTGTTGGCCAGCTTCGACTTCACCGGAATCTGTAACCGCTACATCGATGGGAATGGCTATTCCCTGCGCATTGGAGGTGATGATCTTGGAACCCGTTACCGCCTGTCCGTGGTCAAAACCGGTTCCGATATCGAGCTCTTGGCCGTCCCTACGCGTGATCCCTCCCGTCCCACCATGGTGGTGGCTCGCTCAGGCGGTCCTGGAAACGGTTTCATCAAGTTGAATCTTGAACCAGACTGGAAGCTGATGAGGCGTCAATACGGCAAGCGCACGCTGGGACATCTTTATGTGTATCGGGATGGCATGCCCGGATCCCCCGATGCTCTCTGAGCTCATTGCCCATCGCTTGCTACATTGCTTAGCTGGAAATCCTCGCTTGTTGAATGACTCAGGTCACGGTTGGAGAAAACGAAGGCATCGAATCTGCCTTACGTCGCTTTAAGCGTCAGGTCTCCAAGGCCGGGATCTTTGCAGATCTCAAGCGCCTGCGCCATCACGAGACTCCAATCGAGAAGTACAAGCGCAAAGCTCAACAGCGCCGTCGTCGTCGTTGATCGATCAGCATTTTTAGTTTTAGACCTGCATATGCCATGTCGAAATATCGAATAATCGGTATTTCGACTGTTTCTTTTTTCTGAATATCTTCCGAGACTTGAAGCATCTCGAATGATATTCTTTATGTCATCCATGTTTAATTCCCTTCGTGACTGGTTTGCCGAAACCCTGTCACATGCCGTTGGCAATCCAAGTGAGGAGAAGAAGACGGTTCCTCCTCCGATTGGTGTCCAGCCCTACAGGGATATTCCTCATCACGGATCGCGTTAGTGGCAATCAGCTCAAGTGCTGGCTTAAGGCGTGTGGTCATAGCTACGGAAGCAGATCGCATCTGCCAGATGTTGTTCACCCACCTTTGGCAGAGCTTCTAAGTCGGCAATCGTTCGGGCAACGCGCAGGAGCCTCAAGCTGCTACGCATGCTCAGCTGCCGTTTCGACACCACCTGCTCCCAGCATTGGAAGGCTCGTTCTTCAATCTGGCCGTAGCGCCCAAGCTCAAGCGCACTGAGTTGGCTGTTGAGTTGGCCGCCCGGGTTGCGTTGACACATTTTGATGTGCGCGGCCTGGATCGCTTCGGGGGAGAAACTGCCTTCCAGTTGATTTTCTCTTGAATCATCCGTTGTCTTGAAGCAACGGCGTAGTTGGCCTGTCGGTACGGGTTCGAGGCGGCATTGAAGATCGAGACGATCTAAAAATGGACCTGATAAACGATTCCAGTAGCGCTGCCGTTGAAGCTCCGAACAACGGCAACGATTGGAAGGATCACCATGCCAGCCGCAAGCGCAGGGATTGGTGGCAGCAACCAGGGTTACCCGACAGGGGAAGGAGCAGCGCAATCGGGCTCGGCTGATCCAGAGAACTCCCTCCTCCAGAGGCTGACGTAACTGATCGAGGATGGATCTCGGAAATTCAGTGAGTTCATCCAAAAACAGCACGCCTCCATGGGCCAGGCTCAATTCACCGGGACGAGGATTGACGCCTCCGCCGAGAAGTCCTGCGGCCGAGGTGCTGTGATGCGGTGCGCGGAATGGTCGTTGCCGAACCAGGCTTGTCACATTGCCGAGTGTGCCCGCAATGGATTGCAGGCGTGTGAGCTCCAGAGCCTCTGCATCGCTCAACGGTGGAAGAATCTTTGGGAGCTGGCGCGCCAACATCGTTTTGCCACAGCCAGGAGGCCCCACCATCAGGAGGTGATGTCCCCCAGCGGCAGCAATCGCCAGTGCTTTTCGAGCGAAATGCTGAATCGTTAGGGGTGCTGCGGACAGTGGCTCCGATGCGCTGGCAGGGCTGATTGTTGTTGCAGGCTCTGTCCTTTTGGGTTGAGGGCAACAGTTGTGCTGGATCCCATGCCGTAATTGCTCAACCAGTTGCCTAAGCGTCTTGGCGCTAATGATGGTGAGTCCTGCCACCAGGGACGCTTCTGCCGCGTTGGCTGATGGCACTACAAACGCCTTGGCTTGCTGGATCTTTGCTTGGCAGGCCATGGCCAGAATGCCGCGGCAGGACCTCAAGCTTCCGTCCAGGCCCAGTTCTCCTGCACAGCAGAGCCCTTCCAGCT
The DNA here is from genome assembly GCA_002691025.1 of Spirochaeta sp. Lineage (GTDB taxonomy): Bacteria > Myxococcota_A > UBA9160 > UBA9160 > UBA4427 > MED660. Next base: position 8,358 of record NZGT01000028.1, on the reverse strand, counting down.
TTCTCGGATCTAGCTGACCACTGGCAACGAGTAAGGCTAGGGCGATCGGGAGGTCGAAGGCTGGTCCCTCCTTGCGTCGATCAGCTGGTGCCAGATTCACGATGACGCGAACGAGGGGCCCGCGAAAGCCGCTGTTGCGAAGTGCTGCACGAACGCGTTCGCGCGACTCTTGAATTGCGGTATCTGGAAGCCCCACAAGTTGAAGGCCGGGAAGCCCTGGGGCCAGATCCACTTCCACCGTGACAGGGAGCGCCTCCATGCCTTGAAGGGATGCGCTGGAGCAGCGTGCCAGCATTGGATGGTTGCGGGGTAGGTATCTGATGCCCCACCCGTCTCATGTACTGTTTTGCCCAGGGTTGTGACCATGGCTGGTGACACGATTTTTGCCCGCATCTTGCGTGGAGAGATTCCATGCGATGAGGTGTATAGCGATGAGAGCTGCTTGGCGTTCCGTGACGTCGCGCCGGTCGCGCCCGTTCATCTGCTGGTGATTCCACGCAAACCACTCGAGAGCTTGCGCGAGGCGGAGACAGGCGATGAGGCGCTGCTTGGGCATTTGTTGGTGGTGGCTGCGAAGGTTGCCAAGCAAGAAGGATTAAGGGATTGGCGAACGGTGATTAACAGCGGAGAGGGTGCGGGACAGACCGTGTTCCACTTGCATGTGCATGTGATCGGTGGGCGTTCCCTGGATTGGCCTCCCGGATGAAGGTTTTGCTTGTGAGAATGGCGCTATGACAGCGTCTACTTTCGGCAGCAGCGGCCCGTTTAAAAATCTCCGCAATCAGCTCGCGAAGCTGCGTCACCTGGCCCAACCCTTTTTCTTGCCGCTCGATCAGGCCAGCGGATGGCAGTTCATCTGGCTGTTGGTGTGCCTTCTGTTTTGTGTTGGCGGATTGGTGCTTGCGGTCCTTACCGCACTGATCCGAAGCCTGGATCGGTTTCAGCCTGATTTAACGGAAAAATATCTCTCTGGCGTTTCCGGCACGATCGGCACGATTTGGTCGAGTTGGTGGGGAGTGGCTTTTGTCGCTCTGTTTCTGGTTGGTGTGGCCAGTTTCGTTGCTTTCCGTCAGCAATTGCGTCAAAGGCGGTGGCTCAATTGGGGCCTACTGGCAACGATTGTCTTCATGTTGCTTGCTGTGAATGGAATTAATACGGGGATTGGATTTATCTACCGAGATATTACGAATGCCTTGGTGGAGAAGGATCAAGGTGGCTTTTATGGCCGATTGGCGATTTATGGCGCCTGTTTTGTGATTGCTCTCCCGATTCGGGTGACTCAGGTTTATATCACTGCAAAGCTGGGAATTACTTGGAGGGAGTGGCTGTCCAAGTCTTTGATTGGTGATTATATGAAAAACAGGGCCTATTATGTCCTTAATCCTAACAACGAAGACGAGACAGACGTTGACAATCCTGATCAGAGGATCACTCAGGATACGGAGTCTTTTACGGCGCAAAGTTTAAGCCTTGCTCTTGGGCTTTTTGACGCGCTTTTAACCTTCTCCTTGAATATTTTAGTGCTTTGGAGTATTAGCTCTAGGCTTACTTTCGCTCTGTTCGGCTATGCAGCAGTTGCCACAACTCTGCTTATTATCTCAGGTCGCAATCTGGTGAGAATTAATTACGATCAGCTTCGTTATGAGGCTGATTTTCGGTATGGCTTGGTCCATATCAGGGACAATGCTGAATCGATCGCCTTTTACTCGGGTGAGGGGCAAGAGAAGCAAGAGTCTTACAGGCGTCTGGGCTCGGTTGTTAAAAACTTCAATCTCTTGATTATTTGGCAGGTGATCATCGATGTGATGCGCCGATCGGTGTCCTACGCAGGAGTGTTCCTTCCCTTCTTGGTGATGGCGCCTGTGTACTTTGCCGGTGAAATTGATTTTGGTGTGTTCAATCAAGCCAACTTCGCCTTCAATATGGTGGAGGGATCGCTGTTCTTTATCGTGGCTCGGATTGAGCAGCTTGCTCAGTTTGCCGCTGGCATCAGTCGTCTGGAAGGATTCCAAACCAAGATTGAGCAGGTGAGCAAGCAGGCTCCGAGTAGTAACAGTCGCGTTGTTCCAGGAAGTAACGGCATCTTGATTCGTTCTGCCGATCTCTATCCTCCAAACGGAAAGAATCCAGTCATCGAAGATCTCACGCTTAATATTGCTGACCACGACAAGCTGTTGGTTGTCGGTCCATCCGGATGTGGAAAGACATCGCTGCTGCGCATGATTAGCGGCCTCTGGGAACCAAGTCGAGGCAGTGTTGAGAGGCCTTCGATGGGTGATCTGCTGTTCATCCCCCAGAAGCCCTACATGTTGTTGGGCTCGTTGAGAGAGCAGCTTTGTTATCCAGCAGATGAGAATCGTTTTAGCGATGAGCAGCTGCGCAGCGTGCTTGAGCAAGTCAGCTTGCAGAAGCTAGTGACGCGTTATCCCGACTTGGATATCAAGCAGGATTGGCCTCGAATTCTGTCCCTGGGAGAACAGCAACGCCTGGCATTTGGTCGGTTGTTGTTGAATTCTCCGAGTTTTGTGGTTCTGGATGAGGCGACCAGTGCTCTTGATGTGAAGACGGAAAAGCAGCTTTATGAGTTGCTTGTAGATCGAGATCTCTCGTTTATTAGTGTTGGCCATCGTCCTTCCCTCAAGCGCTTCCATAACAACGTGCTTGAACTGCATGGGGATGGCGATTGGAGCCTGATCCCTGCCAGTAGTTATCAACCATGAAAAAATCTGATCAAACAATTAATCCCACTCCGGAGGAGCCCTCCAAGGTGTCAACCGCTCGAAAGGCCAGTGCCACAACCAAAGATGTGCCTGATTTTGGTTGGAGCGCCTATGCAGAGCGGATCAATGGACGTTTCGCCATGATCGGATTTTTAGCGGTCTTGCTCACTGAAGCCCTCAGTGGGGATACCTTTTTGCATTGGGCAGGGCTGATTCCCTGACTAACGAAATGGCATTCAGCTGATTTTCTTGTCATTGACTGGCTTCTGCTCCAATCGCCTCATCCGGCGTGGACATCAGAGTGGACATAGGATCTACGTCCATGGCGATGGACATCAGCAGCAGGTCTTTCCTTAGGACGTGAAGGCAGTCGGCGAAAGTTGCAGCGGCTCTGCCTAAGTCGTGCTCAGCGATGGCTTCAACGCAACATGCCATTGCAAGGTGGGTCAGGCTTGCCATTTTTCATGCGACAAGCTCAATGGTCACAGCTATTGAGAACTTTTCGCACTAAACAAGCCCCAAGCAGGTATAAAAATATTGAGGTGACTCTTTGGACGGGGTCAACAGTCCCACAACCATCAATCTTTCGCGAGATAGAAGCCCGCGGAAGGTTGAGGGACTTCGCCTTTTGTCTTCATGCAAACTTCAATCGCTGCACGAATTTGATAGAGCAATGTTTAGAACCATTCGTTAGGTTTTTCTAGATCCCGTCCAGGACCAGGACTGCCCCGCAGAAAGATCTGTTGGGGCTTGCCTGACTCACCCCATCTCAGGTGCCCAACCGAAAGTGCTTTGCTAGGTGGGTGGCCAGAGCTTGCAGGTCTTGGTCAGGTGTTGACCCAGCTGCAGTCCGGCTGCGTCGTGGATTGCTTGGCTGCCAGATGGTAGCCTTATCGGCATAGAGCATAGAGGCTTCATTGCTCGAAGCATTAGTGTTGATTTTTCAAGAAGAAAGAGTTTCCCGCCGATGTATTTCATCCTGAAAAGGAGAGGTCTCCAGTAAAGAAGTAAGGCCCAGCTCATACCGCCATTCAGCTAAAGGTCGCTCCCATCCCTCTTCCCAGCGGCAAGCATCAAGAAACGGACCCCCTTAGCCCAACCCTTGAGCCAAAATTGATGGCTTCCCAGATGGTTCGATGCTCCTCCGGGGCCATCAAACCATGGGTCAACCACATAGCCAAAATACTAATGTAGAAAGGATCCTCACGCGTGCAACTGTAATAGGCATGCGTCGCAGCCTCTCCAGCCACCGTGATCGGAACACCAAGAATGACATGGTGAATGTCATGGGTAATTGCGATTCGATTGTTGAGATAATCTTCGGCTGAATCTGAGGAAGGTGGTGGAAATTCCAATTCCTCGATCCCAAGACCATTGGTCCTTGCTTGCAGACAAAAACCAAGGCTTCACCTCGGCATTTTGCTCATTGCATCAAGAGATGGCCATGGAGCAGCAAATCTCTCATCAATCAGAGATTGCAGCAATGGATTGGCCAAAAGCCTGTTGTCAGCTTGCCGCTTTAGGTCGTAATGATCTGGTACCGACAAATATTTGCCATGCGTCTTATGAAGATTGTTCGGATCCTTCGCCGACTGCAAAATACTGACTGCCATCTTCATCGCATCATTACGCAACTTGGCTCGAATGGTCATCGCAGGCCTCCGTCAATACTTAATTTTAGCGGTTGAATGTTGTGATCGAAAAGACTGCTCGGATTGAGTAGCCATTGAATCCAGCCAATGATCACACCTTCAAGGCAGAACATTAATCGATGAATGATGGCTAGCCGATGCCATCCATGTTGCTGCTGGATTCAAAGACCTCAGGAATCCAGCGATCGCTCAAGTTAACGATGCCTAGACCAGATGAGAGCGTTGGCTCAGTATTGATCCATTTCCAACATCGTTCCGAAGGCGCATTAGCCAGGAGAAAGTGCTTCCCACCGATGGATCTCGTCCTGAAAGGGAGATGTCTCCAGCAAGGGAGATAGACCAAGTTCAGATCGCCACACTTCAAGTGGGCGCTCCCATCCCTCTTCCCAGCGGCACCCTTCCAAGAAAACTCCCGCAAGACCAACTTGAGTGCCAAAGCTCATGCCCGCCCAGATCTGACGATGTTCATCGGGCTTGATAAAACTATGCGTCATGTAGGAGGCCAATGGCACAATGCTGCCAGCCATCTGTTGAGAAACAGCGTAATAAGCGCTTGCTGCCGCTTCTCCAGCCACCGAAGTGTCAACACCAAGAACTAAATGATGAATGTCATGCGTACCCCTGATTCTGCGAAGCATATACTCCTCTTGATCACTGGTTTTCACAATTTTTTCCACATGCTTATTTACTTTTGGGAGTACATCAACACCAAGATGATGCATCCGCTTCTGAAAACAGAATCCAAGACTTCCCATCGGCATTTCACTCATTTCATCAAACGAAGGCCATGGCACGTCATACCTCTCCTCAGCAAGAGACTGAATACGAGGATCGGCCAAAAACTTCTATACGGATTCCTTGTGCAGATCCCACTTAAAAGCAGTTCCAAAGTATTTGCTGTGTTTGACAATGTGCTCTGGGTCCTTAGCCGACTGAAGAATGCTCACAGCCAACTTGAGAGCGTCCTCTTTTAATTCCGTACGGGAAGCCATGTCGTTGATTTCCTAGATTTTTGAGTGTAGATTTGCCGAGCATCCAATTCATTACTTAAAACCGAACAAAGAAGGTCGGTTTATCAGGCAAAGCACTAGATGTGAAATGCATTTCCCTGAAGCAGATTTGAGCGTCTCTTCCGACGACTCACTACCGTTTCTCAGCGATACGGGGGGAGGCAGGGACTGCAAGGGTGTGACCCTCAGGCCAGTTCCAGCCTGTTGATCACATGCTTCACCTGCATTGGCCTCCATGACGTGGAGCCATTGGCAATAGTAAGACCTGCGCCCTCAAGGGGCGGCCGAAGTAAACCTGTTCAGCGTTCGCCAAGAATCTCGGCCCATGAAATTGCAGCATGGCCCCCATCAAGCAATTGCCTGCAGCGCGAGCGGGCCATCTCGTTCTCAACCTGGGAGTGATTGGACGCCTCGAGCCGCTGCTGCTCCCTGTAATCCGGACACCAGTCTTTCTCGAGGATCTGCTCTTCAACCTCTGCAAGGGCTGAGCGTTTCCGCTGCCGGGTATTAGCTGAAGCGGAAGCCACTGGGGCCCACCCTCCACGGAGTTAACCCTTTGCTGATGGCGATTCAGGCGTAGCCCAGCGCATCGACCATATGGCCATGATCACTGGCTGGATTGGGAACAGATAGGCCGGGCCTGAACTCCAGGTTGCGGAGCGATCGGATCACCCGTTTGCAACCGGGATCCACTAGCAATCGGCGTTGGCCGTCGGCAGCCAGGATCATCAACCGGGTTGCGTTCACTTTGTGGGCAACGGCACACGGTGCACGGGGCGATCGCTGCGGAGCGCACCACTAAGGCCATCTCGCGGGCGTCGGACTCCATCAGCACGATCTCTCCTCGAGCACCGCTAACCGGTTCTCCTGCACCTGCATCGAGGCAGCGCAGTATGGGCTCCGGTTGAAGTCCACCCCCATCAGGATTGGGCTGTGGCCATCGTCCCGGCAGACGCCAACGTTCTGACTAAGGGAGGCGAATTAAGTCCACATCCCAGCGGCCTCTGCGGCTCACTTGAACGGCGAGCAGTCGACCATTTCCATTCAGGCTTACGGAACGGGGTACACCAGGCGGATTGATGGGGAGTCGTTGCAAAGCGCTGACATTGCGTCGATAGAGCATTAACTCGGTGCGTTCTTCTCGTTGGCGGATCAGGGCGATCCTCTGGCCATCCCCACTCACGCTGAGGCTGATGGTCTGGGAGTCGGCCTGATGAATCCCATTCAGGGGCACCGGTGTGTCGTTGCTCAGGTCAATCAGCTCCACGCGCTCTCTTCCATTCCGACTGGCGAGGCTCGCCAGCCAACGTTGTCCCATCGATGGAAGGCGCCTGCTTGCGGCGCTGCGACGTAGCGATGCCCCGACCCGGGACATGGGACGGATGCCATTTTGACTGCAACCCAAAACGACGAAACAAAGCAGTAGGGCCGATGTGATGAATCCCTTTCTCATCGGTTTGCTTCGCTGGGTGTGCTGCGTCGCTGGCCTCCCGGTCCGTCGGGTTCCAGCAATCCGCTCAGGTCAATCACTTCAACGCGCCAACGTCCTTGATCTGCCGTTTGAATGGCGAGCTTGCGTGCATCCGGAGCCAGGCTGACCCGAACAGGATCTCGACCGGAGGGCAAGTGCAATGGGTGGGCTTTGCCGCTAAGGCGGTCTTCAATCAAGACCAGCCTGTGGTTGCCGCGTTGGGTAATCACGGCCAAATAACGGCCGTTCCAGCTCAAAGACGGTGAGCTGTGGGGCTGATGACGTGAGAGATGGCGCAAACGCAATGAGCCCCCTCCTTGTACGTCGCGCAACTGAACGGTCGGTCGTCCGTTTTGGTCTTCGATCACGGCTAACAATCGACCATTTCCGCTGAGAGCAGGGTCTTGTTTGTGTGGTGAAAGCAGGCCAGATGGTGCTCGGGTCGAACGTCCTTCACAAGCGACGAGTCCCAGTGCAAGAAGCACCAAGAGGAGGCGTCGGGTCATACGGGAGAGAATGCTCAGCCTGATCAGTCGTCGAAGCGAGAACTGTTATCCCTTGGGCGGGAACTGCGGGGAGGGGTGCGATTGGTGTCCCTAGCCGTTGCAGGCCTTTCTTCAGGAGTAGAATTGCGTCTGCCCACCGGAGGAGTGGAGGCGGTTTGACGCGTGCTTGGGTAGTAAGCCGCATCTTCGGACTCGCGTCTCAGAGGACTGCCTTGAGGAATGCCAGGTTTCCCATCTAGGTCGCTACCGCTACGCGCTGACCCTGGAACGCGTTGGCTTGATTCAGCTGCCCCAGCAGAGGCGAAGGATGAGGGTTCAGGTCTTGATGATGCAACTGGTGTAGGCCTGGACCCCCTGCGCTGATCCTGGCGTTGGCTGCGGCGCTCTCCAAAACTTGGGCCACTCGGTGCGGAGTCCTCACTGCGACCGAATCGAGCCATGCGTCGATCTCGTTCGCTGCTGTCTGTCCAATCTGAGGCGAGATCGGAACGCTGACGGCTCCGACTCGCTGCCTGTTCAGGGATTGCAGCTCTTGAGGTGCGACGTGGGCGATAAAAATCTTGTTCAGGTCTTTCTTCCTCATCCGGGCCTTGGCCGCCAAACCTGCGTCGAATCGGCTGGGGCTCGTCGAATCGCTCGTAGTGATCGTCATACCCACCGCGCAAACCTCCAGCGGGGCTTCCGACCTCAGGTTCATCATCGAAATAAGCTGAGCGTCTGGCCTGTTCAGCTGAAATTCCACGAAGACGAACGCTCTCGTAGGCAAAAAACACGGTGGTTCCTGCCAACAGGAACTGTCCAAACTGAAGAATTGGGTCGAGACGCCAGCCCTGGAAGAAAAGAATTCCGCCGCAAAGCAAGCCGATCGCCGCGAAAAACACGTCGTAATCACGGGCGAGAGCTGGCTTGAAACTGCGCATGAAGTAGAGCATTGCTCCACCTACAGCCAGCACAATGCCAACAATGCTGGCCCAATTCAGACTGGCATTAACCACAGTG